>RECK01000148.1 GCA_007694055.1 Wenzhouxiangella sp.
TTGGAGCGGGAAACGAGACTCGAACTCGCGACCCCAACCTTGGCAAGGTTGTGCTCTACCAACTGAGCTATTCCCGCAATCGAGCCGCCCATTCTAGGCATATTTTTCAGACTGTCAAGGCCTGTCACGGCGATTTTTGGAAGTGAATTTCCATTGCCGAAACGAATCAGCGACAATACGCGGCCACCTCAACCGTCAGCGGCCGCCCGTCTTGCCATGACTCGACATTCTGCCAACAGTGACGACGGTCAGCAATGCGCTCCGGAGTATTCCATCGTGGTGCCCACGCTCGACGAGGGCAAAAACATTGATCGGCTGCTCGAGCGCGTTTTTGCCAGCCTGCCGGACAGCGACCGGATGGAAGTCATCATCGTCGACGACAACTCGCGCGATGAGACCGTCGCCCGGGCGAAGGCCTGGGCCGCCGACTATCCGGTCCGAGTCATCGAACGCCAGGGCCCACCCGACCTGTCAGCCTCGGTGCTTGCCGGCGCCAGGGCAGCGCACGGTGAATGGGTGGCGGTCATGGATGCCGATGGTTCGCATCCGCCAGAGCGCCTCCCTGACCTGCTGGCGCCTCTGCGCGCCGGCAGCCACGACGTCAGCATCGGCTCCAGGCACGCCCCCGGGGGGCGAACGAGCGGCTGGCCCTGGATCAGGCACCTGACTTCGCGTACCGCCACGCTGCTGGCCTGGCCGTTCACTGACGTTGCCGATCCCATGGCCGGGTTTTTCGCCACTTCCCGCGAGCGTCTGCTGGCCCTGCCGGCCCATGCCGCCGGCTACAAGATCCTGCTTGAGATCCTGGTTCAGGGCGGCGATCGCATTCGCACGACTGAAGTACCCATCACCTTCGAGGATCGGCAGCATGGCCAGTCAAAACTGGGCCTGAAGCAGCAGCTGACCTATCTTCAGCGCCTCAGTTACCTGGGCGGTGGCCGCATCTCCCTGGGCAGCGCGTCGAAATTCGGCCTGGTGGGCTTGAGCGGCATGCTGGTCGACTTGCTTATCTTCCACTTCCTGCTCAGCAGCGGAGCACGACTGGGCTCGGCCCACGTCGCCAGCTTCGTCGTCGCCACGCTGACCAACTTCGCCCTCAATTATCGCTGGACCTTCAGCGGGGATGCCCAGGCCGACATGAAACTGTCGCTGCGCTACCTGCGTTTTTTCACTGTCGCGATACTGGCACTGATGATGCGCGGCGGCGTACTGGTGTTGCTGGTCCAGGTTTTCAACTTGCCGCCCATGCTGGCGATCTTCCCGGCCATCGTGGTGACCGCCGGGGTCAACTACCTGGGTTCTGCCTTCTACGTTTTTGCCTCGACTGCATCGGGCGTCATCCCCCGGGTGCGCTGGCACCTGGCGGCACTCGGCCTGTTTGCCTACGTGCTGGTACTGCGCATGCTTTACATGGGACAGGTCGAGTTGATTCCGGATGAGATGTATTACTGGATGTACAGCCAGCACCTGGCCCTGTCCTACCTGGACCATCCACCCCTGGTCGGCTGGCTGATCGCCGCGGGAACGGCCCTGTTCGGCGACACGATCTTCGGCGTGCGCGCCATGCTGATTCCGTTGAGCCTGATGGGGGCCTGGTATTTCTACCGCTATGGCGCCACGATGGGCGGGCGCACTGCCGGCCTGCTGTGCGTACTGGCCGTTGCCGTGGTGCCCTTTTTCACCGTTTCAGGTGTCCTGATGACGCCGGACGCCCCCATGATCGTCGCCTGGGTGGCTGCGCTTTACTATTTCAAGCGCGCCCTGATCGACGACGAGCCGACTGCATTCCTGGGCCTTGGCCTGGCCATGGGGCTGGGCTTGCTGGCCAAGTACACCATCGCCCTGCTCGCTCCGGCCGCCTTGCTGTTCATGCTGATTGACCCCGGCGCCCGGCGCTGGTTCTTCCGCCCGCAGCCCTACCTGGCCGTGCTCCTGGCAACCCTGATCTTCATGCCGGTGCTGGTCTGGAACTGGCAGCATGACTGGGCTTCATTCCTGTTCCAGGGTACCCGTCGACTGTTCGAGAACCCGGACTTTGCCAGCTATCTGGTTATCGTCTATGCGCTTTTGCTGTTGTCTCCGGTGCTGGCCGTCGCCTGTTTCCAGGCCTTCGGCCCGGTTCGGCAACAACTGGAGCCCGATCAGCGCCGTCGCCGCTTCATGCTGATCATGACGGCGTTTCCTCTCGCCGTCTTTTTCATCTACGGGCTGTTTACGGTGATCAAGTTTCACTGGACCTTGCCGGCCTGGATTGCCATGCTGCCCATGGTCATGGTCGGCCTGGTCCGGGACATCTGGCCGGGACAGTCCGCGCTGAGTCGGCTGCACGGGCGCCTGATGAGGCTCTGGATACCGTCCACCCTCGTACTGGTCATCCTCTACGGCATGCTGCTGCACTACTTCACCCTGGGCCTGCCAGGCTTGCGCACGGCCGATTTCGACAGTGGCTACCTGGGATGGCAGGAAACGGCGCAAGCGGTGGCGCAGATCGAGCAGGAGGTCGCCGAGCGCACGGGACGAGACCCGATCGTGGCCGGCACCAGCAAGTGGGCCGTTTCGGCCGCGCTGGCTTTTCACCATCCAGAGGGCCGCCACGACCATATCACCGCCCAGAACATCATCGGCATGAGCGGATCGATGTGGGAATTCTGGTTCGACGAAGACACCGACCCCGGCAGACCGGTCATCCTGGTCAATTATTCATCCAAGCTGATCGACGAGGACTGGCTGGAACTGGCCCTGATCGGACTCGGCCCCCTTGAACAGGCCCGGATCATGCGCGATGGGGAGGTCATTCGGACCCTGTATTACCGTATTGCAGAGGGCTTTCGGCCGGAACAACTCCGAACCCCGAGTCGGATTCCCGAGTGAAAACCTCACTTTCCTTGCCGCAACTGTTGCTTTTGCTTGCGTCTTTCGCCAAAGATGGCACAATAACTCGGTTTTAACACTTCCCACTCAAAGGTTATGCCGAAAGACGATCACTTAGAAATGGAAGGCAAGGTGCTCGACACCCTGCCAAACACCATGTTCCGTGTGGAACTGGATAATGGACATGTCATCACTGCTCACATCTCCGGTCGCATGCGGAAGAATTACATCCGCATTCTCACCGGAGACCGGGTCAAGGTCGAAATGACGCCCTATGACCTCACCAAGGGCAGAATCACCTACCGCATGAAGTAAGAAGCCGCGCGCTTTCAGGCCTCGGGCGAGGCCTGCACCACCTCGGAATCATTCGCGGCCTTGATACTCAAGGCCAGGGAAGCCTTGTCCTCGGCGACTTCGACGGTGACGGTCCCGCCGTGCTCGGACAAGCCGCCAAACAGCAATTCATCGGCCAGCGGTCGCTTGATGTTGTCCTGGATCACCCGCTTCATGGGGCGTGCGCCCATAAGCTCGTCGAAACCATGCTCGGCCAGCCATTGCCTGGCCGCCGTGCTGACATCCAGGGTGACGCCCTTGTCGGCCAACTGGTTTTCCAGGTCCATCAGGAATTTATCGACCACCTTCAGGATCACGTCCAGAGGCAGTGAGCTGAACTGGATGATGGCATCAAGCCGGTTGCGGAACTCGGGCGTGAACTGCCGCCGGATCGCTTCCATGCCATCGGTGGCATTGTCGGACTTGGTAAAGCCGATCCCGCGGCGATTCATCAGCGCAGCGCCAGCATTGGTGGTCATCACGACGATCACATTGCGGAAGTCCGCAGCCCGACCATTGGCATCGGTCAATTTACCGTGGTCCATGATCTGCAACAGCAGGTTGTAAACGTCAGGGTGGGCTTTCTCGATTTCGTCGAGCAGCAGAACCGCGTGCGGGGTCTGGGTAACAGCCTCGGTCAGCAGTCCACCACGATCAAAGCCCACGTAGCCCGGTGGTGCCCCGACCAGGCGTGAGACGGTATGGGCCTCCATGTATTCCGACATATCGAAGCGGATCAGCTCGATACCCAGGGTCATCGACAACTGACGGGTGATCTCGGTTTTCCCGACACCAGTCGGACCGGCAAACAGGAAACTGCCAATCGGCCGATCGGCATCACCCAGGCCCGAGCGCGACATCTTGATTGCGGCCGCCAGGGTAGTAATCGCCTCATCCTGCCCGAACACGACCATTTTCAGATCACGTTCCAGCGTCTTCAGCGCATCCCGATCGGAGCGCGAGACCTGGCGCGGCGGAATGCGTGCCATGCGGGCCACGACCTCTTCGATCTCGTGAACCCCGATGGTTTCAACGCGCTCGGCTTCAGGCTTCAGGCGCTCCCGCGCACCGGCTTCATCAATCACGTCGATTGCCTTGTCCGGCAGATGTCGGTCGTTGATATGGCGGGCCGACAAGGTCGCAGCCGCTTCCAGCCCTTCGCCCGAATATTTCACGCCGTGGTGCTCTTCGAAGCGGTGCTTGAGGCCATTCAGTATCTCGATCGTCTCGCCGACCGTCGGTTCGACGATATCAATCTTCTGGAAACGGCGCGCCAGTGCCCGATCCTTCTCGAACACCCCGCGATATTCCTCGAATGTGGTCGATCCGATGCAGCGAAGTTCGCCGTTGGCCAGCACCGGCTTGATCAGATTGGATGCGTCCATGACCCCGCCGGAGGCCGCACCTGCCCCGATAATGGTATGAATTTCGTCGATGAACAGGACCGACTTGTCGCGCTGACGAAGCTCGGACAATACGGCTTTCAGTCGTTTTTCGAAGTCACCGCGGTACTTGGTACCGGCCAGCAGAGCGCCCAGGTCCAGCGCCCAGATTTCTGCATCGAGCAGGATATCCGGCACCTCGCCCTCGACGATACGGCGGGCCAGGCCCTCGGCGAGCGCCGTTTTCCCGACGCCTGATTCGCCGACGTAGAGCGGATTGTTCTTGCGCCGACGGCAAAGAATCTGGATGGTCCGCTCGACTTCCAGTGCACGACCGATCAGTGGGTCGATCTTGTCGGCACGGGCCCGTTCATTGAGATTGACGGCATAGGCTGATAACGCCGACTTGTCCTCATCCTCTCCCTGCCCTTCCAGCTTCTGGGTCGGCTCCGCGGCCTGCTCAGCCCCGTCTTTCTTGGCAATACCGTGCGATATGAAGTTGACGACATCAAGCCGGGCGAGATCCTGTTTCCCGAGCAGGTAAACGGCGTGGGAGTCCTTCTCGCCGAAAATAGCGACCAGGACATTGGCGCCCAGCACTTCCTTGCGCTCAGCCGACTGGACATGGTAGAGAGCGCGCTGCAGCACGCGCTGAAAACCAACGGTCGGTTGGGTATCGCGCTGGTCGCCGGCCGACAGGACGGGTATGGTTTCGTCCAGCACCTGCCCGAGTTCGTGACCCAGGCGCCTGATGTCAACGCCGCAGGCGTCGAGGACTTCACGGGCCGACTTGTTGTCCAGCAGGGCCAGCAGCAGGTGTTCCACGGTCAGAAACTCGTGGCGCTTGCTGCGGGCCGTGTGGTAGGCCTGGGAAATGGAGAGTTCGAGATCCTTGCTGAACATGAGGGCTATGCCTGGTAGTGCGTCTGGTTTGAGACCAGTATGACGCAAGATGATTCAGTGCGGTGTGGGCAAACGCTCACGACTCCCCGGCCTCTTCCAGAGTCGACTGCAAGGGATGCTCATGTTCCCGCGCGTAGTCGTTGACCATGATCACCTTGGTTTCGGCAATTTCGTAGGTGTAAACGCCTGCCACTCCGCGCCCGCGCGTGTGAATGTGCAACATGACCGTGGTCGCCCGATCATGCGACAGGCCGAAAAAACGTTTCAGAACCTGGACCACGAAGTCCATGGGGGTGTAGTCGTCGTTGAGGAGAACGACCCTGTAAAGGGGCGGTTTCTTGACTTTGGGGCTGGCTTCCTGCAGCGCCAGGCCATCGCCAGCGAAATGATCGGGATGTTGTTCTTGCTCGCTCATGAATGTCGCAGAGGATTCACATAAAGCGACATCATACTGCGTCAGAGTCGACAGGTTTTCAACTGTCTCCCTGCCGTGTCGGCAGGGAGACAATCGGGTAGGAGCTCAGGCCTTGACCTTCTCGTCGAACTGCTGCTCCTCGGTCGAGCCCTTCAGGGCGCTGAGCGAGGACTGGCCGGCACTGATCGCCTGGGTCAGCTGATCGAAGTAGCCTGTTCCGACTTCGCGCTGGTGGCGCGTGGCCGTGTAGCCCTGCGGTTCGGCAGCGAACTCTGCTTCCTGCAACTCGACGTAAGCTTCCATCTGCCGCGCCTTGTAGCCACGGGCAAGCTGGAACATGGAGTGGTTGAGGGCATGGAATCCAGCCAGGGTAATGAACTGGAACTTGTAACCCATGGCTCCCAGCTCACGCTGGAAACGCGCGATATCAGTGTCGGAGAGATTCTTTTTCCAGTTGAAGCTGGGTGAGCAGTTGTAGGCCAGCATCTTGTCCGGGAATTCACCACGAATCGTCTCGGCAAAGGCCTTGGCCTGACCCAGGTCCGGCGTCGAGGTTTCGCACCAGACCAGGTCCGAATAAGGCGCGTAAGCCAGGCCACGGGCGACCGCCTGCTCATGACTGGCCCGAACCCGGTAAAAGCCTTCGACGGTGCGCTCACCGGTCATGAACTCGGCATCGCGCTCGTCGATGTCATTGGTCAGCAAATCGGCGCCCATGGCATCGGTCCGCGCCACAATGATCGTCGGTACGTTGCAGATATCGGCCGCCAGCCGGGCCGCAATCAGCTTCTGGACTGCCTCCTGGGTGGGAACCAGCACCTTGCCACCCATGTGACCGCACTTTTTGGCCGAAGCCAGCTGATCTTCGAAGTGGACACCGGCCGCACCGGCCTCGATCATGCCCTTCATCAGCTCGTGGGCATTGAGCACCCCGCCGAAACCAGCCTCGGCATCGGCCACGATCGGGGCAAACCAGTCGATGTCACCCTTGCCTTCCATGGTCTGAATCTGATCGGCACGCTGGAACGTGTTGTTGATGCGCTTGACTACTGCCGGCACCGAGTCGGCCGGATACAGCGACTGGTCGGGATACATTTGCCCGGCCAGGTTGGCATCGGCGGCGACCTGCCAGCCGGACAGGTAAATGGCCTTCAGCCCTGCGCGAACTTGCTGCATGGCCTGGTTGCCGGTGAGGGCACCCAGCGCGTTGACGAAAGGCTCGTCGTGCATCAGTTGCCATAGCTTCTCGGCGCCCATGCGTGCCAGCGTGTATTCGATCGTGACACTGCCGCGCAGACGCATCACCTCAGCGGCGTCGTACGGCCGTTCCACACCTTTCCAGCGCGGATTCTCCAGCCAGTCCTTTTCCATCTCGATGATGCTGCTTACGTTGGTCATTTCAGTTAGCTCCGTGTACTAAAACTGCAGGGGTTGAAACTGCTTTCAATCCAGCCTCTGGTAGGCCGGCAGGGTTAGAAACTCGACAAATTCATCGCTGGCCGTCACTTCCGTCAGAAGCTCGGCTGCGTCCTGGTAATGGCCCTGGTCAAAGGCATCGGCCCCGACCTCCTCGCGGATGCGCTCCAATTCTTCGGCTTGCCAGGCCCTGATCAGCTCATGGTCGATATTGCGCCCGTCATCCAGGCGCCCGGCGCTGTGCCGAATCCATTGCCAGACCTGGGCCCGGGCGATTTCAGCGGTGGCCGCATCCTCCATCAGATGATTGATCGGCACGCAGCCCTGGCCACCCAGCCAGGCAGCCATGTAGCGCATGGCCACGTTGAGGTTGCCGCGCACACCGGCCTCGGTGATGGTCCCCTCGCACGGGCTGACCAGGTCGGCGGCGGTGACCCTGACGTCCTCGCGCAGGCGATGGAGCTGGTTGGCATGTTCGCCGAGATGGCGATCAAAGATGTCCATCGCCACGGGAATCAGTCCGGGATGAGCCACCCAGGTGCCATCATGGCCGTCACCGGCTTCGCGCTCCTTGTCCTCGCGCACCCGCTTCAGAGCCTCCGCGTTGGCCGCCTCGTCGCCCTTGATCGGAATCTGGGCCGCCATGCCGCCCATGGCAAAGGCGCCGCGCGCGTGGCAGGTTCGAATCAACAGCTGGGAGTAGGCACGCAGGAACGGCACCTTCATGGTCACCTGCGCACGATCCGGAAGCACTTTATCAGGATGTTTCTGGAAACACTTGATATAGCTGAAGATATAGTCCCACCGGCCACAGTTGAGCCCAACGATTCTCGTCCGCAGCGCGTGCAGAATCTCGTCCATCTGGAATACCGCCGGGAGCGTTTCGATCAGGATGGTGACCTTGATCGTACCCGGCTTGATTTGCAGCGCTTTCTCGATGTCGGTCAGGACCTCTTCCCACAGCTCGGCCTCGCGCCAGTGCTCAAGCTTGGGCAAGTAGAGGTAGGGCCCGCTGCCCTGGCCAAGCAAAGTCTCGGCATTGTTGAACAGGTAGACCGCAGCGTCGAACAGACCGCCGGGAAGCGGCCGGCCGTCGACCAGCACATGCTTTTCATCCAGGTGCCAACCACGCGGACGCACGATCAATACGGCCGGGTTGGCTTCGAGCCGGTAATGTTTGCCGCCTTCGGCGGTCAGCTCGATACTGCGTCGAACCGCATCATGCAGATTGAGCTGGCCATCGACCATGTTTGTCCAGGTCGGGGTAGACGAATCCTCGCAGTCGGCCATGAATACCCGGGCACCGGAGTTCAGGGCATTGATGATCATCTTGCGATCAACCGGCCCGGTGATCTCAACGCGCCGGTCACGCAAGTCTTCTGGAATCCGGGCGACTCGCCAGCTACCATTTCGAATATCGACGGTATCCGGATCGAAATCCGGCACCTCACCCGCGTTGAAACGCGCCTGACGCTCACGCCTGGCCGCAAGCAGCTCATCAACCCGCCCGCGGTACTTCTGGCCCAGCTTGCCGAGCAGGTTCATCAACCCGGTGGAAAACAGATGCCTGGCGTTCTCGGGAATCGGGGCAACGATCTGGGGTTGCAACGCATCGGCCTTCAGGCTGTCGCCTGAATAATGCTGGGTGGGCTGGTTCATGGCACTCCGTTCGCTAGCGTATGGTCATACTGCAAGGTTAGTCGCTGGCGCTGGTATTTGGCAAATCAAATGTTTTGATCTAAAATATTTGATTTTCCAATACTGCTTTTCCCCTTTTTCCTCCCATGTACAAAGGCAATCTCCTCAAGCATTTGCGGGCCTTTATCCAAACGGCTCGCAACGGCAGCGTCTCGGCCGCGGCTGACAAACTGTTTCTCAGTCAGCCTTCCATCAGCCAGCAGATTCGCGCACTGGAGGACGGTCTGGATACCATCCTGTTTGAACGACACGGACCACGCATGCAGCTGACCCCGGCCGGCAAGGCGCTACTGGAGATGGCTCGTCCGCTGGTCGACCGCCTTGATGCCCTGCCCGATGACTTTGCCAAGCGCTACGGATCGCTGGACTCCGGCGAAGTCCGAATCGCTGCTGGTGAATCGACCATCATGCACCTGCTGCCCGCACTGCTGACCCGCTTTCGCCGCAAGCACCCGGGCATCTTCGTCCACTTCCACAATGTCTCCGGTGCCGACGGGCTGGGCATGATCCGCGATGACGAGGTCGATTTCGCAGTCGGCTCCATGCTCGATGTGCCGGCCGACATTGATTACCGGCCGATCTATCGCTTCAACCCGGTACTCATCATGAGTCCGGATCACCCGCTAAGCCGGAAACGGAAACTGAACCTCGCCGATGTAAGCCCCTATGGGCTCATACTCCCACCCCGGCGACGGACCACTTACCAGCTTGTCGACCTGGTCTTTCAGAAACATCGCCTGCCCTTCCGGGTCACCCTGGAGGTTGGCGGCTGGGAAGTCATCAAGCGCTATGTCAGCCTCGGGCTCGGCATTTCCATTGTCACCAGCATCTGCATCACCGAGGCCGATCGCGAGCGCCTGCTGGTGCGCGACATGAGCGAATACTTTCCGCAGCGCTCCTACGGCGTGGTCATGCGCCGTGGCGCCTACCTGTCGCCGCAGGCTGAGCGCTTTATCGACTTGATGAGTCCGGAGTTGTTTGGGGAGTAGAGGGAAAAGGGGAATGGGGAAAGGGCTTTTGGTTTTTTAACTGGCCCCAATGTTGTTGTCATGAAGGAATCAAGTCCTCTGATCATGGTTGCCCTGTCGGGCGGGGTCGATTCGGCGACGACTGCCTGGCTTCTCAAGCAGCGCGGCGAGCGCATCGCTGCGATGTTCATGAAGAACTGGGAAGAAGACGATCCCGACGGCGGCTGCACGGCCGAGGCCGATGCGGCGGATGCGCGCCAGGTCGCCGAACTCCTGGGCATCGAGTTCCATGGCCGCAACTTCGCGGTGGAATACTGGGAGGACGTGTTCGAGCATTTCCTGGCCGAACTGACCGCAGGCCGCACGCCCAACCCCGACATCCTGTGCAACCGCGAAATCAAGTTCAAGGCCTTTGTCGACCATGCCCGTGATCTCGGTGCCCGCTACGTTGCCACCGGGCACTACGCACGCCGCCGCGATAACGCGGATGGATCGGTTTCCCTGCTCAAAGGCGTCGATCCCGGCAAGGATCAGAGCTACTTTCTGCATGCTCTGACCCAGGATCAGCTCCAGCTTGCGCTGTTCCCGCTGGGCGAACTCGAGAAATCGGAAGTGCGCCGGATCGCCGCTCAAGCAGCACTGCCCGTTGCTCGAAAGAAGGATTCAACCGGCATCTGTTTCATCGGCGAGCGCAATTTCGATCATTTCATCGCCCGCTACCTGAAGGCCGATCCGGGCGAGATCTGCACCGATGACGGCCAGGTCATCGGCCATCATCGGGGCCTGATTCACTACACGCTGGGACAGCGCAAGGGATTGAATATCGGCGGCTTGAAGGACTTCCCGGAAGCCCCGTGGTTCGTTGCCTGCAAGGATCTCGCGGCCAATCGCCTGTTCGTCGTTCAGGATGGTGAACATCCGCTGTTGATGTCAACCCGCCTCGAGGCAGGTGACCTGACCTGGATCTCGGGGCAAGCCCCCACTGTCGGCACCCGACTGGGGGCCAAGGTACGCTACCGACAGCCGGACCAGGCCTGCCGCATCGAACGGGTGGACTCAGAACGAATGGAACTGACCTTCGAGCATCCCCAGCGTGCGGTCACCCCCGGACAGTCCGTGGTGTTGTACGATGACGAATTATGCCTGGGCGGCGGAGTGATCCGCTCCTGCGACGCACCCAGGCCCGAAGCCCTGCGTCACTGCAAACTCGAAGCAAACAACTCACCATGAAAGAAGCCACCATTGCCTTTGCCGGGATGCTGCAGGCCAGCGAGCTCGTTCGCCAGCTTGCCTCCTCGGGCACCTGCAGCCAGACCGCGGCGCGGGCCAGCCTGGCCAGCATTTTTGCCATGACGCCGGAATCCACGGAAGATGTTTTTGGCGGTCTGGGCGGCGTTCGCATGGGGCTGCGGGTCATGGTCGAGCTTTTCAGTGCGCGCAGCGGCCAGGAAAACCTGCAAAGTCTCAACTATGCCCTGGGTATCGCCAAGCTGGCCGGCCAGGTCGAGCGCGACGGCAAACGCCAGGCCGAGCTTGGCCGGGAAATATCACTGATCGAATCGGCCTGGAAAGACAGCGAGGAAGCCCTGGATGAGAGCGTACTGAGCCAGCTCGCCGATGCCTACCAGCGCCACATATCCACCCTCGATTTTCGACTTTCGATCAGCGGCAAACCGGAGTACCTCAAACAGCCGGAAAAAGTGGCCTTCATCCGCGCCTTGCTGCTGGCCGGAATCCGTTCAGCCTTTCTTTGGCGTCAGATGGGTGGACGGCAGTGGCGACTGGTCTTTCAGCGTCGCAAGATGCTGAGTCAGGCCCAGGCGTTGCTTTCGGCCTGAACGGGCAGACGCGACCATCGTCGCAGGGCGCGCGTCGAGATCAGCGTGGTAAAATAGAAAGCTGACCGGATCAGCATTGACGCCGATCCCTGACCCATTGCAAGCACTTGAGGAGAGTCCCCCATGCGTGACGAGCTTGGCTGCCGCGACAGCTTCGACGCCGATGGCAAGCGTTTCGGTTTCTACAGCCTGAAAAAACTGTCCGAACAACACGACAGCGTCAATCGGCTGCCCTATTCCCTGAAAATCCTGCTCGAGAACCTGCTGCGTCACGAGGACGGCATTAACATCACCGCCGACGATATCGCCGGCTTGGCCAACTGGGATCCGAAATCCGAGCCTGATACAGAGATTTCCTTTACCCCGGCTCGCGTGGTCCTGCAGGACTTCACCGGCGTGCCTGCGATTGTTGACCTGGCCGCCATGCGCGATGCCATGAAGAAGCTTGGCGGCAACCCGAACCGAATCAACCCGCTGTCTCCGGCCGAACTGGTCATCGACCATTCCGTGCAGGTCGACAATTACGGTCGCGCCGATGCGCTGGACCTCAACAACCAGATTGAATTCCAGCGCAACAAGGAGCGTTACGCTTTCCTGCGCTGGGGTCAGGGTGCCTTCGACAACTTCAAGGTCGTCCCACCCAATACCGGCATCGTTCACCAGGTCAACCTCGAACACCTCTCACGTGTGGTTTTCGGCGAAAAAGTCGACGGCGAACTGATGGCGTGGCCGGATACCGTGGTCGGCACCGACTCTCACACCACCATGATCAACGGTCTCGGCATCCTCGGCTGGGGTGTAGGCGGCATCGAGGCCGAGGCCGCCATGCTCGGCCAGCCGATCTCCATGCTCATTCCCCAGGTCATCGGCTTCAAGCTGACCGGCAAGCTGCCGGAAGGCACCACCGCCACCGACCTGGTCTTGACCATTACCCAGATTCTTCGCGAGAAGGGCGTAGTCAGCAAGTTCGTCGAGTTCTTTGGTGACGGTCTGTCGCATCTACCCCTGGCGGATCGGGCCACCATCGGCAACATGTCTCCCGAGTTTGGCTCTACTTGCGCCATCTTCCCCATCGACGCCGAAACCATCCGCTACATGGAACTGTCCGGGCGCACTTCCGGTCACCGCGAACTGGTCGAAAACTATGCCCGCGCCCAGGGCATGTGGCGCGAGGATGGTGATGCCGACCCGATCTACACCGACATCATCGAGCTTGACATGGGCGAAGTCGTACCCAGCCTGGCTGGCCCGAAACGACCGCAGGACCGGGTATTGCTGAGCAACGCCAAGAACGATTTCCTGGCGGCCAAGAGCACCATGACGAGCGACCGCGATGCGGCCCACGACAAGGAAGACGCGCGCTTCAAGGGCGAAGGTGGCAGCACGGCTGTCGGCGCTCGCCTGCCGGCCGGCTGCGCCGAAGTCACCTACAAGGATCAGACCTTCCAGCTCAAGGACGGTGCCGTGGTCATTGCAGCCATCACCTCCTGCACCAACACCTCCAACCCGGCGGTCATGCTGGGTGCGGGCTTGCTGGCGCGCAATGCCCGGCAGAAGGGACTTAACGTCAAGCCCTGGGTCAAAACTTCGCTGGCACCAGGCTCCAAGGTGGTTACCGATTACCTTACCAAGGCCGGCCTGGTCGACGACCTGGAGGCGCTGGGCTTCTATACCGTTGGCTACGGCTGCACTACCTGCATCGGCAACTCCGGCCCCCTGCCCGAAGCGATAGAGCGGGCTGTCAAGGATCGTGACATGGTGGTCTGCTCGGTACTGTCGGGCAATCGCAACTTCGAAGGTCGCATCCACGCCGAAATCAAGATGAACTATCTGGCCTCACCCCCGCTGGTCGTGGCCTACGCCATTGCCGGGCGCATGGATGCCGACCTGATCAACGACCCGCTGGGTGAAGACCCGGACGGCAACCCGGTGTACCTGAAAGACATCTGGCCAAACGCGAAGGAGCTGCAGGAGTTCATTGCCGAAAACGTATCTTCCGAAATGTTCCAGTCCTCTTACAAGAACGTTTTCGAGGGCGATGATCGCTGGAAGAGCATGGACACCCCGACCGGTGAGATGTTCGCATGGGACGACGATTCCACCTATGTCCAGAACCCGCCCTACTTCGAGGGCATGGACATGGACGCGCCGGGCATTTCCGACATTCACGGTGCGCGCGTCCTGGCCAAGCTGGCCGACTCGGTCACGACCGACCATATCTCCCCGGCCGGAAACATCAAGGCAGACTCACCGGCCGGTGAATACCTGCAGAAAAACGGCGTGTCTCCGGCGGATTTCAACTCCTATGGCTCGCGCCGCGGCAACCACCAGGTCATGATGCGTGGCACTTTCGCCAACGTCCGCATCCGCAACGAGATTGCCCCGGGCACCGAGGGCGGCTTTACCAAGTACCTGCCCGACGACGCCGTGATGCCGATCTTTGATGCCGCCATGAAGTACCAGGCCGACGACACACCCCTGATCGTCATCGCCGGCAAGGAGTACGGCTCGGGTTCATCCCGTGACTGGGCTGCCAAAGGCACCCGCCTGCTCGGCATCAAGGCCGTGATCTGCGAAAGCTTCGAGCGCATTCACCGCTCCAACCTGGTCGGCATGGGCGTGCTTCCCTTGAACTTCAGGGACGGCGATACCCCGGAAAGCCTCGGGCTTGACGGTACCGAAACCTATGACATCGTCGGCCTGGGCGATGGCACGGTCAAGGAGGTCGATGTGACGGCGACCAGAAGTGATGGCTCGAAGATCGAGTTCAAGGCCCGGGTCCGACTGGATACGCCGAAGGAAATCGAGTACTACCGCCATGGCGGCATCCTGCACTATGTGCTGCGCCAGATGGCTGGCGGTGACCCCGGCGAGGCAGCCAAGGCGGCATGAGCCAGGAACCAGGCTCCCAGGCCTGAACGCCGCAAGGCGGACTTACAAGCCCGGCAGAGCGCAAGCTCCGCCGGGTTTTTTTTGGCCTGCCGGATTGGCCTATGGCAAGTCGCCGGCGGGACTGGCGATGTAGGGCTGGTCGGATTCGTACAGGGCCATGCGATGGCGCATATCGGCCAGGGTCTGCTCGGCATTCGGTTCCTGACGCTCGGTTTGGGCCAGTGCAATGGCGTGATTGATGCGCGCCTTTTCGAAGTCGCCCTTGGCGGCCTGGCAGGCGGCCAGCGTGCTGTACATGTAGTGGTGCGGTTCATCGCGCCGATCAAACACCCGAGCGATGACCGCCATGCCACGCCCGGGGTCCTGACTCGCGCCCAGCTCACCGGTGCACAGTACGAAGGCCAGATCATTGCCGGCCCAGTCCGACCCGGCCCGGGCCGCCTCTTCCCATACATCGAGACCTGATTCCAGCTTCTCGAGATCGTAAATCAACGCCATACCGAGCTCATACAGCGCATCCTCGTTACCCTGTTCATGGGCGCGGCGGAACCAGTATGCGCCAGCGGCTTCGTCGAGGGCCAGGGCATCGCCGGTCAGGTAGCGCTCACCGAGTTGCATGCTGGCTTCGGCCAGACCGGTCTCAGCCAGGTACTCAAGAACAGCCTGGCCATGACGCGGGTCGCGGCTGAACGGGGCCACCTCGAACAGGTTGCGCGCAACCAGCAAGGCTGCACCAGGCCCTTCATCCGCCAGCAGCGCATCGGTGACAGCCAAACCGCGCCCGGGATTGTCCGGGCTCAACTCCGGAAAGGCGACGTAGACCGCAGCGAGCAGGGCAACGGCACTGACGTCACCCAGCATCATGCCGCTGCTGAGCCAGTCCATCGCCAGGCGCTGGCCAGCAGGCGTTTCCTCGTTCAGCGCTCGAATCGCCTTGATCCGGATGGCCGCGTGATGCCCACCCATGGCGGCGGCTTGCAACCATTGGCTGGACTCATCAGGGTCGAGCCGCTGACCGGCCAGGGCGCCCAGCATGAACTGCGACTCGGCCAGACCCAGCTCAGCGGCCCGACGCATCATGGCCAGGCCACGTTCCGAGGCCAGGCCGGCCTGCAAGGCCGACATGTGCAGGCCCATGGGCAAACCGGCACCCGCAGCAAGTTCGATCCGGGCATCGGAACCGCCCTGCCCCGACGTCGCCTGCTTGGCATCACTCAGGGCCAGCAGCAGGTGGGCGCGAGCTTCACCGCGCTCGGCAGACGCTTGCAGCAGGGCCAGGCGCACTTCACTGTAGCTCGCTTCATCCGTTCGCCCGTCTGGCAACTCGTCTTCACGGAGCAACTCGGCAACGTAGTACAGCGCGAACCCGGGGCCCGTCATGGACTCTGCGGTTTCCAGCGCTTCACGGACAGCAACATCATCAAGTCCGCGCTGCTCGCGGATGATCAGGCGACCCGCCTCCAGGGCCCAACCCTCGGCGATCCCAAGCGAGCGCACGCTCGCCAGGGTTTCAGTCTCCAGCTCGGGGTTGCAAGCCGCGTCGGGCCAGGAAAGGCAGACCTCGACAAGACTCACAGCGGTCCCTGGATAGCCCGACTGCCAGGCGCGCTCAAGGGCGCGCCGGGCAGCCAGTGCATTCAGGCTCCAGCCCTGGATATCGGTATTCATGAAGCCGGCCAGGGCCAGGGGATCACCGGCCAGGGCTTCCGACTCCAGAACGCTCAGTGCCAAGGCTCGGCGCGGGCCGGGAAAGTCAGTCAGCCAGTCTTCGCTGTTCAAGGCAGCCAGGGCCTCAAGCTGATCGAAGTAGAGCCGATGCTGACGCCCGGCGTCATCCATCGCCGACACCTCCAGCAGCAAGTAACGCACGCTGTCGAAAGTCAGGTAGCGCTTCCACAACACTTCCATGTCCAGCGCCGCGACCAGCGGATAAATGTCCATGGGATGGAGGATTGGCGCAGGCTGCCAGGGTGCCCTGCCCCGCCCATCCCGCAAGGCGAAGCGAATCAGTGCGTCAATCGCCTCCTCGCTTTCGACCTGCCAGTTCTGATCATCAAGCAAATAGGCACAGTCCAGGGCCGTGTACCACTTGTAAAGATCGACCGGCAAACGCGTCAAGGCAGATTGGAGGCCGGTCCGGTGGCGCGTACAAGTGGCCGCCGTCAACGGCTCCTCGAACAACTCACGCAGCTGTGCCTCGGCGCGCGGCAACTGCCGGGGAATGGCGGCCGGAGACAGCTGCGCCCACTTGGTCGTGGCCAGGCGCAGGGTTTCGCGATCCAGGGGGGCGCCGGGCTCCGAGCGCTGATTGCCGGCAACGCAGCCGCCCAGAACGACCACGATCAACACCAGGACAGCCGTCTTCGAAATGGGTGAACTCAAGAGCAATGATCCGCTTCAGCCAGTTTCGGCATTGTAGCAACTGCCGATGACATCGCGATCGACCGACGTTTTCAGCATCCTGCTCGGCCGCTGCAATCAAGTAAGCTGAACGTTATCTGACCGGGACTGAACAACCATGAAATTCGACAAGGTAGCACTGCGCTCCAGGCCTGCGCTTATCCTGATGATCCTGATAATGCTGGCGCTGCTCCAGGGCTGTGCCAGCCTCGACGACTGGCCGGGGGTCGCATCAGGGCCTGACTCGGATGTACGCATAGAAGCAGGACTCAGGGAAGCACTGGAGGTGGGTAGTCAGCGCGCCGTCAACCGGCTGGGGCGCATCGACGGTTACTTTGCCGACCCGAACCTGCGGATCCCGCTGCCGGAAGCCATTGAACCGGCCGCGACCCAGCTTCGCCGCCTGGGTCTGGCAGGCCAGCTCGATGAACTGGAGCTGGCCATGAACCGGGCCGCCGAGCTGGCCGCCGCGGAAGCCGGCGATGTATTCATCCAGGCCATTCGGGGGCTGCGGCCTTCCGATGCCAGGGCAATTCTCAACGGCGGTGATGACGCAGCGACCCGGTTTCTTCGCCAGACAGCCGGTCCGACCTTGACCCGGCGCTACCAGCCGATTGTTGCCAATGCCCTGAACCAGGTACAGGCCTACCAGCAATTCCGCGAACTGGCCGAGCGCTGGAATCGCCTGCCGACCGGCCGCCCGCTGGACTTCAATCTTGAAGACTACGTTACCGAACGAGCACTGGATGGTCTGTTCCAGGCGCTGGCCGACGAAGAGCAGCGCATCCGCCGCGACCCGGTCGCGCGCACCACTGCCCTGCTTCGGGAAGTGTTCGGCGGTGACTGAAGGCAGCGCCGCTGTCGGGCGAGAGGCCGCCACCGGCATCGTCCTGGCAGGACTGCTACCCCTGGCGGGAATCGTTCTGCTTGGCTGGGATCCACAGGCAGTGATGCTGGTGCTCTGGCTTGAGGGGCTGGTGATGGGGTTTTTTCTGGCACTGCGGATCTATTGGCGCCCGCCCTGGAGACCAGGAGCAATGCTCGTTCGCCTGTACGCGATGCTGCTCGTGCTGCTGGCCTGGCTTTCCTTTGTCACCTCGCAATTGATGGGGATCATGGTCATATTCAGTATCGCCGCCAACGGTGTCGAGGATGACTGGACCGAGCTGTGGGAGCGCTTGGTGGAGCAGACAATGGACCAGTGGCTATGGGTGCCGGCCATCATGCTCTTGCTGGACCAGATCTGGCGCTTTTGGCGCGAGTGGGTGCAACCAAAGCGCTGGCTGGCAGTCACCATCTGGCCGCTCCTCGGCGCCCTGTTCGGCCGCGTTGTGCTGGTTCAGCTAGTGTTCCTGGCCGGGCTTGCCATGCTGCTCTTCCTTGAAGCACCGCAGGCAATGGTCATTTTTCTGATCATCGTGAAGACCGGCCTGGAGCTGGTTCTGCTGCGCCGACGAAAAAACCGCGCGTGAGGCCGCAGGCTCAGTCCTCGTCCAGTTCCAGGTAGACCGGCAGCTCATGGTTGCGGCTGTGCTGGAAAATCAGCTGGGTTTCGATATGGGCAACTTCAGGGCGTTCGGTAAACGCTGACAGGGCCAGTTCGCGCAGGTGCGAGGCATCGCTTACAGCCACATGAACCAGGTAGTCGTTGGCGCCGGCGACATGGAAAATGGTCACCACTTCGGCCAGGGATTCGAGATGGCGCTGAAAGGATTCCACTTCGCTGCGAGCGTGGCGGGTCAGTCGCACCGCGACCATCGCCTGCAGGCCGATACCAATAGCGTCCGGATCAACATCGGCATGGTAACCGGTAAGCACGCGGGCCAGCCGCAATCGCCGCACCCGCTCCAGACAAGACGACGGAGCCAGCCCCACCTTGGCCGCCAACTCCTTGTTGGACATCCGAGCATTCTTCCGCAAGCAGCGGATGATCTGAATATCTGTCGGATCCAGCCGCATTTCTGACCTATTAACCGAATAAATTACGGATTAAACCTCTCACTGAGAACATTATCTTACCATAGTGTCATTACACCGAATTAAGTGACCCAATGAGCGTCAAGCACACCGATCTTGTTCATGCCGGCAGACAGGACCTGCGCAGCCTGGGCGTGCATGCCCTGCCCGTCGACCTCTCAACCACCTACCCGCTGCCGGATCTGGGTTGCGGAACGGCCAGCCTGGACACCCTGGTGGAAGGCCATCAAGCGGCTGACAACCCGGTCTATGCTCGTTTGTTCAACCCAACGGTTGACCGCTGGGAGCGAAGCCTGGCCCGCGCTGAGGGCGCCGAAGCCGCGGTCGCGTTCAGCTCGGGGATGGCCGCACTCACTGCCTGCCTGCTGGCAATGCGCGAACGCGGCAGCCATGTGGTGGCCGTCCGGCCCGTTTACGGTACCAGCGATCATCTACTGGACTCCGGCTTGCTGGGCAACGAGGTCAGCTGGGTGACAGCCGACCAGGTTGGTGATGCCATCCGCCCGGACACGGCCATGGTCATGGTGGAAACACCGGCCAACCCGACCCTGAAACTGGTCGATATCGAGGCAGTCGTTGCCCAGGCAGGAAGAGTCCCGGTACTGGTGGACTCGACTTTTGCGACCCCGGTTCTGCAACAACCGCTGAAACACGGCGCGGCCCTGGTCATGCATTCGGCAACCAAGTTCCTCGGCGGACATGGCGATGTAATGGCCGGCGTCATTGCCTGCTCCGAGGAGCTGGCCCGGCCGCTGCGCCGAGTACGGGTGGCCACCGGCGCGCTGCTGCACCCGTGGGCGGCGTACCTGTTGCATCGCTCCATGCCAACCCTGAAGCTCAGGGTGGAGCACGCCCAGTCTGGCGCCATGACCCTGGCCAGGAAACTGGCCAACGACCCCCGGATAAGCGCCATCCACTACCCTGGCCTGGCCCAGGGCGAAGCCTGTTCGATATTGAATCGGCAGATGAATGGCCCGGGCAGTGTCCTGGCTTTCGAGGTCAATGGCGGATATGCGGCGGCGGCGGCTGTCATGGCCAGCGTGACCCTGATGACACCGGCGGTCAGCCTGGGTTCGGTCGATACCCTGATTCAGCACCCGGCCGCCCTGACTCACCGGGTCATGAATGAAGACGACCGCCAGCAATGCGGCATCGGAACGGGCCTGCTCAGGCTTTCAATCGGCCTGGAAGAGCCGGAAGATCTGTGGCACGACCTGGATCAGGCGCTGGAACAGGCCAGCCTGACGACCCGCCAGGCAGCTTAGGGAGCCTCAGGCTCGGCAATCCAGCCATGCCGGATCTGAACGCAGTGATGCCCGGTCAAGCGAAGCCGGCCGGGCTCCACTGATCCATCATCTTGCGTTGGGCGGCTTCCAGGCGCTTGCCCATCAGTGCCGAAAAGCGCTTGAACAGCGCGTAACCGAACGCGGAGTCTTCCTCGCAGCGAGCCAGGATGGCCTTGCCATCAAACTCCAGCGCCCGAGTCCGGCCCGTGGCCAGGGCGTTGAAATGCCAGCGATAGGGTTCGATCAACCACGACCAGCCCAGCACCTGGTCGACACTCAGGCGCGTCACCTCAAGCGTCGGGCCGGCGATGGCCGGGACTTGAACGGTCAGCCCACCTTCGAGCACGATATAGAAGCGATCGGCTGCCTGCCCCTGCCGGCTGACGATCTCGCCATCATCAAAGTGTTTTTCCTCACCATTGGCGGCAAGAAATGCCAGCTGCTGATCATCCAGGCCCGAAAACAATTCGTGCTCGGCGAGGTATCGACTGATGTCATCGGCGTTCATGGTCTCTCCAGGCGAAAGAATCAGTTAACCAGCTGGGAAAGATACCATGACCGGACTCGATTACGGACCGACACAGCCGTCGTTGACCCGGCGTGCATGACTTACGGCACTGACAGGGGCCCGTCAATCTGCGAAAATAGCAGGCAAATCGCATATGTTCGGAGCTTCTGATGAATAAGAGCCTGACTGGACTTTTTTTCTCCCTTGTCCTCGTCGCCACTTCCCTGTCTGCTGCAGCCAATGAATTGCCTACCCGGCTCTTCTACGACGATGCACGGGTGACCAACATGAAGATTTCCCCGGACGGTGGACACGTTGCATTCACCTTCCCGGAAGGCAGCGAGGTCAAGCTGGCCATCATGAACCTTGACAGTCAGCAACTCACAACCGTCTTTGGCCTCGGCAAGAACCAGCATGTATTCAACTTCTGGTGGAGCAGCGACACCCGGGTAGTCATGTCGGTAGGCGAAGTAACCGGCTTTCTCGATAACATGGGTCGCCCTTCACGCCTTTACGCCGGTAGCGTGGATGGCTCGCGCCGGGAACAGCTGCACGATGGCCAGGGCGGCTTTGCCCAGCTTCTCCATCCCCTGCCCGATGATCCGGACCATATCCTGGTAGCTCGCTACCACTGGGCAGATGGCGGCACGCCAAGAGCGCATCGCATCAATACCTATCGACGCACCCGCAACTACGTTGGCGACCAGCCGGCCAGCAGCGATATCATCGCCCTGATTCCCGACAACAGTGGCGAACTGAGGGTGGCCGTGGAAGCAAAACGGGGCGACACCTTTGACGACGCTGAACTCAACCTGCACGTCAAGCACAACGATAACTGGCGGGTGCTTTCGCTGGACTCGAAGCGCCAGCCGGTGACGGTGCGGCCAGCCGGATTTTCCGCAGACAACTCGCGGGCGTATTTCCTGAGCAACCATGACGTCGCCGAGGGCGACACCCTGGGGCTGTTCCGCTACGATTTTTCCAGTCGCCAGATCGAGCTTCTGCACCGCGATGACGAGGTCGATATCAGCGGCATCATTTCCGGCTACGACGGCGAAGTTCTCGGCGTGCTGACCCGCTCAGGCCCCGCCACGTATACGTTCCTGGAAGAGGCTGCGGATAACGACGATGCCATCCTGCTGCAACGTCTGGCCCTGTCCTTCCCTGGCCAGGATGTCAGCATCACGTCATACACACGCGATGGCAAGCGGGCACTGGTATTCGTGCGCGGAGATCGCAATCCGGGCGAGTTCTTCCTGTTCGACCTGGAGACAATGCAAGCCCGCTTCATCAGTGCAGCGATGCCGGACCTGCCCCGGGACACGCTGGTGCCGATGGAGCCGATCCGGGTCACGGCCAGAGACGGTGTAGAACTCCACGGCTTCCTGACTCGCCCAGCGGGCCAGAAGGAAAACCTGCCGCTGATCGTCGAGGTCCATGGCGGACCTTTCGGCGTGGCCGATACCTGGGGCTTCCGTCGCGATGCGCAATTCTTTGCCCAGCACGGTTACGCGACCTTGCAGATCAACTTTCGCGGCTCCGGCAACCGCGGCGATGACTTCGTCCGCATGGGTCGGCGCGAATGGGGCGGAAAGATGCAGGACGACGTTACCGATGCCACCCGCTGGGCGATCGAGCAAGGTATTGCCGATCCGGACCGGATCTGCATTCAGGGCGGCAGCTACGGCGGCTACGCGACCCTGATGGGCGTGATTCGTGAACCGGAGCTTTACCAGTGCGGCGTCGCCATCGTCGGGGTCTTCGATTTGCCCTGGTTCCGGCGCGGTGACGGCAATGACTGGTCCCGCCAGCGTGACCGTCGCAGCCGCGAGCAACGGGAACAGTGGTTCTCGGTTCACGTCGGCGACGATGAGTCGTTCCTGCGCCGGAATTCGCCTGTTCACAACGTCGACCAGATCCAGGCCGAACTGTTCATCGTTCACGGTGGTGCCGACGTGCGCGTGGTTGTTGGTCACGCCAATCGCCTGCGCGAAGCGCTGGACCGCATCGGCAAGTCCTATGAATGGATGCTCAAGGAAGAAGAGGGACATGGTTTCTACAGCGTCGACAACCGGGTCGAACTGGCCGACCAGATGCTGGACTTCTTCAATCGCCACATCGGCGCGGAAAGCAACGGCCGTAACTGACAGAACCCTGGCGCGGCGGGCCCGGCCGCCGCGCCCTTTTCCACCCTGCCAGTACTGAAACCAGCTACTGGCGCCCGCCAGGGAGATTGCAATCGTGTCGAACCGCTTCCGTGTACCCCACACGCTGGTCCTCATGTTCGGCATGATGGTCGTGGCCCTGGTCCTGACCTGGATCCTGCCGGCCGGCGAGTTCCAGACCGAGCCCAACGAGGCCGGGCGAGAGATGGTGGTGCCGGGCACCTACGAGGTGCTGGAAGAAGCGCCTCGCCTGAGTCCCGTCTCCCTGCTGACGGTGGTACCGCGCGCACTGGAAGACGCCCAGGGCATCATCTTCTTCGTCTTGCTGGTCGGCGGCGCGATTGCCGTGCTGCGCCGCACCGGGGCCATTGATGCCCTGCTCAATGCGCTCATTCAGCGTTTTGGTCACACGCCCTGGCTGCTCATCGCTGGTGGCATGCTGGCCTTCGGCTTCGCCTCGGCCACGCTGGGCATGGCCGAAGAATACATCCCGTTTGCCGCCATACTCATTGCCCTGTGCGTGGCGATGCGAATGGATGCCGTCACTGCCATCGGCATCATGGTGGTCGGCTACGGCATTGGCTATGGTGTGGCCGTGATCAACCCATTCACCCTGCATGTTGCCCAGGGCGTGGCCGGACTGGAGCTGAGTTCTGGCTGGGAGTTCCGCCTGGCGCTGTTTCTGCCATTTATTGCCATTGGCTTTCATCACGTCTGGTCCTACGCACGCAAGGTGCAGGCCGACCCGGCCAGCAGCCTGGTCGCCGACATCCCTGCCGCCCAGCCACCGGAGGCCACCGAGCAACCGGCCATGGATACACGGCGCACGCTGGTGCTGCTGGCAACCCTGGGCGCTCTGATCCTGTTGATTGTCGGCATTAGCCGCTTCGGCTGGTACCTGGTCGAACTGGGCGCGATCTTTCTCGGGCTGGCCATCCTGGTCGGGCTGATCGGCGGCCTGAAGCTCGACCAGATCGCCAATCATTTCACCCGCGGCGCGGCCGAACTGGCCGGCACCGCCATATTGATCGGCTTTGCCCGTTCGATTGCCATGCTGCTCGAAGACGGCATGGTGCTGCACACCATTGTTTACGCGCTGGCCACCCCGCTGGCCATGGTCCCGGCGCAGATCTCGGCCGTGGGCATGCTGTTCATCCAGAGCGCGCTGAACTTTTTCATCCCCTCAGGCAGCGGCCAGGCCTTTGTCACCATGCCGCTCATGGCCCCGATTGGGGATCTGGTCGGGGTCAGCCGCCAGACCGCCGTCCTGGCCTTTCAGTTCGGCGATGGATTCATGAACATGATCGTGCCAACCAACCCGGTGCTGATGGGCATCATCGGCCTTGCCGGCATTCCCTATGACCGCTGGTTCCGATTCATCTTTCCGCTGATCATCAAACTGCTGATCGCCGGCTCGCTGGCCCTGATGCTGGCCGTGTGGATGGGTTACAGCTGAGGGGTACGGGGCGTTGCCCCTCGATTGAAGCCGTCGGCTTCAATCGACATACAAGGAACTGACCGACTCCCCTTCCGACATCCGGCGGATGGTTTCGGCGAGCATCTGGGCAACCGACAGCTGGCGAATTCGACCACAGTCGATGGCCGCCTGGCTCAAGGGGATGGTGTCGGTCACAACGATTTCGTCAAGCCTGGAATTACTGATATTTGCGATTGCCCGTCCCGACAGGACCGGATGCACGCAATAGGCCACGACCCGCCGGGCACCCTTGTCTTTCAGGGCGCTGGCCGCTGCGCACAGCGTGCCTGCGGTATCGATCATGTCGTCGACCAGCACGCAGATCTTGTCCTCGACATCACCGATCAGGTTCATCACGGTTGCTTCGTTGGCGCGCGGACGGCGCTTGTCGATAATGGCCAGGTCGGCATCCAGGCGCTTGGCGATGGCCCGGGCACGCACCACGCCACCGACGTCGGGCGAAACCACGATGATTTCGTCGGAGGTGTAATGCTTCCAGATATCGGCCAGGGTCAGCGGGGAGGCATAGACATTATCGACCGGCACATCGAAAAAGCCCTGGATCTGGTCGGCATGTAGATCGACGGTTACCACCCTGTCGGTGCCGACAACGCTGATCATGCGCGCGGCCACCTTGGCCGTGATCGGCACCCTCGATGAACGCGGTCGGCGATCCTGGCGGGCATAGCCAAAATACGGGATGATCGCGGTAACGCGCGAGGCGGATGCGCGCTTCAGGGCGTCGATCATGACCAGCATTTCCATGAAGTTCTCGGCTGCCGGCTGGCAGGTCGGCTGAACCAGGTAGACATCGCGGCCGCGGACGTTTTCCATGATTTCAACCATGACCTCGCCGTCGCTGAAGCGACCGACGTTGGCCCGCCCCATGGGCACTCCAAGCGTTTCAGCGATTGACTGGGCGAGCTCCGGATTGGCGGTTCCGGAAAAAACCATCAGGGAGGACTGAGTCAACTGGGCACCTGATCCGCTGGTAGTGGCGTGGGCTTGAAGAATGGCAGGGACGGCAGGACTCGAACCTGCGAATGCGGGGATCAAAACCCCGTGCCTTAACCAACTTGGCGACGTCCCTGCAGAAACCTTCTACGCGAACACCGGATATCGTCGCCGGTGTCCATCTGTTTCAGGGCGGCATTATAACGATTTTGAAACAGGATGGGACCGAGATGGACCCAGCTGCCAGTCTCGCAAGACCACTCGCACCCGATAATCGCCGCTTTCAGCCTGGAAGCGGCTCGGCATCAGGGCCTCCCGACCCTGGTCGAAGCGCTGGTAAACCATGACCCAGGGATCGCTCTCGACCCGGGACAGGGCGCCATCGGCGGCAAACGAAACGACTGCCTGGCTCCCTGGCGGGGGCAAACCGCGTATCCACCAGGCCATTTCCCGCACCGGGACCGGCCAGCCCACGGCGGCTTCAACCAGCGGATCTGGATCAAGCGCCCACATCCGTTCGATGCCGCTACCTTCCAGCATCGCCCCGTTGGGGCCAAAACTCAGCCGCCACTGTCGACCACCGGCAACGGTTCGTAAATGCACATCATGCTCACTGCCATCGGCCCGCCAGTCGAACGCCAGCGAGCCACCGCGACTGCCATCGGACAAGGCCATGCGTCCGCTGACTGACCAGTCAGGATAGGTTGCAAACAGGGCCTCGCGCTCATCCAGCCAGGCCCCGGCCTCGCGCTGCTCGCGCACGGCGCATCCGGAGGCCAGCGCCAGCGCCATAAGGGCAAGCATCAGGCCTCGCAGCATGACGATACCGGCCCGGCGCGGTTGCGACACATGGGCATTCATCCGGGCATTCATTCAAGCAAGCCCAGGCGCCTGAGGGTATCGAGCAGGTAGTCATCTTCCGGAAAGCGCTCAAGCGCATCCAGCAGCACCTCTGTGGCCTCGGACTGGCGCTCCAGCACCCACAGCACCTCGCCAACATGGGCCGCGATCTCGGGATTGTCCTCACCGGCCAGGGCTTGTTCCAGGTAGGGCAAGGCCTGCTCGGGCTGGCCGAGACGGAAGTAGACCCAGCCCATGGAATCCAGGATCGCCGGTGAGTCGGGCTCCAGCGCCAGCGCCCGCCGGATCAGGCGGTAGGCCTCTTGATGCCGGTCCGTGCGATCGGTGAGGGTATACCCCAAGGCATTCAGGGCCATGGCGTTATCGTCATCGATTTGCAGGATGCGTCGAAAATCCTGCTCCGCCAGCTCCAGATCGTCCATCGCCACGGCACAGATTCCGCGCGTGTACAGCAAGGCAACGCTGTCGGGACGCTCACGCAGAGCAATGGTCAGCAGTTCCACAGCTTCGTCCGGGCGACCGGCAACCCGCAGCAAGTCCGCTTCAATCAGCCAGGCCTGTTCGGTCAGTTCCATGCCGCCAGCCAGACGGACAGAGCGCAGCAGATTGCGGGCGACCATCAGGTTCCCCCGATCACCCTCAATGATTGCGCGCCGCAAGCGGGCCCGATCAGCGCGTGGACCCGATTCTACCTTTTCATACCAGCCCAGCGCCTGCTCGCCCATATCGAGCAACTCGGCCAGGAAGCCGGTCAGAAAGGCATGATGCATGGGATCGTCGATCTGATCCAGCGCCGCCAGCCGACCCCAGGTCGCGCGTGCGGCCTCTGTCTGGCCGAGCTGATACTGATAGCTGCCCAGGGTGTACAGCAATTCACTGCTTTCGGGCAGACGCTGCAGCTCGGCAACGGCTTCTTCGAGACGGTCGAGCTGGCGCAGCACCTCAACCTCCGAAAGCGCCAAAGCGACCTCGTCAGGATCGATTTCCCGCGCCCGACGATAATGGGACAAGGCCAGGTCCAGATCATCGGCTGCCGCAGCAAGCTGGGCGGCCCACACCCAGCGGCGAACGCTACGACCTTGTTCTGCGGCCTGCAAGGCCAGCGCCAGGGCCTCCTCGGTCCTTTCCAGCTGCCACAACAGCAGGCTGCGATTTTCCAGCGCCAGCGCCGAGTCAGCGTCCAGCTCAGCATCACTGAGCAGGCTGTCCATGGCGGCCATGGCGTCCTCGCTGCGCTCCGCGGCGGCCAGCAGCATGGTTGCCTCGCGCCAGGCGGCTTCAGGCTCGCTGCTGCCGGCAATTTGCTGTCCGAGCACAGCCGCAGCCTGCTCGGGCTCGCCCAGGTTCAACAGGCCAAGGGCCAGAAAGCGGCCCGGACTGCGCTCCCCGGGCGCAAGCTCCTGCCAGCGCATGGCGCCATCGACCAGCGCCGACCAGTCATCCAGGGCAAGCGCCAGGCTGACAACTTGCCGGGCCAGGTCCGGATCGTCGCCCAGCCTTGCCGCCTCGAGCTGATGTTCCATGGCGGCCTCGAAATCTCCGACCCGGCCCAGCCGCTCGGCGGCAAGAACGTGAAACAGCAAGTCAGCATCCAGGCCACCCTCGGCCAACACATTCGTGACGTCGGAGTCGCTATCCTGAATAGCTGTTTCTTGCGTCGTATCAGCTGGTTGCTGAGTCTGGTTTTCGGAGTTATGGGGGCCGGCGGCACAGGCAGCCAGCACGACTGATGCCAGGAATGCCAACAGGAGCTTGCGCATATTCCGTCCGCGTACGAGAATGGGGAGTTTGTCCTTAACTTTTGCCTGCATGTCACTTTTCGCCTTGGGAATCAGCCACCAGACCGCCCCGATCACTATTCGGGAACGCCTGGCATTTACGGCCGAATCGGTACCCGAGGCCCTGTCGAGCCTCGCCGCCGTGCCCGGGATTCAAGGCTGCGCCATTGTCAGCACCTGCAATCGAACCGAGCTTTATCTTTCCGGCAGACAGCCTATCACGCGGGCTGCATCCGAATGGCTGCACGCCTGGCATGGCCTGGCTCCCGGCCAGTTTCGCGAGCACCTGTATCAACTGGAGCAATCTGCCTGCATGTTTCACCTCATCAAGGTGATTTCCGGGGCCGACTCCATGATCATCGGCGAGCCACAGGTTGCCGGCCAGGTCAAGCAGGCCTGGCAGGCCGCGCACGAGCAGCAGGTTCTGGACAGTAGGCTCGACCGGATGTTCCAGCACGCCTTTGCCGGGGCCAAGCGAGTGCGCTCGCAAACAGGCATCGGGCGTGACCCTGTCACCCTGCCATTCGCTGCCTTGCGCCTGACTCACCAGATTTTTGGATCTCTGGGCAAGCTGCGCGCCTTGCTGATCGGCGCCGGCGAAATGATCGAGGATTGCGCTGTGCATTTCAGTCAATCTGGCCTGGGTGGAATCAGCATCGCCAATCGCAACCCGGAACGGGCGCGCACGCTGGCCGCGCGTTTCAACGCCAGCGGACACGGCCTGGAGGACATCGAGACCCTGCTTCCAGGGCATGACCTGGTCATTGCCTGCACCGCCAGTCCGAAGCCCATCCTCGACCAGGCCATGTTCAAGGCCGCGCTGTCGCGCCGACGCCAACGGCCCATGTTCGCCCTTGACCTGTCGGTGCCGCGCAACATCGCCGCCGATGCGGGCCAGTTGCCGGATCTTTTTCTTTACACCATCGACGACCTGCATTCGATCATCGAGACCAACCAGCAGAAACGCGCTGAAGCGATGCAGCAGGCCATTGATATTATTGAATCCGAAGTCCAGGCCTTTGAACGGTGGCTGCGATTGCAGGAAACCAGCACCACCCTGCGCGGACTGAGGCGTCGGGCTCAGGCCGAGCGTGACGCCCTGCTGGCCCAGGCCCGGACCCAGCTCGAAGCCGGCCACGATCCCGACGATGTGATGCAACGATTGAGCCACCGACTGGTCAATCGCCTTCTGCACGGCCCCAGCATTCGGCTGCGCCAGGCCGCCGAAAGCGCCGATGAGGCGCTGCTGGAAGCGGCCCGTTACTACTTTCTCGAGGACGAAGGATGAATCCCGGTATCCGCCAGCGACTGGAACAGGTTGACGATCGTTTCGAAGAGCTTTCACGGCTGCTATCTGATCCCGAGATCATTGGCAACCGCGAGCGCTTTCAGGCCCTGTCGCGCGAGTATGGCGAGCTCGATCCGATTGTTCGGATCTGGAGCGCCCACCAGGCAATCGAACAGGCGCTGAATGAAGCGCATGAACTCAAGCGCGAGTGCGATCGGGATATGCAAGCCATGATCGAGGAGGAAATCTCGGGACTGACCGACAGCCTGGGTCGCCTTCAGGATGAGCTGCAGCGGATGCTGCTGCCGCGGGATCCCAATGACGAGCGCGGCGTGTTTCTCGAGATTCGGGCCGGAACAGGTGGCCAGGAAGCCGGTATCTTCGCTGGCGATCTGCTGCGCATGTACAGCCGCTATGCCGAGCGGCGCGGCTGGCAGGTCGAGATCATGTCGGCCCATGACAGCGAGGCCGGCGGATTTCGGGAGGTGATTGCCCGCATCATTGGCCGCGGTGCCTATTCGCGCCTGAAATTCGAGTCGGGAGCGCACCGTGTGCAGCGCATTCCGGCCACCGAATCCCAAGGCCGCATCCACACCTCTGCCTGCACCGTCGCCATCCTGCCCGAAGTCGATACGGTCGACGAGGTCAACATCAACCCTGGCGACCTGCGCATCGACACCTACCGCTCATCCGGCGCCGGCGGACAGCACGTCAACACCACCGACTCGGCGATACGGATCACGCACCTGCCCTCGGGCATCGTGGTGGAGTGTCAGGACGAACGCTCGCAGCACAAGAACAAGGCTCGGGCCATGAGCCTGCTCAATGCCCGGCTGCTTGAGGCCGAACAGGAGCAGCAGCGCAGTCAACGGGCCGCCGATCGCAAGCTCCAGGTAGGTTCGGGGGACCGTTCGGAGCGCATTCGCACCTACAACTTCCCCCAGGGTCGGGTCACGGACCATCGCGTCGGCCTGACCCTGTATGATCTGGACAAGATCATCGACGGTGACCTCGATCCCGTGCTGGAACCCTTGCTGGAAGCCCATCAGGCCGAGCTGCTGGCCGAAATGAGTCGATGAAAGAAATGAGCGGATGAACAAGGACACCCTGACCATTGAGACCCCTGGACGCGGCTTCGTCGACATGACCGCCGAGGTGGCCAGACACGTTACCCGCTCAGGGTTTGCCGACGGCCTGTGCCACCTGTTCATCCAGCATACCTCGGCCTCGCTGCTGATCAACGAAAACGCCGACCCGGATGTTCTCCACGACCTGGAGACCTTCTTTTCCGGTCTGGTGCAGGACGGAGATCCCCGGTTCCGGCACCGCGCCGAGGGTCCGGATGACATGGCCGCCCACATCCGCGCCGCCCTGACCCAGACCAGCCTGACCGTCCCGGTCAGGGCCGGCAGGCTGGCGCTCGGAACCTGGCAGGCGGTTTACCTGTGGGAACATCGCCACCGCCCGCACCGAAGACGGGTTCTGGTCACCCTGCTCGACAGCACCTGAACTGGCCGTCGCATTCACATTAGAGTGTTACGATATAGCAATGGCAAATTACTGATAAGGGTTTTGAATCATGGAACTTGACCCACTGCTGCTTTCGCGATTTCAATTCGCGTTCGTGGTGTCCTTTCACGCCATATTTCCGGTTTTCACCATCGGCCTGGCGTCATACATCGCTCTGCTGGAAGGCCTCCATTACAAGACCGAAAACCCTGTCTATCTGAAACTGTCGAAGTTCTGGATCAAGGTCTTTGCCATCGTCTTTGGCATGGGCGTGGTGTCCGGCATCGTCATGGCCTTCCAGTTCGGCACCAACTGGAGCGTATTTTCTTTCTCGTCGGCCAATTTCCTCGGCCCGATTCTGAGCTACGAAGTCGTCACCGCCTTCTTCCTTGAGGCGACTTTCCTGGGCGTGCTGTTGTTCGGGCGCGACAAGGTGCCAAAGGGCGTGCATCTTTTCTCTGCCTGCATGGTGGCCCTTGGCACGTTCATCTCCTCGTTCTGGATCCTGTCGGCCAACAGCTGGATGCACACACCGGCCGGCGTGGAATTTCACGACGGCATTGTCCACATGACCTCGTGGACACAGGCGATTTTCAATCCGTCCATGCCCTATCGCTTCAGCCACATGGCGCTGGCCTCATTCATCACCGGCGGATTCGTCGTCGCCGGCGTCAGCGCCTGGTACCTGCTCAAGGGGCGCAATCCCAAGACCAGCCGCAAGGCCCTGGCCATGTGCGTAGTCATGCTGGCAATCGCCACGCCGCTGCAGCTTGTGGTTGGCGACATGCACGGCCTGAACACGTTCGAGCATCAACCGATGAAGGTCGCAGCCATGGAAGGTGCGTGGGAAACCAGAACTCGTGCGCCCCTGTTGTTGTTTGCCATTCCGGATGCCGCCAACGAAACCAACCACTTCGAGATCGCGATACCGGGCCTGGCCAGTTTGATCCTCACCCACAGCCTGGACGGTGAAGTACCCGGTCTGCTCGAGGTCGCCCCGGAAGATCGGCCACCGGTCGGCATCGTGTTCTGGAGCTTCCGGATCATGGTTGGCCTGGGCATGCTGTTCATCGCCGTGTCCCTGGCATCGGCCTGGCAACTCTGGCGTGGCCGTCTGTACGACTCTCCCCGCCTGCTGCGCGTGTTGACCTGGATGATCCCCTTGCCCTTCGTGGCCGTGCTGGCCGGCTGGTTCGTGACCGAAGTCGGACGTCAGCCCTGGATCATTCACGGGGTCATGCGCATATCCGATGGGGTGACTCCGTCGATCACCGGCTGGATGGCGCTGGCCACGCTGATCGGCTACATCAGTGTCTACGCCATTGTCTTCAGCGCCGGTGTGATCTACCTGCGACGGGTCATCCAGGCTGGCCCTGACCCCATCGAGGAAGCACCCGACGACGAGACCGCGCGGCCCAAGCGGCCCTGGTCCGCCGTCCCATTCAAGGTTGACGACGCCGCCCAGAGCGCAGGGAGTTAAGCCATGGAACTGATTGACCTGACCCTGATCTGGGTTGTCATCATCGGCATCGGGATCTTCATGTATGTCCTCATGGATGGCTTCGATCTGGGCGTGGGGATTCTTTTCCCCTTCGCCCCCAGCGATCATGCACGCGATGAGCTGATGAACTCGGTAGCACCGGTCTGGGACGGCAACGAGACCTGGCTGATCCTCGGCGGCGCGGGTCTGCTGGCGGCCTTCCCGCTGATTTACGCAGTCTTCCTGCCGGCCCTGTATATCGGCGTGTTCCTGCTTCTGGCCGGGCTGATCTTTCGGGGTGTGGCTTTCGAGTTTCGATTCAAGGCCCAGGCTCGCAAGTACTGGTGGGATCGCGCCTTTTTCGGCGGCTCGACCGTCGCATCCTTCGCCCAGGGAGCGGTGGTCGGCGCTTACATCCAGGGCTTTGAAACCGAAGGCTTCAGCTACGTTGGCGGCGCATTCGACTGGCTGACGCCATTTACCGTCATGACCGGCCTCGGCGTGGTCGCCGGCTACGCCCTGCTGGGTGTGACCTGGACCATTCTGAAAACCGAGGGCAAGACCCAGGAGTGGGCGTTTCGTCTGGCGCCGTGGCTGCTGGCGGCCGTGATGGGCTTTTTCATCATTGTCAGCCTGTGGACGCCCCTGGCGCATGAACGCGTCATGGAACGCTGGTTCGACAACATCAGCTGGCTGTGGCTGTTCCCGGCCCTGACCCTGGCGACCGCGACCTGGGTGCTGTGGCGGATCCGCCAACGCGCCGAAGCCTCTCCATTCCTCGGCTCAATGGCGCTGTTTGCCCTGTTTTACCTCGGCCTGCTCATCACCCAGTGGCCGTATGCCGTGCCGCCCGAGCACACATTCTGGGACGCAGCTTCCGATCCCGGCAGCCAGCTGTTCCTGCTCATCGGCGTGCTGTTCCTGATCCCCATCATCCTCGGCTACACGGCCTGGACCTACTGGGTATTCCGCGGCAAGGTCAAGACCGGCGAGGGCTACGCTGGCCACTGACGAAGGGAGCTCCAGCCAGCGTCGCTGGCTGGACGGCCTGGCACCTGTCTGGATTGGCCGCGCCAGCGCTGCTGTTGCCCTGCTCGAGGCCACGGGCTTGCTGGCCCAGGCTGGCCTGCTGGCCTGGATATTTCATGCCGCCGTCGTCGAGCACAGGCCGCTGGACAGCCTCGTTTATCCCCTGCTCGGCCTGCTCGCCGCGATCCTGGTCAGGTGCGCCGCATCCGCGCTGCGCGGCATGATTGCCGCGCGCGCTTCGCGCATGATTCGCAACAAGCTCCGCCAGCAACTCTACCTTGCCCTGGCCGCAGCGGGTCCACGACACGGCCAGGACAGCGGTCACCTGCTCTCGCGCCTGGTCGAACAAATCGAGGCCCTGGATCCATACTTTGCCCGGTATCGGCCACAGGCCGTGGCTGCGACCATCATTCCGGCATTGATCCTGGTCGCCGTCCTGGGCGTGAACTGGCTGGCCGGGCTGCTGCTGGCCCTGGCCGCGCCGCTGATTCCGGTCTTCATGATTCTGGTCGGATGGAGCGCGGAGCAAGCAGCCCAGCGGCAGCAGCGGGCGCTGGGCCGGCTGTCCGGCCTTTTCCACGATCGCCTGCGCGCCCTGGCCCAGATCCGCCGACTTGGCGCCGACAGGTTGGAGCTGGCCAGGCTGCGCGATTACAGCGAAGAGTTCCGCGAGCGCACCATGCGGGTGCTGCGCCTGGCATTTTTGTCATCGGCAGTGCTGGAATTCTTTGCCGCGATCGCCATTGCCTCGCTGGCCATCTACATCGGCCTGGGACTGCTCGGCTTCATTGCCTTCGGGCCAGCCGCTCAGCTCACGCTCGCCAGTGGATTGTTCATCCTGCTGCTGGCACCGGAGTTCTTCAACCCTCTGCGTCAGCTCGCGCAACACTGGCATGACCGCGCCGACGCACTGGCCGCCGCAGCGGACATCCGTCCGCTGCTCGAACTGCCGGCGGCCCGCCCTGCCCCGGCCCACCCCCCGGCACGAATCCCCGACTACGCCTGCCGGGTCGAAGCCAGCGCGCTGGATCAAGCCTGGCCTGGGCGCCGGCCCGTCCTTGAGAATCTGAGCCTGAGCGTGGCCGCCGGCGAGCATGTCCTGATCACCGGGCCCAGCGGCTGCGGCAAGTCCACCCTGATCAGCGCACTGGCCGGCTTTATCGCACCCGGCGCGGGCCACATCAGCTACGACGGCATCGACCTGTCCACGTTCGATCAGGGTAGCCTGGCCAGAAGCCGGGGCTGGTTGGGTCAACGTCCCGTGCTGTTCGCCGGCACCCTGGCCAGCAACATCGCGCTGGGCAAACCCGGCGCGCAGCCGGACCAGGTACGCAAGGCAGCCGAACTGGCCGGGGTCACGGAATTCGCCCGCCACCTGCCCGATGGCCTGGGCAGCCCGATCGGCGAGCAAGGCCTGGGCCTGTCTGGCGGCCAGGCCCAGCGCGTAGCCCTGGCCCGCGCCCTGCTCGAAGCCCGACCGATCCTGTTTCTTGACGAACCGACTGCCAGCCTCGACGAGCTCAGCGAAACGTTGATCTGGCGGGCCATTGGCCGGATCTCGGAAGAGCGTGCCATGACGGTGATCTGCGCCAGCCACAGCCCGCTGGCCAGAAGCTGGGCCAACCGGACCTTGCTGATGCAGGACGGCCGCCTGCTGGAAGCCGGCCCATGAGTCCACTGCGAACCCTGCTCGAACTGGCCCGGCAACACCGGGGATGGCTGCTGCTGGGCCTGGCCCTGATGTTGCTGTCGCTGGCCGCCGGCACGGTGCTGATTGCCTTGTCAGGCTGGTTCATCACCGCCAGCGCGCTGGCCGGCCTGGGCCTGCTGATCGGCCTGGATATCTTCACCCCCGGTGCCGGCATCCGGCTGGCCGCGATTACCCGTACCCTTTCGCGCTACGGTGAGCGGCTGGCCACCCACGCCGCCACGCTGCGCCTGCTGACTGATCTGCGCCTGCGCCTGCTCGACCGCATGCTCAAGCTCGATGATGCACAACTGGCAGCGCTGCGCCGCGGCGATACGCTGAACCGACTCACCGGTGATGTCAATGCGTTGGACGGGCTGTTTTCCGGAATCCTGGGCCCCAGCCTGGCGGCCGCAATGCTGACCTTGCTCGCAGCCATCGGATTTGCCCTGATCCAGCCGGCCTTGAGCGCGCTGGTCGTCCTGCCGCTGCTGATCCTGCTTCCCCTGCTTTGCCTGGCGTTATTCCGGGCCGGACGACGCCCAGGTGCTGCCGCTGTGGCTGCCTTGCCCCAACTCCGTACCGCTGCAGCCGATGGCATCGAGGGCCTGAACGAGCTGCGCGCACTGGATCGAACTGACGCCCAGGCACACGCAATCAAGCGTGCATCCGAACGCCTGGGAAACTTGCAGCAGCGCCTTGGGGAACTGGACGCATTCGGGCAGTCAGGTGCCCTGCTGGTCGCCTCTCTCAGCTTGTGGCTGGGTCTGGTTGGCGGACTTTACCTGCACGAGCGCGATCAGCTGAGTGCGCCCCTGGTTGCCCTGATCGTCCTGGCCGTGCTGGGCCTGTCAGAGGCCTGGCAAGGCATACCCGCCGCCTGGCGCAGGCTCGGCCACAGCCTGGCCGCGGCACGGCGCGTCGACGAACTGGCGACACAGCCGGGACGGCTGCAGGTGCCCGGCCTGCCCGCGCCATGGCCCACTCGAACTGACCTGGTGCTGGAAGATGTGCACTTTGGCTATGGCAAGCATCTGCCCGCCGTTTTGTCCGGCCTGAACCTGACCATCGGACATGGCGAGCAATGGCTGCTTTCCGGTGCCAGTGGCATTGGCAAGACCACCCTGGCCCTGCTCCTGATGCGCCAGTTCGACCCCGACCAGGGACGCATTCTCCTCGGCGCCCAGGACTTGCGTGATTATCATCCCGATGAACTGCGTCGTCGCATCGCCTGGTTGCCGCAAAAGCCGATCATGCTGCGCGACACGCTGGCGGCCAACCTGCGTCTGGCCAGGGCGTCGGCCAGCGCGGACGAACTGGTCTCTGTGCTGACCGCGGTCGATCTTGATGGTCTGCTGCACGAACTGCCGGATGGCCTGGAAACGTGGCTGGACGAGGACGGCGCCAACCTCTCCGGCGGCCAGCGTCAGCGCGTGGCCCTGGCACGACTGCTGCTGACCAACCCCGACATCGTGCTGCTCGACGAACCCACCGCCAGCCTGGATACCGCTACAGCGGCCATCGTCATGAACAGCCTGGATCGCTGGCTGGAAGGCCGCACCACGGTGATCATCAGCCACGACCCCCTGCCCGGCAGCACCAGACGCAGGACGCTGAAGCTGGACCCCGCGGTCAATTGATTGGATTCTGTCTGTAACCCGAATTAATACGAACGTATTGCGTTTGTGTTTGTTTGTGGTATGATGCATATCAAGCTGCATGAGACCAGGACAGTGCCTAAACAAACCGTCACACTTCGCCTCGACGAGGATGACCTGACCTTTCTGAGCCAGGTCGAAATCACCGGGGCAGCGAATCTGAGTGAGAAAATTCGCACCCTGATCAGCGAGGCCCGGGCCCAGCGCGAAGGCATGCACGATCCGGCCGCCGCCCACGATTTTGCCCGGCGCTTGTTTGCCCGGGTCGATCGCCAGGTGCACGCCGCTGAAATGGAGCACGGTCTGCGCTCGGAGCTGGTCCACCGGGTCATGGCCTGGCTGCCGGACATCACGGCTTTTGCCCTGTCAGCCTGTCGCAACAGCGGCGGCGATCAGGACACGCGGGCCAGTCTGCAAAGCCTTGAGTCCGGGCTGGCAGAACGCAGCCTGAGCCTGAGCGAGTCGATCGAGCAACTTGGCAAGAGCGGGTTTCGTGGCTGCTATCGGCCCGAAGCACTGGCCAAACGGGCCAATTTTGGGGTACAAAGCGATGCAGGGGACGAATGAGCCCGTATCGCCAACTCGATGAATGAAACAGATACCGGCATTCAACTGGAGGAGTAGAACATGAGTGAGTCTTTGAAACAGCGCGTTGGTCGACTGGTCGCAGGCGGCTTCAACGCCCTGGTCGATGCCGTGGAAAATGCGGCACCCGAGACCGTGATGGAACAGGCCATTCGAGAAATCGACACCGCCACTGCCGAGGTCCGCAAGGAGCTGGGCGTGGTTGAAGCCCAGCGTCACCTGACCGCCAAGCGCCTGGCCGATGACAACAAGCGCCACGATGACCTGACCGAGCAGGCCCGCCTGGCCATGAAAGAGGGTCGTGATGATCTTGCCGAAACGGCCGTTTCGCGCCAGATCGACCTCGAAGCCCAGATTCCCGTACTGGAGACACGCCTGGCCGACCTGGCCGACGAGAAAGCGCGCCTGGAAGGCTATATCAATGCACTCAAGGCCAAGAAGCGGGAAATGCGCGACGCGCTGGACAGCTTCCGCCAGTCCCAGCGCCAGGCAAGCCAGGTATCCGGGCAGGGCGATTCGGGCGGATCAGCCGGCGCTGACAACCGCGCTGAACGCGCATCAGCCGCCTTCGATCGCGTTTTCAGCCGCCAGACCGGACTGGCCGGTGCCAGCGGCGCCAGCACCGGCGAAGAAGCCAAACTCGCCGAACTGGAAGAGCTGTCGCGCAAGAACCGTATCCAGGAGCGGCTGGCCCGACTCAAGTCTGACGACTCGTGATCGAGTACTTCCTCGCCCCCGGCAGCGTGCCCTTCACGGTCGCGCTGCTGGTCATGGCCGGACTGTTCGTATTCGAACTGGTCGCCCTGTTCAAGGGCTTCGGCATCAACGAGGCGGTTGACGACTTCATCGTCTCCAGCGTCGATATGCCCGACGAGGTCTTCGACTTTGGGGATCTGAGCACGGGTGAAACGGCCAGCGGGCTGGAGGGCAGCGGCTCGCCGGATGGCGGCAGCATGATTGGCCGCCTGCTGGCCTGGCTTTACATTGGCCGGGTTCCGGTATTGATGGTGCTGGTGGTTTTCCTGATGGTCTTCGGCCTGACCGGCCTGATCGGACAGTCGATACTGCGCCAGACCGTGGGCATGGCCGTGCCCGGCGTCATTGCCGCACCGGCGGTATTTTTTCTGACCCTGCCCCTGGTTCGCTGGTGCACCGGTGGCCTGGCCAGAATCCTGCCCAAGGAAGAGACCAGCGCTGTCAGCACCGCAACCTTCATCGGCAAGACCGCGGTTATTGTCGGCGGTAACGCGCGCCATGGCCTGCCCGCCCAGGCCCGCCTGTCGGACCGCTTTCGGACAACCCATTACGTCATGGTGGAACCGGAAGAGGATGACCAGGTGCTGGAACAAGGTAGCCTGGTCCTCTTGGTGAGAAGAATCAACGGCCGCTTCACTGCCATACCGAACCCGAACGCCGCGCTGGTGGCAGAAAGCGACCACTGAATCCGAGCTGTCTTCAGGGGGAACATGAAAAACAGTGCAAGCAAACCATTGTCTTCAACTCAACTGAATCAGGGAGCGAACAAACAATCATGGACATGAACCTCACGGCGCTTGCCGTACCCGTGGCCGTCATTCTCGGTGGCCTATTCCTGCTGGGCCTGATCTTTGCCCGGCTCTACAACCGCGCCAGCAAGGAAGTGGCTTTCGTGCGCACCGGCATGGGCGGCGAAAAGGTCGTCCGCGATGGCGGCGCGCTGGTGCTTCCGGTACTGCACGACACCATTCCGGTCAACATGAACACCCTCAAGCTGGAAGTGGTCCGGCAACGTGAGGGGGCGCTGATTACCCGGGACCGGATGCGGGTCGACGTCCAGGCCGAGTTCTACGTCCGAGTCAAACCGGATGCCGAGGCGATCTCCACCGCCGCCCAGACCCTGGGCCGGCGGACCATGGAGCCGACCCTGCTCAAGGAACTGGTCGAGGGCAAGTTCGTCGATGCCCTGCGCGCCGTGGCCGCCGGCATGAGCATGGAAGAGCTGCACGAGAATCGGGTCGATTTCGCCCAGAAGGTGCAGGTCGCCGTGGCCGAGGACCTGCACAAGAACGGTCTCGAGCTGGAATCGGTCTCGCTGACCGGCCTGGATCAGACCCCGTCGGATTTCTTCAATCCGCAAAATGCCTTTGACGCCCAGGGTCTGACCAAGCTGACCCAGGAAATCGAGCGCCGGCGCAAGGAACGCAACGACATCGAGCGCGACACCAAGATCCAGATCGAGCTGAAGGACCTGGAGACCAAGCAGAAGTCGCTGGAGATCAACCGCGACAACGAATACGCCCAGCTCTCACGCGACCAGGAAGTCAAGGTCCGCGCGGCCGAAACCCGCTCGAACATTGCCCGCCAGGAAGCCGAGCGACGCCGCGAGGCTGAAGAGGCAACGATCGAGGCTGACCGCTCCATCCGCGAAGCCGAGATCGAGCAGCAGCGCCAGATCGAACAGCGCCAGATCGAGCGCGAACGGATGGTCCGGATCGCCGAGCAGGAGCGTGAGATCGCGATCTCCGAGAAATCCCGGGAAGAATCGGCCGCCAGGGCCGAGGCCGATCAGGCACGCGCCAAGGCCGTCGAGGCCGAAGAACAGGTCAAGACGGTGCGCGAAACCGCCTCGGCCGAACGTGCCCGCCAGGTGCGTCTGGTCCAGGCCCGCGAGGAAGCGGAGAAAGATGCCATCTCGATCACCGTGGCCGCCGAGGCTGAGAAGCAGGCGTCGGACAACCGGGCTGAAGCCATGCGCGTTGCCGCCACCGGTGAAGCCGATGCGGTACGCATTCGCGCCCAGGCCGATGAAGAACGCTACCGGGTTGAGGCAGAAGGCCAGCGCGCAATCAACGAGGCACGAAATGCGCTGAGCCCCGAACAGATTGCGCTGGAAATCAGGCTGGAAATGCTCAGAAACCTGCCGTCCATCATCGAACAATCGGTCAAGCCGATGGAGCGCATCGACGGCATCAAGATCATCGATGTGCGCGGCATGAACCAGGGCGGATCCGGCGGCGATGGAAACGGCAACGCTGGCGGTGGCGACGGCAACCTGGCCCGTTCCGTGGTCGACCAGGCCCTGCGCTACCGGGCCCAGCGCCCGCTGGTTGACTCATTGCTCAACGAAGTCGGACTCGGCGACCTGGCTGATCTCAGCGGCATGGTCGGCGAAGCCACCAACGGCCGCACCTCGACCCAGGCCGCTGCGAAAAACGGCGATGAAAAGAAAAAGTCCGATGGCGGAAAACCCGCGAGGTCAAACGAAGCCAGTTCAGGCAAGGCGTCCAGTCGCCGTAGACGCGAAGACCCTGACCAGGGCGGCTCGGAATAGCCTGAAGAAGATCATCGGCATCAGGTCCCGGTCAGCGGGACCTGCGGATCAAGCCCTTGCCGCTGACCGTGCGCCCTGCCAGGCCAGGGCAAGGGCCAGGAAAAACGGCAACAGCCGCTCGACGGCGTTGCCCGGTGCCTGCGGGGCGAAACTGATCAGGACTGTCAGCAGCGCCCCGGTCAGCATGGCCGCAAGACGGTAACGACCGTCTACCGGTCCGACAAACAACAGCACGATCAACAGCGGACCGAAGGCATTGCCCAGCACCTGCCAGGCAAACAGCACGCGGTCGAAGATAGTGGCCGGAAAGAACAGGGCCAGGCCCAGTGCGGCCGTCCCCAGCAAGACGATGACCATGCGATCGGCAAACAGCGAGACCCGGCCCCGCCTGAGATCGTGACTGACCGCGCTGCCGGCCACCAGCAACTGGCTATCGGAGGTCGACATGATGGCGGCCAGGACACCGCCGGTAACCAGTCCACCCAGCACGGCCGGCAGCAGATCCACCGCCAGCACCAGCAGTGCCGATTCGCCGTCGCCCAACTCGGGCAGCAGCACGCGGCCTGACCAACCCAGTACGACCATGCCGATGTAGATCATGATTGCCCAGCCCAGGGCCACGTTGCGGGCAAAACGAACCTGGCTGACCGATTCCAGGGCCATGAAGCGGTTGACCACGTGCGGCTGACCGGGATAGCCCAGACCGATCCCGAACAGTCCGGCCACGAACACCATGGCCAG
>RECK01000105.1 GCA_007694055.1 Wenzhouxiangella sp.
GCGATCCACTGATCGCCCGAGTCGAGAACCGGGCTGCAGGTATTGCCGCTGACCGAAGTGACCGACCAGCCGGTATCGGGCGTGACGGTAAAGGTGGCGTCGCTGCCATGATCGACCGGTTGACTGGCCGGTGTGATTGTCCCGTCGCCCACGCCGGTTCCGGCGGTAACGGTGTAGGTATTGATCACGAAGCTGGCTTCAACCGCACAGGCGGCCTGGATGTTGGGCGCCTGCCAGTCGTTGCCGGATATCGGTTCAGGGGTGCAGCTGTACCCCTTGTCACCGATTACGGACTGGATCGACCAGCCGGGCTCGGGCACAACCGTCAAGCTGGCGGTGCCGTCAAAAAGCACGCTCTGGGTTGGTGGGGTGATGGAGCCCTCACCGGCCACAACTTCCGAAGTCACCTCAAAGCTATCCTGGGCAAAGGAGGCCGTGACGGAACAAGGTTCGACAATGTTGGCAGCGATCCATTGGTCACCGGCATCCGGCAGCGGTGTGCAGGTATCGCCACTGACTGAATTCACCGACCAACCGGTATCCGGTATCACCATGAAGCTTGCATCGGCGCCATGGTCCACTTCCTGGCTCGGTGGCGTGATCGTTCCGGCGCCGCTGTCCACGGCGGCGGTCACCGTGTAGTTGTTGATGACGAAGTTGGCCAGGACGGCGCAGTTGGCCTGAATATTCGGCGCTTGCCAGGCGTTGCCGGCGACCAATGCAGGTGAACAGGTATTTCCCAGCACGGTATCCACGCTCCAACCCGTACTCGGCGTGACCGTAAAGCTGGCGACCTCGCCAAAGATCACGCTCTGCGTGGGTGGAGTAATGTTTCCCTGCCCAGTTCCCAGCGCGGCCGTGACCTCGAAGCTGGCTTCGGCAAAGGTGGCCGTAACGGAACAGGGCTGGCTGATGTTGCCGGCCACCCACTCCGATCCCACCGTGTTGGTGGGCGTACAGGTGTCGCCGAGCACCGAGCTCACCGTCCAGCCGAGCTCTGGACTCACCGTAAACGCGGCATCAGTGTCCTGGTCGACAAACTGGATCGGCGGCGTGATCGTTCCGCTCCCGCTGCCCACGCTGGCGTCAATCGGAAACCGGTTTATGACGATGGACCCAAACTCGAATGCGCCCGCGTCACAGGCTGAACCGCCAGCATTGACGCCGCTGCCCCGAGGGGCGTTGCGCTGGTCGCGGGTATTGCCCGGATCGCAAGCGGAATCGCTGGTGGGAACGAGGTTGATGGCCGGACTGCCATTGACCAGTGCATGGGTAGGGGTTGGGCCGCCATTGTCGGCAAGTGTGGTGTTGAGGACATTGCCCAAAGCCGTTGGCGTCCCGCCATCACTGGTCGCAATCACACTGGTGCCGGCGGGGGTAAAACCAGAAAAGGCCTGGGCGCTGCTTAGCCCAGTGTGACCCAGCACATTGCGATGATCAGCATTGACAGAACCGCCAAAACGATTGATCTCAGCCCCGGGAGAACCGGCATTACCAGAGATAACGGAGGTATTGATGGATGCACTACCCCCGTAAACCAAGACACCACCGCCACCAAAGCCACTGGTAGCGGTATTGCCTGTGACGGTGCTGCTGTTGATGGTCACTGTGCCTGACGCGGAGTCAATGCCGCCCGTCGTGCCACTGTTGCCGCTGATCGTGCTGTTATTTACGGTCAACGTAGCACCAAGGTTATAAATTCCACCACCAAAGTCTCCATTATTGTTGCTGATGGTGCTGTCATTGATGGTCGCCACACCGACATTTAGGATCCCACCGCCTCGGTCAATGAGGTCCCCCCCCGTAATAATGGCCCTGTTGAGGGTCAGATCGCCCGCGCCGTCAACATTCAATATGCGCATGCTGCCGCTGTTTCTCTGGATAGTGGCGCCGTTGCCCTCGATGGTTACTTCACTGGTGATAATGGGCAAGGCGGATTGTTCGTTTACGCTGAAGGCAGTATCGTAGCCGTAGGTGTTGCCGCTCAGCACAATCGTGTCGGCGCCACTGCCTGCCGTGCACTCTGAATGAACCAGATCGTTCGCGTTGGCATTGATGATCGCCTCGACCAGGGAGCAGCCATCTCCCGAATTGATCCCCGCCGCACCGGGAGTGACGTAAATGATGGCATCGGCATGAGCGATATTTGGCATGCCACTCAGGGCAATCAGCGGTGCGGCGGTCGCCAACCCTGAGCCCAGTAGCAGGCCGGCATTGCGCATGGCGGTCAGCAGTTTGTTTGGTTTTGCTGGATGCCGACCGGCGGCAAGGCCGGGACTAGCGGATGGCGGCCGCTGGCTTGAGAGAGTTGGCATGATCTTGGTTCCCCAGTTTCTTGGTATTTTTCGATGGTCGAGGCACAGGCTCGTCACCATGGTCAGCATGACATCGACAGCACGATCAGCCCATGCACAGAACGGACACGGGCCCGTCGGAAACGGACATCAGCCCTAAAAAGTCGGGTTCTCAGATAAGCCGGATGGCTCACCCCGTAGCCAGAGCCGCCTTCAAATCGCCGATCTTGAACGGCTTGGTCAGAAAGGCCGTCGCACCTGCGTCCATGGCAGCGTGGCGGCTTGCATCACTGGACATGGCCGACATCAGAATGACCGGAATAGCTGCCAGGTTGGCGTTCATTCTGATCTGCCGGCACAATTCCACGCCACTCATGCCGGGCAAACCGACATCGCTGATCAGCGCCCGGCAGCCCAGTTGCCGCAGGTGAGCCAGGGCGGACTCGGCATCGGTGAAAATCACGACCGGCGCATACTCGCGCAAGCGTTGGCCAAGATAGTTGGCCAGTTCCGGATGGTCTTCGACCAGAACGATCGCCTGAGGCGGGCGAATCGCATCCGCACCTGCGCGCGATCGCGGCGCGCTCATGCGGGTTCAACGACTGAAGCTGGGTGCATGCTGCGCGGCCCCGGCGGGGTTCCCTAAAGAATCCATCATCGGCCACCTAGCGCCCAGGGAACAGTCACGGAACGGCCCTTGAGATGTCGAAACCGGACTTGTGGAGCGCCGGGTTAATCCTTTCCGCTGTTCTCTCCAAAACGGGCGCGATACAGGCGATACAAGTAGGTAGGGTTGTCCAGGCCAGAGCGGGTCCCGGCTTCGGCCAGGGTCTTGCATTGGCCGGAGCTGATCAGCTGGCGTACCCTGAGCAGGCGCTGTTCGCGCAGCCACACCAGCGGGGATTGGCCGCACAGTTCGGCTACTCGTCGGCGCAGTTGGCGGGGCGAGAGATGGACGAGTCTGGCCCAGTCCTCGACGCCAAATTCGGGATCGGTCAGATGGTCGGCGGCTGCAACCATCAACGGGTCGACCAAGTGGGTCGTGGATGCGCCCTGGAGGATCGGTCGCACAGCCGGCCAGGCCAAGCCGATGGCTGTCAGCAGCTGATCGAAACTGAATGGCTTGACCAGGTAATCATGGGCGCCGGCAGCCAGCGCGGCCTCCCGATCACTGTCGGTGGCCTTGGCCGAGATCAGGATGACAGGAAAGGTGGCCAGTTCGGGGTGTTGTCGGACCTGCCGGCACAACTCGATTCCGCTGATTCCCGGTAGCATGACGTCGCTGAGCAGCAGGCCGAAGGGCTGGCGGTCGATTTCGGCCAGGGCTGCCTCGGCGCTGGCAAACAGGCTGACCGGCAGGAATTCCTGCAGTCGGTCCCTGAGGTAGGCGGCCAGCTCCGGATGATCCTCGACCAGGGCCAGGCGATGCTGGCTGGATTCCGGCCGGGTTTCCACCGCCGCAACGGGTGCGGTTTCGGTCTGATCAAGGACCAGCTCGCTCAGGGCAATGTGCGAGCCGCCCAAGGGCAGCTCGATCCAGAAGCTCGCACCTTCGTGGTGACGGGATTCAGCACCGATCCGGCCACCGTGCAGCTCCACGATTTCGCGCGCCAGCGCCAGGCCAATGCCCAGCCCTTCGCGGCCGGCCTTCGGCCCGGATTCATCCCGAAAAAACCGTTCGAACAGGCGGCCGGCGACGGCCGGATCGAAGCCATGACCCCGATCGGCTACGGTGACCCGGACATTCGCGTCGTCGGTATCGATCTGCCGCATTATCTGAATGCATCCACCGGCCGGCGAATGCTTGATCGCGTTATCGATCAAGTTGCCGAGCGCGGTGGTCAGTTGTTCGCGATCGGCAAAAACCTGGGTCTGTCGCTGGTCGTGCAGAAACCCGAGCGTGACGTCCTGTTGCCCGGCCAGTGGCTGGTAGGTTTGGATCAGTTCATTGATCAGCGCATCCAGATCAAACCGCCTGATCTTCAAGTCAAGCTGGCCGGACTCGGCCTGGACCAGGGTGACCAGTTGCGAGACCAGTTCGGTCAGACGCCTGGTCTGATGGCGCGCCAGCTTCAGATTGCGGCGTTCGGACTCGTCCCATCGGTCCGGTTGCCCGTCGGCCTTCTCGTCCATTTCGCTCAGCGGCAGATCGATCAGCATCAGCGGTGTGCGCAATTCGTGGCTGACATTGGCCAGCAAACGCTTGCGAAAGTCATCCAGTTCCTTCAGGCGGTCGGCCTGGGTGGCCAGCTTGCGGTTGCGCCGGGCGATCTCGCTGTGGGTTTGCTCCAGTGACTCATGGGCATCGGCGAGCTGGGCCAGGGTTTGCTCGGCACGGTTTTTCTCGCTGGCCAGTTCTCGTGTGCGTCGCTCGACCTGGCGATTGAGCTCGGCCGCCTGGCGACGCAGAGTCTGGATGCGGTAATGGATCAAGAATCCGAGGGCGAACAGGCCCAGGGCCAACAGGCCTAGGCGGAAGGCCAGGGTTTCGTGCCAGTAGGCCGGGACCGCGAACGCCAGTTCAGCGGGCTGATCGCTCCAGAGTCCATCGCTGTTGCCGGCCACGACTTCGAAGCGGTAGCGACCGGGCGAGAGGTCGGCAAAGGAGGTCGAGTTCTGGCCGATGATTTCGTTCCAGCCGGACTCTTCGCCGCCGAGCCCGATGGCATTCAGGCGATAGCGGAACCGGTCTGGACCGCCGCGCAGATCGGCGGCAGCAAATCGAAGCAGGATGTTGCGTTGGCCGAGTGGCAATCGCACCTCTCCGCGTATGTCCTGCTCCGTGCCACCGGCAAGCAGGGTGTCGATGACGGCTGCTGGCGCGCGCGTGCGAACGGTCAGGCGGTCGGGATGAATGCTGATCAGGCCAGACTGCGAGGGGAAGTGGATGCGGCCATGATGGTCAATGGCAACTGCCGGCTGCACGCCGCCGTTGCCCTCGAGGTCACGCAATCCGTCGGCCCGGGTCAGGACCAGCGGTGAGAGCAGGCTGGAGGGCTCGGCAAGAAACTGCTCAAGCTCCGGCCTGTTGAGACGAAAGACACCCTGGTTGCTGTTGACCCAGAAATGGCCCGCCTGGTCTTCGGCGATCGCATGCAGACTGTTGGAGGGCAGGCCCTGGCGTCGACCAATGCGGGTTACATCGAAGCGGTCTCGAGACCTGTCGCTGCCGATGGCGATGCGAATCAACCCGTGCCCCTGGGTGCTGGCCCAGAGCACGCCGTCGGCATCTTCGTGCAAATGGCGAATCTCGTAATCTCCGAGCTGATCGACGGCGACCGCCCGGCAGTCGGTTGAATCCTCACGCCACAGACCGCGCGCCGTGCCGTGCCAGCGCAAGCCGTTGTCAGCATGATGAATATGCAAGACCCGAATGCTGTCGAGTTGCTCGCGACAGTAGTGCCGCCATTGCTCGCCGTCCTGGTGCCAGACGCCCGCCTGGCTACCCACCCAGAGCCGACCATCCGGCCCGATGCTCAGCGCCCGAATCTGGGCGTTGGCCAGCGCATCCGGCAGCGCCACGGCTACAAACTTCTCGCTGCCGGGAAAAAGGACATGAAGGCCGGGCTGATAGGTGGCCACATAAACCGTGCCATCGGGCGCTACCACCACGGCCCAGGGATTTTCGCCCGGCAGGCCCTGCCGGATGCCGTAGCGATCGATCACATCGCCGGCCACCACCTGAACTTCTCCGTCCAGGCTGCCAAGCCAGAGCCGTCCGTCCCGGTCCAGCGCAACGCCGTAGATGTTCTCGAAATGCAGACCGTGGCGGCGGTCGGTGACACTGACACGGGGCCGCGAAAGCGCGTAGACGCCGTCGCGCAGGGTGCTGATCCAGACCAGGTCGTCACTGGTCGCGTAAACATCCTCGATCAAGCCCTTGCTGTCGAGTACCTCCTGGCCGTTGCGAAACAGCGCGCCGGCCTGGCTGGTCCAGGCACTGCCATCTGGCAAGGTCCAGCCGACAGACAGGCCCTCGGGCGCGGGCGGGGGGACCCTCGTCCAGCCGCTACCGGCCGTGTCCAGTTGATAGAGCGCTCGGGATGTTCCAACCCAGACGGTCAGGTCCTGGCCCGCGTTCAGGCTGGTAAGCTCGGGGGCGTTGCCCTGGTCCTGGTCTGGCAGCAGATGAACGACGGTTCGCCCATCCGGAAATGCCTGGGTCAGCCGATCAAGCTGCGGGATCAGCACGGAGCCGTCGGTCAGCGGCATGGCGGTGGAGGAGATCTCACCGTCCAGCCCCGGCAATATCTCATGTGTTGGGCCGTTGTCAGGCTGCCACCAGGTCTGGCCAGACTGATTGATGATCCAGACGCCGTGGTCGGGTACGCGCAGGGCATGGCGAACCGCAACAGCCGGATCGATGGCTGCAGTCAATTGAAAGTCGCCTTCATCATCGCGGCAGAACAGGCCGTGCTGCTGAGTGATGCAGAAGGGTGACTCCTGCACGTGCAGGGTGGCTGCGTCAGGCTTGTTGGGGTCGACAACAAGCCGTTCGATACGGTTGGCGCGCACCCCGAGCAGGCTGCCGGGGCTGGTCAGGGCATGCAGGCGTCCCTGATCATCGGTGAACAGCCCGGCAATGCGGTTGCTGTCCATCGCCGGCCGGGCGGCCATGTCGAACACTTCAAAGCGGCGTCCGTCGAAGCGGGCCAGTCCGTCATGGGTGGCCAGCCAGACAAAGCCGTCGAGATCGATGCGAGCGGCCCCGGCGCTGCTGACCGGAAGACCATCGGCGGTGGTGAAGTGGCGGATCACCCAGTCGTCTGCTGATGATGCCGGGGCTGAAGTCAGCAATAGTCCGACGGCCAGACTTGTCGATGCGAATCGACGCAACAAGGTGCCATGGGGACTGGAAGGCTTCACGCCGGACAGTTTAGCCGGTCGCTAACCGGATACTGCGACTCAAAGTCTGGCAAGGCGGGGCCTGCTCGGTTATTTTGAGAGTCGATTGCGCCCGTCTGGATCTGATTTGCTTCATGAAACAGTGACCGGTGAGCTCGCGTTTGAGGCCGGCATGCCCATTTCGTGGTCAGGGTTTTTATCCTTGCCGGCTGCGATACGATCCAAATCAGGTATCTTTGCGACTTGATGATTCCTTAACCCCCGCATCCGGAGAATGCTCAGGCATGGCCGAAGTTCGCCAAACCGTTATCGAGCTGCTCGGGCAGCTAGGCTCCAGCCGCGAGGCGCGCCAGTACCTGAAGCAGTTCTCGCGCATCGAGGAAGCGCGTTTCGCCGTCGTCAAGATTGGCGGCGCGGTGCTGCGCGATGATCTCGACGAGCTGGCCGCGGCCCTGGCTTTCCTGCATCGCCTCGGGTTGACCCCGATCGTGCTGCATGGCGCTGGACCCCAACTCGACGAAGCCATGGTCGAGGCCGGGGTGCCGGTGGAAAAGCGCGACGGGCTGCGGGTGACCACCGAGGAGGTCATGGCGGTTGCGCGACCGGTGATTTACCGGGCCAATGCCAGCCTTGTCGATGCCCTGGAGGCGCGCGGCGTGCGCGCGCGCGGCATTTTGCACGGCGTGTTCAATGCCCGCCTGGCCGATCGCGAACGACTGGGTCTGGTGGGGGAAGTCGAAAGCATCGAGTTGGAGCCCGTGCGCTCAGCCGTGCGCTCCGGTGCCCTTCCGGTGGTTGCCTGCCTCGGCGAGTCGCCTTCGGGCCAGGTCATGAATATCAACGCCGATATCGCGGCGCGCGAACTGGTCTGGGAGATCAAGCCCTACAAGATCATCTTTCTGACCGGCACCGGCGGACTGCTCGATCAGAACGGCCGCATCATCTCGGCCATTTCCATCAGCGGCGACTATGATCACCTGATCGCCCAGGACTGGGTGCATTCGGGCATGCAGCTGAAACTGGCCCAGATCAAGGACATGCTCGATCGCCTGCCCGGCGAGACCTCGGTGTCAATCACCTCGGCCGAAAAACTGACCCGCGAACTGTTCACCCATACCGGGGCCGGCACCCTGATTCGCAAGGGCGAGCGGATTGACTGGCTGACCGAGGTCAGCGACCAGCAGTGGCAGTCCCTGGGAGAGTTGCTGGAGCAGAGTTTCGACCGGCGTTTGCGACCGGACTGGCGGCGGGACCGCGATTTGCAGGGCCTGCTGCTGGCCGAGTCGGGGCGGGCCGGTGCGCTGATCGCGCGCGGCGTCGATGGTCTGCCCTACCTGGACAAGTTCGTGGTCACGCCCGAGGCGCGTGGCGAAGGCCTGGGTGCGGCCCTGTGGCAGGTTCTGCGAGCCCGCTTCCCGACCCTGTACTGGCGATCCCGGGCCAGCAACCCCATCGCCGGCTGGTACCTGCAGCAGGCCCATGCCAGTTTTCGACGCGGCGAGTGGATTGTCCACATCATCGGCGTTGACGGCTTTGATCAGCTTGAACGCCTGGTCAACGACGCACGGCAGCGAGACTCGGGTTGGGCAGAGGACCAGCAGGGATGAAAGGTGCTCTGCGCAACCTTGTCTTCTAAGGTGCAATTAGTAGAAATTGCATTTTTTAGTGCATTTAGTGTAAATTGCCGCTATGGACACACAGGTTGCGCTAATCGTTGATGTTGCCGATTCCCGGCGCATCAAGGATTTTCCCGGTCAACGCGACCAACTCATGGAGACACTATCGCTGCGGCACAGGCGCAATGGCTGGATGGATGCAGACTACGCAGTGACTGCCTGGGATGAGTTCCAGGGCCTGCTGGTCGCTCCCGCCAGCCTGCCAGCGATGATCTGGGACTTGCTATTGGTCGTCTATCCGATCTCAATGCGAATCGCGATCGGAGGCGGAGCCGTGGAACGTCATCCAGATCAGCGCTTGCCTATCAACCGGGCGGCCACGGGCGAGGCATTCTTCCTTGCTCGAGAAGCCATGGAGACCATGCGCAAATCTCGCCGTGGTGCCGAGCAGGCCCGGATGGCCCTGCGCTGGAATGATCCGCTGATCGAGGCGGCGGGCAACGCCGTGCTGAGATTGGTTGATGTGCTGGTTGGACGGATTACCCGCAAGCAATGGGAAGTGATCGCCGGATACGAACAACTCCGCAAACAGGCTGATGTCGCAGCAGCCCTGCAAAAATCGGAGTCGACGGTCTCGCGAAGCCTTTCCAGTGCCCACTACTGGGAAATACGCAGCAGTCTGGAAGACTTTGCTTTGGTGCTCCGCCACCGGCTGACAGGAGACGATGCTGAAAGAGGTGACGAAGGCTTGACCGAAGGAGGTACTGCATGACGGTCTTTCTGGCCTTGTTGGTTGCCCACTTGCTAGGTGACTTCGTATTGCAGCGTAGCGCTGTTATTGATGGCAAGCATCAGGGTCGATGGCAAAGCTGGATCGAACACGGCATGGTTCACCTTGTTTGCCTGAGCGGCGCCTGGCTGCTGTTCAGCCCGCTACCGCTGCTGGATGCCCGGGTAGGTATCGCGTTTGCCTTGATTGTGGTGACTCATCTGCTTGCTGATTGGGTCAAGGTGAGGAAAGGGGGCGCGCGGCCGGTCACGGCCTTTGTGCTCGATCAGGCTTTTCATGTTCTGGTGCTGGCGACTGCGGCGATCTGGCTGGCTGGTTCTGCCGAGATGCTGCACATGATTGCCCAGCTATTGTTGGACTATCAGTTTGAGGCCGGCCTGATCCTTGCCTCTTACCTGATCGTGATTTTCGGCTGCGGCTGGCTGAACCGGCTGCTGCTGGATTCGCTCTATCCAGGCCGCTCGGACCAGTCCGAGGTCGAGGCAGATGCAGATGCCGGTCTGGCACTGGCAGGCATGCGGATCGGTTGGCTGGAGCGATTTCTGATGCTGTCGGCCTTCCTGGCCCAGGCATGGGCGGCACTCGGATTGGTCCTGGCCGCGAAGTCGGTTTTCCGATTCGAAGACATCAAGAAGGGTCGCCGTCACGCCGAATATTTCCTGATAGGCACGCTGGTCAGTGTGGTTGAAGTGGTTCTGGTTGGTATGCTGGTACTTGGTACTTTAAGTCTGGAAGGAGCAGTTTGATGACCGTGCGACTGGCCCTAATCGGTGGCCGGGGCTACACCGGCCAGACCCTGCTGCCGTTGATCGGTGGCCATCCTGAACTGGAGTTGGCGGTGGCCACCTCCGGTTCGGAAGCCGGCAAGCCGTTGACCGAACTGGTACCGGACTGGCCGAATCCTGAACAATGCCTGCAGGCCCTGGCGCCCGATGAGTGCGAAAGCGTAAACGCCGCGGTCTGGATCCTGGCCTTGCCCAATGGCGCCTCGGCACCCTGGGTCAGCGCCATCGACCGGGCCCACCCTGATGCGCTGATCATTGACCTGGGCGCCGACTACCGCTTCAGCGAAGACTGGGTTTACGGTTTGAGCGAATGGAATCGCAAGGAGCTGGCGTCGGCCAGGCGCATTGCCAACCCCGGCTGCTATGCCACCGGTGCCCAGTTTGGCCTGCTGCCGCTGCGCGAAAGCCTGACTCGCCCGCCGGTCGTGTTCGGCGTATCCGGATACAGCGGTGCCGGCAAGACGCCGTCGCCGCGCAATGATCCCGAACGTCTGCGCGACAACCTGATCCCGTACGCGCTGACCGGCCACATGCACGAGCGCGAAGTCTCGGTTCATCTTGGTCGCCCGGTGCGGTTTCACCCTCATGTCGCGCCGTTTTTCCGCGGAATCTCCCTGACCATCGCCGTCAACCTGTCCGAGCCGGCCAGCGCCGACGAGCTGCTTGCACGGTTCCGGGCGACGTATGACGATGAGCCGCTGATCCAGGTCAGCGAGGAAATCCCTGAAATCCGGGAGGTGGCCGGCACCCCGAACCTTGCCATCGGCGGCTTCAGCGTCGACGCTCGCAACCCGCACCGCGTCAGCCTGGTCGTCGTCCTCGACAACCTGTTGAAGGGCGCCGCCAGCCAGGCCCTCCAGAACATCAACCTTGCTCTCGGCCTGGACGAGCTTGCCGGGCTGAGCTAGTGTACCCCGTCATTAATCCTGTAACATTCAGCGAGTCGGAAAGCGCTTAGCTGCAAGGCAGGGCTCGCAGGGAATGCTTATTGCCTTTCCAAGAGTCCTAACGCCGCAGATGAGCGCTTTCCGGCTCGCCCTTCGGGAGTGCGTCTGAGTC
>RECK01000133.1 GCA_007694055.1 Wenzhouxiangella sp.
ATCGTTCAGATTTCCGGGCCGGTCGAGCCCTTTCGCACCATTCGCCTGGCGGCCCGCACCGAGGGAGTGCTGACCGAGGTGCTGGTCGAAGAAGGCGATGTAGTCCGGGCCGGCCAGTTGCTGGCCAGGATCGATGTGCGCGAGCAGCAGGCCGAGCTGGCCCGCTCCCGCGCCCGCCTCAATGAAAAGCAGACCAATTTCGATCGCATGGAGCAGCTCAAGGAGCGCAACTACATCGATGCGGCCAGTTTCGAGGCGGCCAAGGCCGAGCTGGCCATTGCCGCCAGCGAAGTCGAGCTGTGGCAGACCCGGGTTGCCTTTGGCGAGGTGGCCTCATCCATCGATGGCACCGTGGTCGGTCGCTACATCGAACCGGGTGAGGCCATTGGTCGCCATGCCGCGCTGTTTTCGATTGCCGACCTGGGTAGCCTGGTCGTTCGCCTCGGTGTCTCTGAGCTGGACGTGGCCGGCCTGCAGATGGGTGACGCGGTAGTGGTGCAGATTGACGCCGTCAGCCGCAGCAATCCGCTGCCCGGCGTCATCCGCCGTATCTTTCCCGCCGCCGAGGCCGACAGTCGTCTGATTACCGTTGAAATCGAATTGCCCGACGCACTCGATGCGGGCGTGAAACCCGGTTTTCTGGCTCGCGCCAGCCTGCTGGTCGACCGTCGTGACGGGGTATTGGCAGTACCCGCCGGCTCGGTGGCCGAGTCCTCGGGCGAACACTTCGTCATGCTGATCAATGGTGACGAGCGCCTGGAACGGCGTGTGGTCGAGCCGGGCATCATCCGCGGTCCCTGGCGCGAGATTCGTGAGGGCCTGGCGCCCGGTGACCAGGTCGTGGCGGCCAACCCGCTGGAAATGACGGCCGGCGACCGCGTCCGCGTTGTCGATCTGACGAGTTGATGCCATGACCGACAAGCCATCCGACCAGCAAGCCCGCAAACTGGATCCGGCCCGCGGCACCGAGCTGTACAGCGGGCTGACCCATGCCAGCATTCGCCGGCCTGTCGGCACCCTGGCCATCGCATCGGTAGTGCTGGTGCTGGGCTTGTTTTTCGTCGACCGTTTGCCGGTCAATCTGCTGCCGGAAGTCGAGTACCCGCTGGTTCGGATCACGGTGAACTATCCGGGCGTGGCCCCGGAAGTCATGGAAGAGCAGGTCACCCGCGTGCTCGAGCGCAACCTGGCCTCGGTGGAGAACCTGGAGCGCCTGTCGAGCCGGGCCTCCGAAGGTCGCACCAACGTCAACCTGATCTTCGAGCACGGCACCGACCTGGATATTGCCATGCAGAATGCCGCGCGCCTGCTTGAAAGCGCGCGTCAGCAGCTGCCTTCTGATATCGAGCCGCCGCGCCTGCGCAAGTGGGACCCGGGCGAATGGGCGATCTGGCGGGCTGGCTTTTCCTCGCCGATCCGGCCGCCGCGTGAAGTACGCGACTGGGTCGAGCAGCGCCTGGTGCCGCAGTTGCAGTCGATTCCCGGCGTGGCCTCGGTCGAGGCAGCCGGCGGCCAGGTCCGCGAGATCGAAGTGGTGCTCGATCAGCAGCGCCTGCGTTCCTATGGCCTGAGCCTGCGCGATGTAGCCAACCAGTTGGCTGCCGAGAACGTCAACGTGGCCGCCGGCAACATCACCTCGCCCCAGTTCGACGTGATGGCCCGCACCGATGGGCGCTTCAGCAGTCCGGAGGAAATCGAAAACATCCTGCTGAGTATTCCCGGCAGTCAGCGCCGGATCCGCTTGAGCGAAGTGGCCGAGGTGCGCGACGGTTTCCGCGAGCAGCGCCTGTTCGTGCGTCTGGACGGGGTGGCCTCGACCCAGCTTTCCATTTACAAGCTGCCGGATGCCAACGTGGTCCAGGTGGTGGACGCGGTCAACCGGCGCATGGCCCAGCTCGATCAGTCCGGCTTCATGCCGCCGGACGTGGAATGGCAGGCGACGCGCGACGGGGCGTTTTTCGTTAGAGGTTCGGTCCAGGCGGTATCCACTGCGGCCATTCTCGGTGCCGTGCTGGCCATGCTGGTGGTGCTGGCTTTCCTTGGTTCTCTGCGCAAGAGTTTTGTCATCGGCCTGTCGATTCCGCTGGCCATCCTGTTTACCTTCGTGTTGCTGGGCATGGGCGGGCTGACGCTTAACGTGATCAGCCTGGGCGGCCTGGCCCTGGGCGTGGGCCTGCTGCTCGACAATGCCATCGTCATGCTGGAAAACGTCTCCAGGCATCAGGACAAGCTGGAAAAGGACTCCGAGACCGCGGCCCACGACGGTGCCGATGAGGTGATCTCGGCGATTACCGCCGGTACCCTGACCAACCTGGCGGCCGTGGCGCCGTTTTTGCTGATTACCGGCATGGCGGCGATGGTGTTCCGCGAGCTGATCCTGACCATCTCCTTTGCCGTGGTCGCCTCGCTGGCCGTGGCCCTGACCCTGGTGCCCATGCTGGCCGCCCAGTTCGGCAAGGTGCAATTCCGCAGCGGCCTGGATCGCAGCCGACCCTTCCTGGCCTTCGATGCCGGTATCAACTGGCTGGTGGCTCGTTACCGGTCCGTGCTGCGATGGATTCTTCGCTGGCGCTGGCCGGTGGTGGTCGGGTCAATCGGACTTTTCGTAGCCGCCATCTTCAGCATGGACCAGCTCGGCAACGAGTTTCTGCCCCAGCTCGACGATGGCCAGGTCAACGTGCGCATCGCGCTGCCGCCGGGAGCCACGCCGGAGCAAACCGATCGCGCCGCCCGCCTGGTCGAGAACGAACTGCGCGACATGCCCTACGTGGAAAGCGTGTTCGGTATCACCGGTGGCCATTTGCAGGGTGGGGTGATCTCCGAGCGACCCGGCACGGCGCGCATGGACGTGGTCCTGGCCGATGCCGCAGAGCGCCCGGAGATGCCGGCCGGGCTGTGGGTGGTCGAGGCGCAGCAGCGTCTGCGCGATCTCGATATCCCCAATGCCCGTATCTGGGTTCGCCCCCCGCGCATTCCGGGCCTGAACTTCGGCGCCTCCGGTACCGACATGGACGTCATGATCGTGGGCGATGACCTGCCGGTGTTGCAGGCACTGGCCCGTGAGATGGTCGATCTGCTCGAGGATATTCCCGGCCTGGAAGACCTGGAAGTGGCGCGCGAGGATCGCACGCCGCTGCTCAGCGTCAACGTCGATCGCGAGCGTGCGGCTGCCCTGGGTCTGAACGTCGGCGAGATTGGTCGGGCGCTGCGTGATGCCGTCACCGGGGCCGTGCCGACCCGCTATGCCACCGGCACCAACGAGTACGATGTCCGCGTCCGTCTGCCGCGCGAGGTCACTGGCGACGAACAGGCGCTCAGCCAGGTGATTGTTGCCGCGCAGAGTGGGCGCGTGATCCAGCTTGGCGATGTGGCCAGCTTCAACCTCGGCGATGGCCCGGCCCATATCGAGCGCGAGAACCAGGTGCGCATCCAGCGCGTGACCGGCGACTTCAACACCGCACTCAACGACGCCGGCAGCATCATGGACGAGATTCGCTCGCGCATCGATGACATGGCGCTGCCCGACCAGTACGGTCTGATCTTTGGCGGCCAGTTTGAAACCGCCGAGGAAACCGATCGCGAAATGCTGACCGTGATCCTGCTGGCCCTGTTCCTGGTCTTTGTGGTGCTGGCTGTCCAGTACGAACGCCTGTCCAACCCGCTGGTGATCATGGCCGCAGCACCGCTCAGCCTGGTGGGCGTGGTGACCATACTGTGGGCCACCGCGACGCCGCTGTCGGCCCCGGCATTCCTGGGCATGATTCTGCTGATCGGTATCGTCGTCAACAATGCCATTTTGCTGGTCGAGTACATCGAGCGCGGCCGGAGAGGCGGGCTGGAAACCGCCGAGGCCGTGGTCGAAGCCGGGGGTATTCGCCTGCGACCCATCCTGATGACCACGCTGACGACGGTGGCCGGCATGATTCCGCTGGCCGTGGGCATGGGCGCCGGCGCCAACCTGATGCAGCCCCTGGCCGTGGCCGTGATCGGCGGCCTGCTCTCGGCCATGCTGCTGACCCTGTTCCTGATTCCCTGCCTCTACGTCATCGTCCAGAACGCCAGCGACTGGCTGCTTCAGACCCTGGTCGGCCGCCGCGACACGCGCCGCGCCGATTCAGACCGTTCAGACCTGGCTGCTGATCCGCGTTGACCTGAGGTCGATGCGGGCGAACAGGCCGATCAGGATCAGGCCGGCGAGGAAGGCCAGGATGACGGGGGCGAGTTGTGGCGCTTGTCCGCTGACTGTTTCGAATTGCCAGGGCCAGTAGTGGGCTGCCAGGCCGCCGCGTTCGGCGATGCCGTACTGCCAGGGCCAAAGCGCGTTGAGCGAGCCCAGCATGAATCCGGTCAGCAAGGCAATGGTGCGATCGTGGTGACGGCGAAACAGCGCGGCGAGCAGGCGAGATATGCTCAAGGCACCGATGACCGCGCCGACGGCGAAAACGACGATGGTCAACAGGTCGCGCTCGACCACCGCGGTTACCATCGTTTCATACTGGGCCATCAGCAGCAGAAGGAAGCTGCCCGAGATGCCCGGTAACACCATGGCGGAGACCGCGATCAGGCCGGCCAGGAAAATCATCCACAGTGCTTCGGGCGTGGACCCGGGTCCGAGCAGGGTGATGCCCAGTCCAATCCCGACGCCGGCCAGCAGCCAGGGTAGCCAGCGCCAGCGCCAGCGTTTCAGCCGCATCAGCACCAGCGGTACCGAGGCCAGGATCAGGCCGAAGAAAAATCCCCACAGGACCACGCGGTGGTTGTCCAGCAGCCACTTCATCAGCTCGGCCATGGTCAGAATGGCCAGCAGCAGGCCGCTGAATACCGCTACCAGGAAGCTGCCGTTGATCGAACGCCAAAGGCCGCGCAGTCCGCCACGGCGGAAATCGTGCCAGCGTTCGGGGCCGATTCGTGCCAGCGAGGCAATCAGCTCCTCGTAGATGCCGGTGACCAGGGCAATGGTGCCGCCAGATACCCCCGGCACCAGGTCGGCAACGCCCATGGCTGCGCCTTTTGCAGTAAGGGCGAGATGCTGTAAGGGGCTGCGGGCCATGAAGTCTGGAAGGTGTTGGGAGCGGGCTGGGATTATACCGGTCGCGCGAACCCGTTATGCTTTACCTTGACCGTGACCGGCCTGTCGGAGGGCCCATCCATGCTGCGCTTGATTTTCTTGCTGTCTGTTTTTGCTGCTACTCCTGTCCTCGCCGATCCGGCTGCCGACTTTGCTCGCCTGATCGAGGACTTCGAGGCGCACGAATTGGCCCATGACCCGATCCGCGCCGGTCGGCGCGGTGACCTGGAAGCGGCCTCGCGCTGGCCGGATAACAGGCCGGAAACCCTGGCCGACAAGCTCAGCAATGAGCGGGCGTTTCGAGATCGGCTGGCCGCGATCGATGAGGCAAGCCTGGACGAGAACGACCAGGTCAGTCACCTGGTCATGGCGCACCTGCTGGATAGCCGCCTGGCTGCCGCAGAGTTCGAGCCGCAGCGAATGAGCTTCACCAATGACTCGGGCTTTTTTTCCGTGCCGGTTCAGGTGGCCAGTTCTACCCGGGCGCGTTCGGTCGAGGCAGCCGAAGCCTGGATCGCCCGACTGGACGGCATAGCGGACTATTTCGCCACCCAGGCAGCCTGGCTGGAACGTGGCGTGGCTTCCGGTTTCGTGCAGCCGGAGCTGGTGGTTCGAAGAGTGATAGAGCAGCTTGAGAGCGTTCTTGCAATCGATCCGGATGAACACCCGCTGCTGTCGCCCATGCAGCAGTTGCCGGATCATATCGAGCAAGCCGAGCGCGAACGGCTGCGTCGGGCTGCCCGCTCTTCCCTGGTCGAGTCGGCGTTGCCGGCCTACCGCGAGCTGCTGACGTTTTTCCAGGATCGCTACCTGGCCGAGCCGCGTGCAACCATCGGTATCTCGGATGTGCCGGGCGGGCGCGAATACTATCGCTGGCTGGTCCGTCACCATACCACTCTGGACACGACGCCCGAGGCGGTTCACCAGCAAGGCCTGGCCGAAGTCGAGCGTATCCGAGGCGAGATGGAAGCGGTTATCGAACAGACTGATTTTGAAGGCAGCTTTGCAGAGTTTCTGCATTTCATGCGCACCGATCCGCAGTTCTACGCCGAAAGCGAGCGCGAGCTGCTGATGCAGGCCGCCTGGATCGCCAAGCGGGCCGATGATGCCATGCCGCGCTTTTTTCGCCATCTGCCGCGGCTGCCCTACGGCGTGCGTGCCGTGCCAGGATCCATTGCGCCCAACTACACGACAGGGCGCTACTGGTCGGGCGATCTGGATACCGGAATCGCCGGTGGCTACATGGTCAATACCTATCGCCTTGATCAGCGGCCACTGTACGAGTTGCCCGCGCTTACCCTGCATGAGGCCGTGCCCGGCCACCATCACCAGGTTGCCATCGCCCAGGAACTGGAAAACGTACCCGAGTTCCGGCGCAATACCTACATCACCGCCTTTGGCGAGGGTTGGGCGCTTTACACCGAGTGGCTTGGGATAGAAATGGATATCTACGAGACGCCTTACGAACACTTCGGGCGTCTGACCTATGAAATGTGGCGGGCCTGCCGCCTGGTTGTCGATACCGGTATTCACTATTTCGGCTGGACCCAGGCAAGCGCCGAGGCCTGCCTGCTCGAGAATTCCGCGCTGGCCCCGCACAACGTGCGCACCGAAGTTGAACGCTACATCTCCTGGCCGGGTCAGGCCCTGGCCTACAAAACCGGCGAATTACTGATCCGCGAACTGCGGGCCGAGGCCGAGTCAGCCCTGGGGGCTGAGTTCGATGTGCGCGACTTCCACGATCACCTGCTCGCCGTCGGTGCCATTCCGCTCGAGGCGCTGGCGCTGAGAATGCGGAACTGGATCACGGAAAACCAGGGAGATTGAGAGAAAAACACGTTTTTTTTCGCCTCGAGGGGCTTTGGTCCGTGCCGCTGTCGTGGCTATAATCGAGGTTGAATATTGGCGGGGCGTTTATGAGCATTCTTTCCTGGGACGAATTCAACCGGCAGCATCGGGGTGAGTACGAGCTGACCATTGATCCCGCCGATCTTCGGCTCGGGGATTTTATCGTCCGCATCGATGCCGTGGACCCGGAGGTGCGCTTTCCGCCCGCCGGCGTGGCTGTCCAGAGCTTCGAGGAAAAGCAGTGGTTCCGGGCCCAGTGCCGCCGGATCGTCATTGATCTGAACCGCTGTCTGCATCGAAACAGCGATGAGCTGGCCCGAGCCCATTCAGCCTCGATCAAGATGCCGCCGTTGCCGGCCCGGATCAATGCCCTGCGGGTTGCCCAGATGACGCCGCGGGGAGTGGTCGATGCCTGGCGTGTCTATCGCGAAACCAGCCTGCTGGCGCAGTCGCTGATGCTGAGCTTCCATCGCCACGGCAGGGTCGACGTGGAAGGCACCCGGGATGTGGTCAAGCAGCTGGCCGGGGCCATGGAAGAGTATCTCGTGCCCCTGGTCTGGCTTACCCACATCAAGGAAAAGAGCCGCTATACCTACCAGCATGGCTTGAATGTGGCCATTCTCGCGGCCGGTTTCGCCCATGCAGCCGGCTGGGATCGGGCGCTGGTTCAGAATGCTGCCTTCAGCGGCCTGGTGTTCGACCTGGGCAAGACCCGCCTGAGTCTGAAGGTGATGCGCAAGACCGGAGAGCTGGATGATCGTGAGTACGAACACGTGCGTCAGCACGCTCGATTCGGTCATGAGCTGCTGATCCAGAACGAAGGCATTCCCGATGCCGTGGCGGCTGCCGTGCGCAGCCATCACGAGCGCGCCGATGGCAAGGGCTACCCGGATACCCTGCAGGGCAACCAGGTACCCATTCTGGCTCGCCTGATCGGCCTGATCGATGCTTACGATGCGATTACTTCCGAGCGCCTCCATGCTTCGGCCCGTTCCCATCAGCAGGCACTCGGCATTCTCTGGCGCGAGCGTGACCGACAGTTCGACAAGCAGCTGGTTGAGAGCTTCTCCCAGTTTCTGGGTTGGGCACCGCCCGGCACCCTGGTCCGGCTGGTCAACGGTGACCTGGCCGTGGTCGTCCACCAGCGCCAGGAATCGGGCCGGCCGATGGCGCGCAAGCTCAGACGCGTGGAAGACAATTTTCGCCTTGGTATCGAGGTCGATCTTGCCTTGCAGAGCAGCGATACCAGCGGCGCCACGCGGGTCGCCGAAGTTCTGGCCGATGGCAGCAACGGCATCAACATGCGCGAATTGACCCGCATACTCCCGCGTGCGCTGGCCCGCAGCGACCGTGATGGTCAGCCGGCCGCGCGCCCCTCCGACGCCGGCAGTGGTCTTGGACGCATATTGCGCATGGGCCAGAACCGCGAGCGCCGACGTCGTGAACGCATTGATGCGCCGCGTGGCATGCGCATCCTTGTGGTTGACGATTCGCCCACCGTGCGCAAGACCCTGGACAACATGCTGGTCCAGACCGGTTACCGGGTCGAGCTTGCCGAGGACGGTGAGAGCGCCCTGGAAATGGCGTTCATCAGCCCGCCGGATCTGATATTTCTGGATATCGTGTTGCCGGATTCCAGTGGCTTTTCGGTATTGCGGCGCTTGCGACGCGAGCCGCGCACCGAGAATGTGCCGGTGATCATGATCAGCGGCAGCGCGAAAGCGGCTGATGACTTCTTCCTGCAGCGGGTCGGTGCTGACGACTTCATCCACAAGCCGTTTGGTCGCTTCGAAGTCTTCAGCTGCATCGAGCGCCTGGTCCGCTCCGGTGCATTGCCGCAGCGCCCCGGCCAGAAACCGACCGACGTCAACGCCAGCACCTGACCGTTCAGGGGTTTTTCAAAGCAGAGCAGTTGGACACCGCATCGAGTGAACTCAACCGATGCTTTCCGGCCTGTCGTCTTGAAACATGGAAACCACCGAAGACACCGAAGACACCGAAATTTCCCTGGAAAAACGTTTCGGTGTCTTCGGTGTCTTCGGTGGTTCCCTGGTTCTTGCTTTCTGAATTCGCGATCTTCGTGTGGTTCCCCGAACCCAGTCAGTATTGCGGTAGTTGCAGGGGGGGCTGTTGCAGTTCGTCGAGTTGTTCGCGCAGTTGCTGCATGACGTTTTCCCAGTGTCGGGCGTCGGTAAACCACGGAAAGGCCAGGGGGAATGCCGGGTCTTCCCAGCGTCGTGCCAGCCAGGCCTGGTGATGCAGCATGCGCAGGCAGCGCAGCGGCTCGATCAGGTTGAGTTCAGCCGGGTTGAAGTCATGGAACATGCGGTAACCGTTCAGCAGCCAGCCGATCTGGGCGGCGCGCTCATCAGGCTCTCCCGAGATCAGCATCCACATATCCTGTATTGCCGGGCCAGTCAGGCAGTCGTCGAGATCGACGAAGTGGGCGGTGTCATCGCGCCACAGGATGTTGCCCGGATGGCAGTCGCCATGCAGGCGAATGGCCTGGTACTTGCCGGCGCGCGGCCAGGTTGCATCAATGGCTTCAAGCAGGTAGGTGGCCAGCGATTCGAAGCCAGTTTGCAGGTGGGCGGGGAGCCAGTCGTTGGAAAGCAGATAGGACACCGGCGCACGGCCATGCTCGGCGATTGACAGGGTGCGACGGTGATCGAATCGGCCGCTTGCTCCGACCGCATGCATCCGACCCAGTACCCGACCCAGGGCCTCCAGGGTCGGCCGATGGGCCAGTTCCGGCGCGTGTCCGCCGCGGCGTGGAAACAGGGCAAATCGAAACGCCTGGTGGCGATGCAGGGTTTGGCCGTCGAATTTCAGCGGCGCAACCACAGAAAGCCCGTGTCCGGCCAGTTCCAGGGCGAATTCGTGTTCTTCGGCAATCGCCTGGTCGGACCAGCGGTCCGGTCGGTAGAACTTGGCAATCAGGGGTTCACCGCTTTCGATACCTACCTGCCAGACCCGATTCTCGTAGCTGTTGAGGGCGAGCAGGCGGCCATCGGTGACCAGTCCGAGTGATTCGACCGCATCGCAGATCAGGCTGGGGTCCAGACCCTCGAAAGGTCGCTGCGCGGAACTCATTCCAGCGCTCGGTGGAGACTGGGGAGATCCGCGTCCCACTTTTCTTTTCCGCAATCCCGTATGATTTGGGTCATGGCAACGTCATAGTTTTTCATCCTGGGCATTGTGGCATGAGTATTCTTCGGTCTGGCCGCTATCTGTGGTCTTTGTTGCTTGGTCTGGCGCTGGTATCTGGCGGCGGTGCGGCGTTTGCAGGCGCTGATGATGCGGAAGGAGGTGATCGCCAGAAAAGCCAGGAAGAGCTCATAGATGACGCCTGCCGTGATGAGCTGGATCGTCCCGAAAGCTGGCTGGATCGCTCTCATTCCTATCTGAATCAGCGCCTGTGCGAGCCGGCGGCCTGGTTTGACGGTTTTTTCGGTGACCCGCGTTCGTTCGAAGAAACGCCGGTGGGGACTTTCGTCCGCTTGCGCAATTCGCTGCAGTGGGATGAGACCGAGGGCTGGAGTTTCGGCGTGCGCGTCAGGGCCAACGTGGTGTTGCCCCGGGTATCCGAGCGGGTGCGCCTGCTGGTAACCCGTGACGAAGATGTCAGCGGCGAGTTTCGGGATGGACCGGGCGCCGACGATAGCGACGATCGGACCCGGCTGGGTCTGCGCTTCATTGCCTCGGAGCAGGCGCGCTCCCAGCTCGATTTCGATGGCACGGTGCGGGTCACCAGCGGCGGTCTCAATCCGCGCCTGCGCGGGCGATACCGTTATGTGCAGGGGCTGTCTTCCAATACCCTGGGACGCGCTACCCAGAGTGTGTTCTGGGAGCGCAGCGACGGCTTCGGGACGTCGTCACGCCTGGACTGGGAATGGTTGCCGGATCGTGACCGCCTGGTGCGCTGGACCGGCCAGGGAACCTGGTCGGAAGCATCGGACGGCATTGACTGGAGAACCTCGGTGACCGGCTTTCAGCAGCTTTCCCCGCGCACGGCACTGCGCGCGGAAGTGGGCGCGTTTGGCTACACCCGACCCCAGTTTGACGTCGAGGAATACTTCGTGGCGTTTCGCTATCGACGCCAGTTCCTGCGCAATTGGTTGTTTTTCGAAGTCCAGCCCGAACATGCCTGGCCGCTGGACGAGGATACCGGCGATCGTCGACGCGACTGGCGCCTGACCTTTACGGTTGAGGTGCAGTTTGAAAACCAGCGTTCGCGTGAGGAGCGCTTGCGTGAATATCTGGGCCGGGATCCGGAACCGATGGATATTCTGACCATTGACGATCCGATCCCGGTCGAGGCCCCGGGCGACCGTTACCAGGATCCGGTCCTGGAACAGGAAGAGGAAGAAGACGAGCCGCCCGAAGAGGAAGGCGGCTAG
>RECK01000100.1 GCA_007694055.1 Wenzhouxiangella sp.
AGCTAAGCGCTTTCCGACTCGCTGAATGTTACAGGATTAATGACGGGGTACACTAGTGGTCCTGCCATTCTTGCATCGCCGATAGACCTTCGTCGTCCGGCATGACCGCAGATTCATCCACCGCAGTCATGCTGTCGATCTCCAACCCGTTTCCTGCGACCAAAGAATACTCTGGTCCTGCACCCCGTCCGAGTGAACTGGCCACTGCTGCGCCGCGCATGGACGCATGCGGGTGCCGTGGAGTATGCTTGGTCGCGGAGGCTGGCGAGAGGAGTGAAGATGAAGCCCACCGACGCGCGACATCCCGACTACTTCCATCGAGTCGTCGATTGCCAGTGGGCGTGCCCGGCCCATACCGATGTCCCCGAGTACATTCGCCTGATTGCCCAGGGTCGGTTTTCCGATGCCTACATGGTCAACCGCGAATCCAACGTTTTTCCCGGCATCCTCGGCCGGGTCTGCGACCGCCCCTGCGAGCCTGCCTGCCGACGCGGTCGCGTTGACGACAAGCCGGTGGCGATTTGCCGGCTCAAACGGGTAGCGGCCGATCACAGGGGCGACATCAGCCACCGCCTGCCAAAGGTACCCAAGGTCAAGAACGGCAAGCGTATCGCCCTCGTCGGTGCCGGCCCGGCCTCGCTGACGGTCTGCAACGACCTGATGCCGCTGGGCTACGAATGCGTGCTGTTCGAGAAGCTTGACCGCCCCGGTGGCCTGATGCGCACCAACATTCCGGCGTTTCGATTACCAGCCCCGGTGCTGGATGAGGAAATCCGGTACATCGTCGATATGGGCGTGGACCTGCGTCTGAGCACGCCGGTTCAGTCCATGGGCTGGTTGCTGCAACAGGGCTTCGACGCCATTTTCATCGGTTCCGGGGCGCCCAAGGGCAAGGAGTTGAACATTCCCGGCCGCGCCGAGGCCGATGCCAACGTCCATATCGGCATCGACTGGCTGGAATCGGTCGCCTTCGGCCATACCAAAGAGATCGGTCAGCGCGTCCTGATTATCGGCGTAGGCAATACCGCCATGGACTGCTGCCGCACCAGCCTGCGCCTGGGTGCGACCGACGTCAAGGTCATGGCGCGCAAACCGCGAGCGTTCTTCAAGGCCTCGGACTGGGAACTGGAAGACGCCGAGGAAGAACAGGTCGACATCATCGTCAATCGCAGCCCCAAGGCCTTTGTGGTTGAAGACGGACGGCTTACGGGCATGCTGTTCGAAATCATGGCGTACGACATCGAGCAGGGCCGCATCACCGACAGTCGTGTGGTTGGCGAAGAGCTGATAGAGGCCGACGATGTGATCCTGGCCATCGGCCAGGAAAACGCCTTTCCCTGGATCGAGCGCGATCTGGGCATCGAGTTCAGCAAGTGGGATGAACCGGTCTGCGACCGGACCACCCATCAGTCCACCCTGCCCGGTGTGTTTTTCGGCGGCGATGCGGCCTTCGGGCCTGAAAACATCATCTGGGCCGTGGAGCACGGCCACCAGGCCGCCATCTCGATTCACAATCACTGCCATGACAAGCCCGTCGAGAAGCGCTTGCCGCCAATCATGAACCTGGGCTCGCGCAAGATGGGCATGCACGAGTGGAGCTACTCGAACTACTTCGATCCGGCCGCGCGCCGCAAGATGGAGCATGTGCCGCTGGCCGAGCGATTCCGCGAGCTGGGCACCGAGGTCGAGCTGGGCTTTACCCCAGAACAGACGGCCTGCGAGGTCGAGCGCTGTCTCAACTGCGATATCCAGACCGTGTTCAGCGACCCGCTGTGCATCGAGTGCGATGCCTGCATCGACATCTGTCCGACCCAGTGCCTGACCATCACCGAGGGCGGCGAGCAGGAAGAAATAGAGGCCCGTCTCACCGCGCCGCGCAAGGCGCCCGACCAGCCGCTGTTCGTTTCCGGCGAACTCAAGCAGACCGGCCGCATCATGGTCAAGGATGAAAACGTCTGCGTTCACTGCGGCCTGTGCGCCGAACGCTGCCCGACGGCTGCCTGGGACATGCAGAAATCGATCCTGGAACTCGCCTATGCGCGGGACCATGACGTCATGCCGGCGGAGAAATTCGGTTCCTGATGCCCGAACTTCGATAACCCGGATCACCACGCCTGTAACGCGGAAGCAACCGACATGAACGATTGCCATCACCCCGCCCCGTCGGCTGCGACCAGCACGCGGATCAACAATTTTGTCCTCAAGGTCGCCACCGTCAACGGCACCGGATCGGCCAGCGCCAACGGGCTGCTTTTGAAAGCGCTGTTCCGGATGGGCATTCCGGTGACCGGCAAGAACCTGTTTCCCTCCAATATCCAGGGCCTGCCCACCTGGTACGAAATCCGCGCCAGCCGCGAGGGCTACAACGCGCGCGTGGCCCGGGTCGATGTCATGGTGGCGATGAATGCGCAGACCTATGCCAAGGACCTGGCCGAGGTCGGCAACGGCGGCTACCTGATCTACGATTCGACCTGGCCGCGAGAAACGCAGCTCAAGCGCGACGATGTGACCTTGCTTGGCATTCCGCTGGCCCGAATGGTCAACGAACATTTCGAGGGCGCGCGCATTCGCACCCTGATGAAAAACATCGCCTACGTCGGCGCCCTGTGCGCGCTGATGGACATCGATCTGGATATCGTGCGCGGCCTGCTCGAAGACACTTTCGCCGCCAAGCCCAAGCTGGTCGAACCCAACTTCAAGGCCGTGTGCCTGGGCCATGACTTCGCCCGAGACAATTTCGATTGCCCGCTGCCGGCAAGAGCCGAGAAAATGGACGGGACCCGCGGCAAGATCCTGATTGAAGGCAACGCCGCGGCCGCCCTGGGCTGTCTGTACGCCGGCGCCACGGTCGGGGCCTGGTATCCGATCACGCCGTCGACTTCCTTGATGGATGCCTTCGAAGGCTATTGCCGCCAGTACCGACGCGACCCGGACACCGGCGAAAACCGCTACTGCATCATCCAGGCCGAGGACGAACTGGCCGCCGCCGGCATGGTGCTGGGCGCCGGCTGGGCCGGGGCACGCGCCTTCACCCCCACCTCCGGCCCCGGCATTTCCTTGATGAGCGAGTTTATCGGCTTCGGCTACTACACCGAAATCCCGGCGGTGTTTTTCGATGTCCAGCGCGTCGGCCCCTCGACCGGCATGCCAACCCGCACCCAGCAGTGCGACCTGATGAGCGCAGCCTACGCCTCGCACGGCGACACCCGCCACCCGGTGCTGCTGCCGGCCGATCCGCGCGAGTGCTTCGAGATGGCGGTCAGCGCCTTTGACCTGGCCGAGCGGCTGCAGACGCCGGTATTCGTGCTGTCTGACCTGGACATCGGCATGAACGACTGGATGGTCGATGAGCTGAGTTGGGACGACAACTATCGGCCGGACCGAGGCAAGGTACTGGACGATGAGGCCCTGGCCGGCATCGGGAAATTTCACCGCTATCTCGACAGCGACGGTGACGGCATTCCCTATCGCACGCTGCCCGGATCCAGCCCCAGCGGCAGCTACTTCGTCCGCGGCTCGGGCCATAACCAGTACGGCGGCTATACCGAGGATGCGACCGAGTACCGACAGGTGGTCGATCGCCTGAAACTCAAATGGGAGACGGCGCGCAGCCTGGTACCCGCCGCAATCGAACGCAAGGCATCCTCGCGCACCGACATCGGCGTGATTGCCTTTGGCTCATCGCACGGCGCCGTCATCGAGGCGCTGGACAACCTGCATGCCGAGGGCATCGAGCTTGACTACCTGCGCCTGCGCGCCATTCCCTTCGGCGCGGAAGTCGACCAGTTCATTCGCCAGCATCGCCTTGTGTTCATCCTGGAACAAAACCGCGACGCCCAGATGCGCGGGCTGTTGTTGCTGGAGCTCGGTGTCGATCCCGACCGACTGATTTCCATTCTCCACTACGACGGGCTGCCGGTCCCCTCCGACCGCATCGTCGACACCATCGCCGAACACATTCCGCAGCAGGTCACGGCATGAGCTATATCGCAAAACCCAAGGTGAGCTGGGACGGCCAGCCGAAAAACGAACTGGGCCTGACCCTGGCCGACTATGAAGGCGGCCTGTCGACGCTGTGCGCCGGCTGCGGTCATGACTCGATTACCGCCGCACTGGTCAGGGCCTTCTGGGAACTGTCACTTAAACCCGAGCAAGTGATCAAGCTGTCCGGCATCGGCTGCTCGTCGAAAACCCCGGCCTATTTCCTGTCCGGCGCCCATGGCTTCAACTCCGTGCATGGCCGCATGCCGTCGGTGGCCACTGGCGCGCAGGCCGCACGCAGAGACCTGATTGCCGTCGGCATTTCCGGCGACGGCGACTCGCTGTCGATCGGCATGGGCCAGTTCGCGCACGCCATCCGGCGCAATCTCAACCTGCTCTACATCATCGAAAACAACGGGGTCTACGGCCTGACCAAGGGCCAGTTCTCGGCCTCGGCTGATCCCGGCAGCAAGGCCAAGAAGGGAATGGAAAACAAGAACCAGGCCATCGACCCGGTCGCGGTCGCGATCACCCTGGGCGGCAGCTTCGCTGCACGTTCCTTTTCCGGCGACAAGCGCCAGCTGGTACCGCTGATCAAGGCCGGACTCAAGCACCCGGGCTGTGCAGTCATCGACGTCATCTCACCCTGCGTGACTTTCAACGACCACGAGGGATCGACCAAGTCCTATGCCTATACCCGCTCGCACCTGCACGCCGCAGTCGAAGCCGACTACGTCGCCACGCGGCCCGAAATCGCCGTGGACTATGCCGAGGGAGAGGCCACCGATGTCACGCTGCACGATGGTGCGATGATCCGGCTCAAGAAGCTGGCCGGCGACTACGATCCCTCCAACCGGGCCCGCGCCCAGGAATACCTGGAAGCCGCCCGGGCCAGGCAGGAGATCGTCACCGGCCTGCTCTACATCGACACCAACATGCCCAGCTTTCACCAGATCGCCGGAACCGCCGAAACGCCCCTGACCCGGTTCAGCCACGAACAGCTCAACCCAGGCGCAGCAGCGCTTGAGGAACTCCAGAAAGGGCTGCGCTAGATCAGTCAGCCTGAACTTCGAAACGATCCTCGAAGATTCTTTCGGACTGGAACGGAACATCCTTTGAAGTCAGGGTCGGACCGACGGTAGATTCCGACCAAAAGCGATAGACGGGTGAGAACAGGGGTTCGGTCGGGGCCACAAGACGTACGGTGTAGGTGCCATCTCCATGATCAAGAACGCTCGCGCCCTGGCGGGCATCGTAGGCAAATGTCATCAGGGACTCAACACGATGGCCGCCGGAACCAAACGGTTCCTGGTCATCGTTCAGCAACACGACCTCAAACTCGACCAGGGTCTGACCATCGGCATACAGCTCATCCGGATCATTCAGCAACGTGACCGTCATGCTGCTCGGAATCGGCTGGTCGGCAAAAACCACTGTTGCCGAACCGGGGATGGGCTCACCGTTGACCGTGGCGGTCACCAGCACCTCCGTCGGCTCGGCAACGCCGGACAGGCTTGCACTGTATCTTGCAGAAGTCGGATCGAAATACACACTGCTCAATGAACCTTGCGTTGCAGAGATCATGACGGCTTCTGATCCGTCAGAACGAATCTGTCCCAGTGCGTCGTAGACCTCGACGTGAATATCGATCTCTGCCGACGGATCAACCTCGGTCAGGAAACGAGAGCCCAGACTGGTGCTTAATTGACTTGCCGCTGCATCTGCCGGCCCGACATCTGCGACCACAAAGGTCAGCTCCACGCTTTCCTCGATTTCGATACCGTTGATCGTCGCCCTCACGGTCGCACTTCCTGGTTCGCTCAACGCACCGATTTGCGTGCTGTAGGTGCCATCGCCGTGATCAACAACAGAACGAAACAGATAGGCGCCGTCGGCACGAAAAACGACATCGTCGCCGCCGCTGCCGGTTCCTGTATCCAGGGTCACACTGGCCAGGCCCGGAAAGCTTTCTGAGGCGCCTAGCGTGGTTGGATAGACGGTCAGAACGGGATCCTTCCCGATCGCAGCGGAAGCCTCTCCGACCAGCACAAACAAGACAACCAACCCGCCAGCAACCCACCGCGCAGCCTGCCCCCAGGCCGAAACCAAACTGAAAATCATGCCAAAGCGCCTGTCCCTGAAGAGCCATCAGGGTAGCAAGTTCTGGCTAGGCGATCAACATGCCTGCCCGCCTATGGCTAACGCTAGAAACAAGCGAATCAAAGTGCAACGGGCCTGGCAATGCGGAAGCCGACCGTGTTGAGGCCCTCATCTCGCAACCACCAGAAGCGACGGGCTGAGCGCAAACTGTCACCAGCGTTGAACCATGAGCCACCGCGTACCACTGCACGGCCACAAATGCCGGTCGACCAGGCGCTGCCATCAACCGGAGCGCCCTCGTAGTCATCGTTCCAACAGTCCTGTGTCCACTCCCAGACATTTCCATGCGTGTCGTGCAGGCCAAAAGCGTTCGGCGCAAAACTGCCTACTGGCACGGTCTGCTGAGGATTGATACCTGAAGGGCAGTCCTCGGCGGGCGTCGTGCCGCGGAAATTGGCCTGATCAGTGGTAATGCAATCGCCGGTGTTGAAACGGCCTATGGTGCCGGCCCGGGTCGCGTATTCCCATTCCGACTCCGATGGGAGTCGATAGTCATGGCCAGTCTTGTTGCTCAGCCAGGTGACATATTCCTGGGCATCGTTCCAGCTGACATTGATCACCGGGCGGTCGCCGCGACCCCAACCGTTGTCATCGGGCTCGTGCGTGCAGCCTTTGTCAGTCACACAGGCATCCCATTCAGCAAAAGTGACCGCATACCGACCCATGGCGAAGGCAGGCACGGTGACCAAGCGTTGGGGCCGTTCAACATCGAAACTCTGCGGTTCACTGGATGGGCTGCCCTGGGTAAAGCTGCCTGCGGGGATAACCACAAGGTCCGGGCAGTCGAGACAGTCGCGCAGGATGCTGCCCGGCCTCAGGCTGAAACGGTCATGGAAGATCCTATCCGGTGTTTCACCTTGCCGTTCGTAAGCACCGGCATCGCAGGCGTTGGAGCCGGCACCGGGGCGCGGCTGGCCGCGCTGGTCGGTCGGACCGCCGCCATTGCCGCCAGAAGGAACCATGCCACAAACTGCAATCAGGTCAATCGCCACACTGCCGGCTTCGAGTGCGTGGGTTCGGGTCGGGCCGCCGTTGTCGGACAGCGGGCCCAGGCCTACGGCGCTGGCATCCACCAGCCCGGCCTGACAGTCTGCGTCGGTGGCCAGGCTGGAACTGACTTCGACCGAAGCGCCTGAAGCGAAGCTGCAGCTCGACACACCCGGTGCCGTTTGCACGATCAGGCTGGATTCAAGCCTGGAAGGCGCAAGGATGCCTCGCTGCGGCGCGAGCAGGACCAGGTCGCCTGCCCCCGTGTCAGCCTGGTTGTCGACCAGGGTAGCGTGCCGCAGCCAGAACTCGCCGCCATTGACGAACAGGCCGCCAGCAATCTCATCGCTTTGGTTGCCCGACAGGGTGCTGGCAAACAAATCCACAAACACGTTCTCGGCGTAGATCGCACCACCCGATCCGCCGGCATGGTTGTCGGCCAGCAGGCACCGTTCCAGGCGAACACCCTTGCCACGAAGCCCTTCGCCCTCTTCCTGACCGGCAAAAATGGCACCTCCCTGGGCCTCGACACTACTGTTGCCGCTAAGCTCGCAGTCTCTCATGATGACATTGCTTTCGATGACGCTCAGCGCGCCACCTCGACCCTGGCCGCCCTGGGCCTGGTTGTCGATAAAACGAACATGGCGCAGATCCACGTTTGCCTGGTTCTCGACCAGCATGGCGCCACCACCGCCATCAGCAGGCCCGGCCCGGCCGCCGGTCAGCGTCATTCCCCAAAGTTCGAACTGCAGCACATCAGTCACATGAAACAAACGCGACTGCTCGTTGCCGTCGATGGTCAGACCATCGGCCTGGTCGGGTATCGGGCCGTAGATGGAAACTCGGTCGGTGATCGTCGGCAAAGGCTCACCATTCAGAACCAGGGTGCCCCCAGCCAAGGCCGGGTCGAAGGAGATTTCGTCAGGAAAGGGACTGCCCGGTGGGCAGTCGACCGAGCCGGACTGGTCATTGTTGTTGGCATTGATGATGGCCTCGCGCAGGCTGCAGGCTCCGTCGTCGATCACCTCGTCGGCCAGGGTGGTGACGATCATGGGCTCGGGCTCCGGCACCACATCGACACTGACGCTGGCCGTGTTGTTGCTCGCATCCGGGTCCTGTTCCAGCGCGCTGACCAGGGCAGTAACGGTTTGCTGACCCAGCTCATCGGCAACAAAGCGCACGGTCAATGTGGCGGTTTGTCCAACGTTCAATGCCCCGATTGTCCACAGGCCGGTGGCGCTGTCGAAGTCTGCGCCAGACGGGTTTGTGTTCAAAAAGCTCAAGCCCGAGGGCCAGTCGATCTGCGTCGTGACGCCGCTGGCCGCATCCGGGCCTGATTGCGACACCTGGATACTGAAGGCGACCGGCTGTCCAACAAGACGAAACTCATGATTGGCCGTCATGGCAATCGACAGGTCAGCTTCGGGCACTTCACCCTGGAATTCGTAGGCCCCCACATCGCAGGCTGCGATGCCGCCACCCGGGCGCGGCAGGCCGCGCTGGTCCTCGGTGACCCCGAAGTCGCTGGCGCAATTGCCGGCTGCCGAGACGGCGACACTGTCCGGGCCCAGCGCATGGGTTTGAGTGAACCCACCGTTGTCAGCCAGGGGGAGCAGGGCAATGTCACTGACTGGTGTTGCCACACCGAAGCAACCAGCGTGAGTGCTCAGGCTGCCAGTACTGCTCACGCTTGCAAACGCACTCGGCGAAGCACAAGTAATCTGGTCCGCGCTTGGCTGAACCAATAGCGTGTTCTCGAGGATCAGCTCGCCTGGCTGTTCGGCACTGGCGAACACGAAGATGCCCTGAGCCAGACTCAGGTTCGGTGGCCCGGCAATGTTCCAAGCCACCGTGGAATGAGTGAGGCGGGCAACGCTGTGCGCCACGTACATGCCCGCTCCACCGGCAGGAGAACGGTTACCAGAAATCGTACTGTTGACCATCGACAACTCACTGCTTTCGGCAAGATGTATGCCCCCGCCAGTCGACCATTGGGCGCGATTGTTGGCAATGGTGCTTCGCTCTATCGAAACCGTGGCATTCGATGCAAACAACGCACCGCCCCTGGCGCTGCCACCGAGCACCTCATTATCGGTGAACTCGCTGTCAATCACGCTGAGAACGGCGTCTTCGACTGCGACACCACCACCATGGCTGCTATTTCCATTCGTGCTGTTTGAGCTGATCTTCATTGTCGCCAGGCTGATCACCGACCCACCGCTGGCCCGAAGCGCCCCGCCTGGCAGGTTCCCTGTCAGATTCTGACCGCCGCTGAGCGTCAGGTACCGGAGTTCGAAGGTCACCGGCCCAGGGACAGCGAATATGCCTTGCACCTCAGCCGAGCCAAGAATTGTCAAGCTGTCGGGTGCAAGTCCAGGCCCGGTGATTGACAGGTTGGCGTTGATTGGCGGCAGGTCTTGCTCCAACTGGATGACACCGCCCATCAGGTCTGGATGAAAATCGATGGCGTTGAGTCCGGCACTGCCAGCCGCACAGTGGACGGAACCGGACTGGTTGGCGTTGTTGGCGTTGATGATGGCTTCGTGAAGTCCGCACAAACCGTCCGAGGCAGTATGTCCACGCAAGGTGTTCACGACAATCTCGGCCGGAGGCGGAGGCTCCATGACCTCAGCGCTGGCCTGGTCGTTTCCGGGTTCAGGGTCTGGCTGGAAACCACTGACCAGGACCGCGACATCGCGAGTACCGCTGGTGGCCAACTCAACGGTCAGGCTTAGCGTCTGCTTCTCCTCGGGGCCGACCAGTCCGACCGTCCACAGTCCGGTGCCAGGGTCAAAGGTACCGCTGTCATGGTCTGCACTCTGCAGGATCAAGGCACTGCCGAGATTGATCTGGGCCTCGACCTCGCTGGCCCAGCTGCCCGATTGATTGCTGACATCGATCAGTATCTCGACTTGCTCACCGGCTGCAGCAAAAGGAGGATCGATACTGAGCGCAACTGACAGGTCGACAGGCGCTGGCGGCTGGTCGGTCTCGAACGCGCCCACATCGCAGGCACTTGAGCTGCCACCAGGTCGCCCGGCCCCGCGCTGATCCACGTCCACGCCGAACGCGGCCGAGCAGTTGCCGGCGGCGTTGATTGCCAGGCTGCCGATGTCCAGCTCATGGGTCGGCGCAAAACCGCCGTTGTCGGCCAGCGGTTTGATATCGATTGCAGCAGCCGGAACGACCTGGGCCGGACAACTGGCATCTGTCCCCATATTGCCGCCTCCGGAAATCGTCCCGAAGTCGTTGGCACCACAGCGGTTGTTGACGATCAGCGTGTTATACAAGGTCAACTCGGCGCGGTTTTCTTCTTCGCCAAATACGTAGAGATGACTGAGGATACCGGGTGGATTAATGTTGTCGGCGACCGTCACATGGATCAACTCGATATCGCTGCGATCGCCAAACAGGGCCGATCCCGTGCCACCTTCAAGCTCGTTACCGGAAATCGTACTGTTGACAATCCAGAGCTGACTGCCGGCCACCATCAGTCCACCGCCATGGTCCGTACCATGGTTGCCGCTGATCGTGGCCCGTTCGATCGAGTAAAGACCGTCAAGCAGGGCCAGCCCGGCGCCACGCGCGTTGCTGGCCTGATTGTTGTCGATCCACGCATCAAAGAGGGTCAGCTCGCTCTCCCGCAAGTAAATGCCGGCACCCTGGCCACCGTCGCCAGTCGTCTGGTTGCCACTGACCCGGATCCTTTGCAGGTCCGTCTCACCGGTGCGGTGGTGAATGCCGCCACCATGGCCACTGACGCCGTTTGTAGCATTGTTTTCAACCAGGCTGTCGGTCATGGTCAAATCACCGTCCCTGACGCGAATACCGCCACCCTGGGCCGAATCGCCGTGGGTCTGGTTGCCAGAAATCTGGCTGTTTTCAATGACCGCGTTGCCGTTTATCACGTAAATGCCACCACCATGGGCACTGTCGCCGAAGGTCTGGTTGCCGGAGACCAGGCAACTGCTCATCTCCAGGCTGCCGCCGCTAACGCGCATGCCACCGCCGAAGCCGTTGTTCTGCTGGGTCGTGTTGTCGAGAATCTGGCAGCCGCCGGAGAGCATCACATCAGCGTTGAAGGTCGAGA
>RECK01000136.1 GCA_007694055.1 Wenzhouxiangella sp.
GCACCCCGAGCGCCGGAATCGCGTGCATCAGCACCACGCTCCACAGCGGCATCCGGGCAGGCGCGTCGATCACGTGACCGGGATCGTCAGCTCGGCCTTGAACTGCCCACCTTCGGTCCAGGTCTTCAGACCATAGCGCTCTTCATAGGCCAGGGCCAGACGCTGGCGGATATTGTCCAGCGCCGTGCGATTGCCCTCGACCGGGCGGCTGTCGGGGTCGGCAAGCGGGTTGCTGATGGTGAAGCGGATCCGCGCGAAACGAATGCGCCGACCCTCGATGCGCAATTCACCGCCTGCGGCCCGGCGGCTGATGCCGTGAACGATAGCGTTTTCCACCAGCGGCTGAAGCAACAGGGGCGGTAGTTGCTGACCCAGCGGCAAATCATCGGCCAGCTGCCAGTCCACCACCAGCCGCTCCTCCAGCCGCAAGGCCTCCAGGCGAAGATAGCGCCGGATCAGCTCCAGCTCATCCTCAAGATTGTGGGCCTCATCCGACTTCAAACCCGTGCGCAACAGATCGGCCAGATCCAGCGAAGCCTGCTCGGCCCGATCGGGCCGATCGTGGATCAGACTGGCGATGGTGTTGAGCGCGTTGAACAGAAAGTGCGGACGGATGCGTGCCTGCAGGGCTTCGAGGCGGACACCGGACTCGGCAGCAATCTGCGTGACCCAACGGTCGCGCAGAAGCAATCCGTAACTGATGGGCACGGCAGCTACCGCTAGCAGCAGAGAGTTGCGCAGTACCCAGTGCCAAGGCGGATCATTTAGAGACAGTAATAGACCGGATGGCACCCAAGCCAATGCCATCAGGCTGTAAAACATGCCCCAAACGGCTGCAATCAGGGGGACCGACCAAGGCAGAAGCCGCAATGACCTTGCACTGAGACGACTCAGAAGACACAGCACAGACAAAGAGCTTAGCGCGACCAGATAAAGAAACAGCAGTACCAGCGCCGCATGGGCGGGCGCGAGTAGCAAGGCCGGGGCGGCAATACCAAGATAGAGAACAAAGGCAAGGGTCGCCACGAGCAGGACCAAAAAAACCGATCCTCCGCTGCAATAGTCCAGATTCTTGCTGGTCGTCACCGCAACTTAGGCCCGCACCCTCTTGCCAAGTCAGGCAGGCGCGATAGCGCTCGGCTGATCGTCATTCACTAGCGCCAACAGCGATCGCTGGAACCGACGCGGCCACGCACGCCCCGATGAGTTAATGTGAACTCGTCGCACTGGCCAGCATCGCGTGTTGCCTGGACCCCCAGGGGCTTCGCGTTCAAAGTAAAGGTATTGGCCTGAATGTCCTGATCCGCCCATGCCAGCGAATACCAACCACCCGGCGACACAAACGGGAAATTTCCCTCTTGCGACACTTGGCAAGCCGCTGCTGTGTAGCTGCCGAAACGGGTAAAGCATCGCTCCAGCGCCTGGGCCGTCTCCGAAAGCAGCTGCTGCGCTTCGGCACGGTTGGTACGCGTGACATAGTTGGTATAAGCGGGCAAGGCGATCGCCGCCAGAATGGCGATGATCGCGACGGCAATCATGAGTTCAATCAAGGAGAAGCCACGAAATTTCCGCATTGAGCGCATCATGTTCATCAGCCTCCCTTAACGGATCTGTCGCCAGATTTGCCGACCATCGCAAACGGTACCCAGCGGCTGAAAGCCCAGACCCTGCAGTCTCACTCCGAACTGAGAACACCAGGTTGTTCGATCAAGCCCGTCGGCGGTCGGCAAGGTTGGCAAGGGAGCTCCGGGCTGAAATGGGTCGTCAGGATCGTCAGGAACCCTATCATCAACCTGAACATTCCGAATGAGGATTGGCGGCGCAATAGGTGCGCTGCCGGGAATCTGAACAGAGGCTGCTGGATCAGTCACATCATCACCGAGCCCGAGCAGGAGCCCTTCACCGGTCACCGTATCCAAAACATAAATTCGCGATACACCTCCTCCCTCGCAAATGTCCTCTACCGGCTCATAGGTATTAAAAATAACTGCCCCGAATCCCACGTTAGCTCGCCGCACGATTCTTTCGCCGGACGTACCGCCCGCGGGATTAGTGAAATCCAAGGCCCAGCCCCGTCGGTCAAAATCGTTGGATCGCACAATGCGAGAAGGTCCACCGGCTACGGTGGTCTGCCCATCAATAGCCGCCCGACCAAGATCAGCCGGCCGACGAACCTGGTCTTGATTGGTGTCGCGAACCAGGTAGAAGCTCTGAACCGGCTCATTGGTCGGATCAATCAGGTTATCCTCGTCGGCGAAGAATCGGCCCGTCCCAAAATAGATCTCCCAGCCACCCTGAACGCTGACCGCCACCGTTGGCGGCGCAGTGATCGGCTGGGTTTCTGGAGCCTCGAAAAATAGTCTGGCGTCATCGATGGAGCTATCGTCCATACGGAAGCGCCAAAGTCGCCCATTTAGATCCCCGGCATACACCCGGTCGACATGCGTTCTGGTCAGCGGCGAAAGGGCAATGCCAACCCCCATCAGGCCATTCGAGGCAGTGCGCGTATCCTCAGCCACGGCTGGCTTGAGAGAGTCAATGACGCTTCCGTCTTCCAAGTTAACTACAAATAACTCAGGGACCTCGTCGGCACCGTTGACTCCGTTACCAAAAATGGCGACGAAGCGCTCGTCCGCCAAGCGCGTGATCACCGGGGCAGAGAAAGCATGGCCGAGGTTGGCGGCGCCCAATGCGTCCGGCGTCAGTTCCCACAACACGCTGGTTTGGCCAAAGCTGGCGGGGTCTGTGATGTCCAGGGCGTAGAGACCCTTGGCACCGCCACCCGTCGCACCCACCAAAACCCGGCGCCATCGACCGTCCAGGTAAGCATCAGCCACGGCAAACCGTCCATCCACAAGGGGCTCTGGCCTGAAATCAGGATTCGCCTGGCGATAAAGGCTTTCAATAATCATGCTGGGGATATAGGAAAAAACCTCCCTGCCGGTTTCCACGCTAAAGGCATGCAACATTCCGGCATTGGATCCAACCATTACCACCGCCTTGGATGGGTTCGCAGGATCATCAGGGTCACCCAGGTCAGCCACCTTGCGGTCCACGAATTCAAAGTAATCTTCACCAACTTGACCGCCTAATCGCCCCCACCCCTCATCTACGAAGTCCTGGCTCAGACTCAGTACCGTATCCGAGTTGACGACCGTTCCGATAAAACTCGCCCGCTCGCGCAGCGCATTTGCATGATTCAAATCAGCCGGATCCACACCGCGCAGGAAGTTGATCAACTGTGTGGAATCCAGCCCGCAATACCAATTTTCAGATTCAGCGCCTGAACAACCCGGATTCGCTTGCAGGGCTTCTATTCCGCTGAACAAGCGCGTTCGCAACCCAGCCGTCAGGGTGGCTGCGCTAAAGCTTTCCGCACTGTTTCCAGTACCGATCCATATATTGCGGTTGCCGGGTTGATTAATGGCCGGATTGGAGGCCTGCCATCTGATCGCATCGGTGAGGGGATCAATGGCAGTCACATCGCCGGTCCAGTCATCCGTATTCAATCCGGCCTCAAAAATGACAGCCCCGGCGTCCAGGCGGGAGGTACTGGTGGTCACCGTAACTGCCTCTACATCTGTCAGCACCTGTTGGAACGCGGCCCTCAGGGCACGCAACAATTCTGCAGGATCGACGGCAAAAAAGTAATTGTCAGGCAGCCCATCACCACTCGAGTCCCATGACAGCGGGTCGGATGGGAAATTGCGCGCCTTGTTGAAGCCGCCCCACTTCGCCGCGTAAAACAGCGGCGCTTCCAGCGACTGCCCTGCAGAGCCACCCAGCGTAAAGGTATGCGACGTTGGAGCGTTTGAAAAAACGCAATTGGTACAACCAGGAACGCCGGAAACACCAGCGCGCGTGAAGTTGTTGATCCCGGAGTGCGCGTGGAAGCCATCAGCAGTCGTCCCTCCAATCACGTAGCCAAAGCCCATCTGGTATCCGGTGGACTGACTGAAAACGTTCGTGGTGACGGTGATTTCGTTGGCTGTGATTTGGTAGGAAATCACTCCGTTCATATCCATATCAAAGTCGCCTCCCTGCTCGCTGTCTTCCCATTGCACGAGAAACTTGCCGGTGCCGGCAGCGATGTTCTGTTCGACGATTCGGAAGTCGACAATCGCGCAGTTGCCTCTGACTGTGTCATTCCGACAAGATGGCAGCAGGGTTACCGGCTGACCTCCGCCAGGCCGCGGTATATCGATTCTCGGAACGGCTGGGGCGAGTGAGACGCCAAAAGTCTTTACATTGACTCCCTCGTTTTGGCCGGCCGGTGTCTGCAGCGTGCGGATCGATTGGGTATAGGCAAAATGCGCCAACCCCGCGATATGGTAGGTGCCCTGCAGGCGCGGCGCTTCGGGACAAATTCCGGCGACACCGGACAGCGCATCAACGGTCTTTGCGGTACACACCTGGTTATTGTTTGCGCCGGACTCACCGACAAAAAAACTGCCGCCATGAATCCCCTCGCCCGCACCAACGATATTGGTCCAGTGATTAAGCCCCTGAGTCATGCCGAGTTCCGTGGCGCCGCCCAACTGATCGCCGTCATATGAAGACACTGAGCTGTTGAACTTGATCATGTTCACGCCCGCACACCAGTTTTGAGGACCCAAAGGATCTCGCCAATTATTGACCACAGGCAAACCGGCAATCGCGTCGACGGGATTAGCACCGCCAACGGTGAAAGCAGTGGTTGGGTCTAGGCCCGCCAAGTAGCGTAGCCCCTCCAGGAAAATTTCGGACTGCGGATTACCCCACCCGCGGCAGCGGCCATCATTAAACGTATTGAGCGCCCACGGGCAATTGTCGCCCAAGCCGCCTTCGTTGTTGTTGTACAGGCCTTGACCGCTATTGTGGTCATAGCCAAACATGCGGAACGAATCGACTGCTCTGATAATCGACCCTTCTACTGGATTGACCGGTCGGAAGGTCCCATTCGTATTGACGTTGATCTCTTCGGCCATCAAGCCAATATTGCGGCGCAATATACCGCCAGATGTGTTGCGCTGAAAGCTGCCGGAGATGAGACCAAAGCGGATGTCGCCATTGTCCCCGAATTCCTGGAGCAGCCCAACGGGCTTCAAGTTGCCGTCGGGATACTGTTTGCATGACTCTTCCCCGATCAGCGTTTCCGAAACACAAGCTTCGACTCGAACGTTGTAATTCCGATTGCCCAGCCCGACCTGATCGCGCAAAGGATTATCCGAATTAGCAGGCAAACTGGTAAAGCTCATGGCGTTGCCATTGCTGAATGACAAGCCGCCGATCTGCATCTGATTATGTCCCGTCCTGGAACGCTCTTCAGACCAGCGACACTGCCAACGCTCATTTCCAGTCCAGAGACTATAGTTTCCACTCGCAACTCGCATCAGGGGAGGATCGGTAACATTTTGTGACCAGCGTTCACCTGAAGAGACCGTGGTGTTGCAAAAGCTGATACCACGGCGGGACTCGTTGACAATTTCCCAGCTGTCTCTGGCCACCCCGACCCCATTACTGCTGGTCACCTGCACCTCAATGCGATTGCCAGCACCACTTGGAAAAGCCCGGATAACGCCCATCATCCAATGCTCTGGATTGGCCGTTGAACGAATGACCAGCTGATCTCCGATCTGGCGCTGAAGACTGCTGGTCCAGTTGGTCGTAAAGATCCGCCGATCACCATCAGCGTTACGGCTACCGGCCGGTATGGTGATGTTGGAGGTACTGGTCGTTGTGGTGGCTTCCGGCAGAGTGTAAGGAGTGAGTCGATGAAGATCGGCACCGTCGTAAAACCTCACCCAGCTATGGGCGTCATTCGGCAGATAAGATCGCTCAAGAACGGTCAGTGCAGCGGTGTCTGTCGAACGAAAGCCGCCGTACAGAATCTTGCGGACCACGTCAATGCGGGCCATGGTGACGTAGTTCAGGAAGTTACCGCTCCAATCGCCCGCCACGCCGTCGCAGTACCTATCGGTCGTAATGCCGGCCGGAACGAAACGGCCGGAACCCGCGCTGTAGTTGTAGCACTTGAAACTATCGAAATAGCCGAAATACACCACATCATGGTTATAACCGTTTTCGGAAATCCCATCCCCGGTCAGATCCGCATAGTCCGGGTAGGCTTCGAAAAAGAGCTGGTGATCATTGGACATGGCCAGCAGTACAAGCGGCGGAATATCCGCCACAGCAAAAAGCGGATCGTTGGCAATGGGTATCGTTGCCGTGGCACTGCCAGACAGCATCGCAAGTGCCCCGACGAAACTGGCTAGGCCACTTTTCTTTCCAAGGCTTGATGCCGTAGTGTCCGACTGCGATTGCTCGCGGCTTGAGACAAACCTGCGTAGATTAAACATTATGGCCACCAGAAGATAGATTGCACGATGCTTTCGGCGCTGCGTTGTCCAACAACGCGCCCTTGCGCTCGAACCACAACAAGATAAAAATTGGGCTGGACCTGGCGACCGAATTCATCGGTGTCTTCCGCGCCGATGCGGCAAGACGAACGGCTCAGCGCGCCAGCGGCAAAAGGCGCCAGATCGAAAATGACAAACTCGAAACCGAAGCCCTGATCGTCGGGCAGGGAGGCAAAGTCGACCACGTAACTCAATGTCGTGCGAAGCGCGCTGGACGGAGACCAGGGCAGCAGATCCCAATCGTTATTGGTGCGAGCGGTCAGCGTGCAGTCATTGAAGTCGAAGCCACCCCCGATCGGCAACGAGAAAGGCCTTACCAGGGGCCTGACCCCCCCGAAAGTATTGCGCCGGGTGGCGACCTCAAGCTGGCGCAACCCGGCTTCAGCGCGTTGAAAGGCGAGCTGGCGTTCGAAGGTGTTGGCTACCATGCGTTCCTGCAAGATGCTGCTGTTGCTGCTGCTCAAACCTAGCAGCGTCAGGATCAGGAGCATGATGAGGGCCACGAACAAGGCGGCGCCCCGTTGGCGACTGATTTGAGCTGCAAGTGATCGTTGCGCGTGACTCATGGCGGGCCTCACTGGGTGATCATCCGGTTGCGCAAGGACATGGTAGCGGTCACCGGCTGTCGCAGCAGGCGGTCAGAGGGCATAGTGACCGTATTGCCTTCTCCGATTTCGAACTGAACGGCGACAGCGCCAGTTCCTACGGAGGCGTCGGAACGCACAATCGCATCGAGGCGAATCGCCATGACCAACTCCCAGTTCGGTACTTCGGCCGCCGTCATCCAGACATCGACCTGCTGCCCGTCACCCCGGGGCGACGGCGCACCGTAACCGTAAAGGATTTGCAGGGTCTCAACCCCCGAAACCAATTCTTCTGCCGGTGGATTGGCCCTGCCGTCAAAGCTGACACGGAAAAAGCCGGGTTCTTGCGTAATCGTGTTCAGGCCAACGAAAAAAGCATGCGCGACGACGTGATACAAATGAGCGTCATCCTCGTAGAAAAACTGCCATCGCGTGCCCGTGCGATTGGCGGGAGTACAACCGGTGTTGTCGCGGGCAAGATTCGTTGCTGCGTTGGCGGTATTGACAAAAACATCGGCTCTCACGCAATTGGTCATCAATACCGTGGCGCACTGGCCCAGCCCGTGCGCAAGATTGGTATCAAAGCTCTCTTCATCGAATTCCAGACTTCCCGCCTGCGGCCAAACCGAATTCGACCCTGGGTTATTGAAAACAGGGCGTAGCTCGCGAACCAACAGAACGTCCGAGAAAGGCACGACCCGGTTCGCAATTTGCGCGGGCAGGGCACCCATGGCCGCCTCGGGTTCAGCTCCGCCCGTCCACTGCCCAGCGTTGGCGGGATTCGGTGCCAGATTGCCTGGAACTGCAAAACTTGCACCGCGGCCGGTACCCGCATACTCCCAGCCCCCCACCATACGGCGAGGGTCGAAAACGGTCTGATTGGCGTCTACCAGGTTAATGTGGTTTCGATAACGCGCATTGCCACCACAAAAACCCTGCAGGGCCAGTGCGCGGGCCGGCTCGCGCACCAACTCGGCGACAAAGCGGTTGTTTTCCTGCACTCTGGCCAGCGCCTGCCCGGCGGCAAAAGTTTGACGCTGCGAAGCAAACACCTGGATTACCAGGCCTAGCAAAATGAGGCTAAGGGTTAGCGCTACCATCAGCTCGATCAGACTCAGCCCGCTTTGCATTCTCGGGCACCCCAATTCCACGGGGAGGCGGGCACGTCCACGCTCTTGTAAGTTTTCTGCTGTCATATTCGCGTTACCAGAACCACGCGCTCGAGTCGCTCGGTATCGGTGGGATCAAAGTCTTCGTCGAAACGTCCACTGGGCCAGGTGATGGTCACTGTCAACATCTCGTTGGCGCCGCAGACGACCGTCGCATCACCAGCACGCAACTGCACCACCGCTTGCGGATTGCCGGACTCGAATAGGCGATTCCACGTGACGGGCAAGTCCTGCAGCCGCACAGGAGCTGCGCCGGTACAACCGGCGCGGTTGGCGCGCCAGTCGTCGGCGATTTTGGTCGCCAAATTCAGGGCCAGCGTTCGTTGCGCAGAAACTTGGGCCGACTGGACCGAATAAATTTGCAGCGCTGCTAGCCCCAACAGGCCGACGGACAGCACCAGCAGGGTGATCAAGATTTCGATCAGCGTAACCCCTCGCTGCCTGGAAGCTTGTCTCCCCATAAATCGTGTGTTCTTGATCATGGACAGTCTGCCTGACGAATGTTGACGCGCCCGGTTGGCTCTACATTGATGATCCGGACCTGTTGCGCTCTGCAAGCAGGAACCGTCAGAGTCAGAGTTCCGCCCGCGGAAGCCGCGCCGCGCGCTTGAAAGGTAAATTGGGTTGGTCCGGCAACGGTCGTATCGCCGCCCAGCGGCCCGCCAGCTCGAATCGGTTCCGGATCGCTAGTCGGATCTCCAGGATCCCCCGGAGCATTAGGGTCAATGACAATCCACCCCTGTTGCCAGCCACCGCCACAGCTTGCAAGATTGCTGCTGGCGCAGACTATGACGTCACCATTCACTCGCAAAGCTTCGGACCTTGCAAACTGGAAGGCCGTCAACAAATCATTGGCCTGGGTGGTCAACCGATTGTTCTGGATCGTGGTTCGCAAGGCTGGTAGCGCTACAGCCGCCAAGATCGCCAGAACGGCGATTGCGATCATCAGTTCAATCAGGCTAAATCCGGATTCGCTGCGCGGTTTCACGGAATGAGACGGTCGTTAAACAGACCTTAATCATACTCCCGGCTGTCTGAATATCCAGATTCAGCCGACCAGCGGGCGGATATGGACGATGAGCGGCCAACGGCACCCCGCCTCCAATCGCGGCCCATGGGCTGCCGGAGGTGGGTTTTGGAGGTGAGCACACAGTTTTCGGGCAACGAGGCCGCGGTTTCGATCAACCATGAAAAACCGTAGCCTGGGTTCCGATTTTCCATGAAACCTGTTGCCTTGCGCGATTTCAAAGCCATCGGGCGCCGTGGGATGGAGATCCTCATCATACTGTGCCCCGTCTGAATTTCCAGACCCGCCCGATCAGCGGGGCCAGGGGCCCGATGAGCGGTCGGCTTTCAAGCCGAGCGCGAGCCGGTCCCGATGGGCGGCAGCATCTCTGGGTCGGGATTGGGTGCGAACACAGTCTGGCAGCAAGGAGGCTGGGGCAAACCTCGGCCGCATCGGATGGTTGAAAGCAAGCGCTTCTTGAATTGCGTTCGGCAAAGAGCCCGCGCTATTGACTCTTGTCGACGCGACCGCCGGTGCCCATGATCTTGTGCTTGCCGGTGTAGACGGGCGGACACTGCTGAAGACCACCACGCTTGGTCGCGCGTAGCCAGCGGCAACTTGCCCCAGTCGCACCCACCAATACCAACCATGAATATCGGTATACAGTGTATCTTTTTTCATGGTACATTTGCACGATGATAGAAAGGCAGCGACTGCTGGATCAAATCGGGCGAGCGCTCCGCCGCAGCCGCATCGTGCTGCTGAACGGACCTCGACAGTGTGGCAAGACCACGCTGGCCCGCCAGCTGCTCAGCGAAGACTCCATCAATTATTTCGATCTGGAGGACCCGGTCAGCCTGGCGCGACTGGACGAACCCATGACGGCGCTCAAACCACTGGAAGGCCTGATCGTGATCGACGAGGTTCAGCGACGCCCGGACCTTTTCCCTGTGCTTCGAGTGCTTGCCGATCGACCCAAGTCGAATGCCCGCTTTCTGCTTCTGGGTAGCGCCTCGGGCGAGCTGCTCCGGCAAAGTTCGGAAAGCCTTGCTGGCCGGATTGAGCGCGTCGAGGTCGGAGGCTTCTCGCTTAATGAATTGGGGGACGCGGCTGAACAGCACCTTTGGCTGCGCGGCGGGTTTCCGCTGTCTTATCTGGGCGAAGACGAAAGGGACAGCTTGATCTGGCGCAAGCAATTCATACAGACCCTGTTGGAGCGGGATTTTCCCCTGTGGGGCGTTCGCGTCAGCGCCAATGCACTGCAGAGATTCTGGACCATGCTGGCGCACTACCATGCACAGACATGGAACGCCGCCGAGCCGGCCCGCGCCCTGGGTGTCACGCCGCGCACCGTCAGGCACTACCTGGATTTGCTGACGGACGCCTTGATGGTGCGCCAGCTTCAGCCCTACTTTGCCAATATCGGAAAGCGGCAGGTCAAGGCGCCCAAGGTGTATATCCGCGATAGCGGCTTGTGTCATCAGTTACTGGGCATCGCATCGACCAAGGCGCTGCTGGAACATCCAAAGATCGGTGCTTCATGGGAAGGCTTCGTCATCGAGCAGGTTTTGCTCAATGAACCGCACGACGAAGCCTGGTTCTGGGCCACCCATCAGGGCGCGGAGATCGACCTGATCCTCAGGCGCGGACAGACGCTGGTCGGGATCGAGTGCAAGCGCGCCGACGCGCCACGCATGACGCCATCGATCCGCATCGCGCGCGAGGACTTGGGCCTAGAGAAGGTGCTGGTGATCTATCCGGGCACGCGGCAGTACCCGATAGATTCGAATGTCGAGGTCGTACCCCTGGCGCAGCTGGCCGCGCCAGAGGGCTTGAGCGCTTACTTGCCGTAGCGCTTCTTGAACTGGTCGTCGTGGCCGACAAAGGGACCTCGCCATTGACTTGTGACCGAATTCGGTCTAAATTCAATCCTTGTTTAGCGAGGCTGACCCGCCGAACCTCGTACGAACCAGGACTTCAAGATTGAGCGCCTCGAACATGAAGCTATCTGACCGAATCAAGCCCATCAGTTACTTGAA
>RECK01000309.1 GCA_007694055.1 Wenzhouxiangella sp.
TCATGCTCCGTCTGGAGAAGGGCCTGCGTGATTACGAGGCCAGCCAAGCCCAACGGTCGAGCTAACCGATGCGGAGAGCTGGCTGCCGCCGCATGCCGTCGTGTCCGAAACCATGCGCCGGCTGGACGCGTTCGCCGACGCTTGATTGGACATGAAAAGGCATGCTAAGGTTCTGCCCATTGAGGGGTCATCACGGGTTCCGATGCACCCGCTGGAACGATGCGTTGATCCGTGCATTGCCAAATAATCCGCCTGATGCTCAAGATGAGCTGACTTAAGGGGCCGCTGGGCGCCATGAAACGCAGAACCTTTATCCAGGGTAGTTGCGCGGCTGCGGCAAGCGGTGTTTTGCATCTGTCCGGTTTTTTCAACCTGAAAGCCTATGCCGCCAACAACTACCGGTACCAGGTTGGCGACAGCATCTTCCAGGATCGCTTTTCGCCAATCCTCAATCTTGTGGCGGGGGAGGAAGACGCCGCGACGTTCCTTAGATCGGCAACTCTGGGTCCAACGCTCGCCGAGATCAACGATCTGCTTACCCTGAACGACAAAAGCGAGTGGATTGATCAGCAAATCGAAGCTTCTTTTGACGGTAGCGAGTTTGCCGAGAAGGCGTTTGACGCCTCCCGTGGTCGCTACATCGACAAGCAAGGCTGGTACTCCAAGCTTGGCGAATGGATGTCCCCACCGAGTGTCGGCGAGGCATGGTATAGCACGGGAGTTGACGCGCTCAACGGTGACGCTGATCGGCCCGGGCAGGATGGCCGGCCTTACCTTGACACTCAGATTACCCAAACCGCGCTGTTGTACAACAATCCGGTCTGCGGGTCATTGTTTGATGTCACCGACCCTGATGGCATCAAGGCACCCGGGAAAGCCCTGCTCAACAAGTGCGTTTGGATGCTTTCAAAGCTGATCCCGGTCACGGACCCTGGTGGCGGCATTCCTTCCAATGGCTACTTCGAGCCAGCTTGGCATGAACTGCTCAGCCGCCACGCTTTCGGTCGCTACGAGGATCTGCTCGAAGCGGTGACCTTCAACTTCAGCATGGCGAATATGCTCACTCACTGGAAGAACCAGGAGGGGAGCCCAGATGAAAACTTTGCCAGAGAAATCATCCAGCTGTTTACCCTCGGCCTCTTCCGCTTGAATGACGGCGGCGGAATCCAGTTCAATGCCGAAGGCATTGCAGTGGAAAACTACGAGCGTGAAGATGTCAGCGCTTTGGCGCGGGTAATGACGGGGTTCGTAAACCCGTTCAGAACAGATGGCGATGTTTATTACCAAGCAGAGGTGCCCGAGCCTGAGCGGGGCGACGGCGAATTCCGCCTTGTCGGCACCCGAGACAGAGCGGTGCGCCGTTACTTCAATGCGTTCTATCGCGGCAAAGGCCCGTCGACAGGGTCACCCGTGCCGGATAACTACCGCACGCTCGATCCGGCGATCATCAACCGCGGCCATCGCAAGCGTCCCAGCACCGTGGAAGCCGGGAAGCAGTATCGAGTCCAGCAGAATAACAACAACGAAGCCACTGCTGCCCTGCAGACGCTGGGCGCTATCAGCACTTCGGCCGGATCGCAGTTCGTTGCTACCGCCAACGGCAACAGCAGCATGACTGCAGGCTACGTGGAAGAAATGCACTATGCCGCACCCGGCATGATGCCTAGGATGAAGATTTTCTCGGCAGTGCATGACTTTGGAGCCAAGAACCTTCCTACGATTGGTCTTGATATCCCGCCGGGCATGGACCCGGAATCTGAGATCAGGCTGGCAATCCGCCACCTTGTTCGCCACTCAAGCACTGCGCCTTACGTATGCAGCCGTTTGATCCGAATGGCAACCACCTCCAACCCGAGCCCGTCATATGTCGGCCGGGTTGTGCGGGTTTTTCGAGCCAAGGTGGATGATCCGCGGCACATGGCACATGTATTCAAGGCAATTTTTCTTGATCCAGAAGCCCTTGGCCAAAGATCCCGACCCAACATTTACGGCCGACTCCGCGATCCTTCCGAGTTGATGTTCAACGTGGTGCGGTCCTTTGGAATGACGCGAATCACCGCGCCTCAGGAATACGACACCGCCCAGAATCGCAATTGGAGACCACCTGCGCCGTACTACACGCGCAGTTCCAATGGTGTGGCGGCGACGCCCACGGCGCCGAATGGCAAGGTCGCCGGGTATATCGCGATTCCGCCAGGTGGAGGGGCTGAACGCGACCCTGGAGCAATTTTCCAGACTGTCTGGCCTAGCCGCTTTCCCTCTATTTTTGGGCCGTATCCACCGGAAGGCAGTCAGTTTCCGGCAAGCGCAGACGGTCTGCTTTTCCCGGAGGGTGTTGTTTACACTGCCGCCGCGGTCAGCGAGATTACTCGAGTGATCGAGACGACTGTCAACTCGCTGCCGGATATTTACCGAGGCCCCGCCTATACCGATACCGGCAATAGCGACGGCAGATCTGCGATCGGCTGGAACTTCGCCCAACGGAATCGCAACAAGATCGTGATGATTGCCCTGGACTTCCTGGGCGATCTGCTCACGCCATCTGATTTCGTTCGCAAGATCGATCTGCTTCTCACGGGCGGAGAAACTCCGCAAGTCAAGCTCGATCAGTTGATCGCCATCCTCGCATCGATGCCCACCTCAACCCTCGAAAACAGGGAGGCACGGGTGGGCCTTGCTGCCGCAACCATCGCCAACGGTCCGGAGTTCTTCGGCCAATTCAGCTGATAAACATCATGTCGCAACGACCTGCCAGCTACACAGACCCTGCAACCATAGCGGCGCTACAGGCCCTCTTGCCCGACGACTTCAAGGTGCTGTTCTGCTTCTTTGCCAATGGAGGCTGGGACAGTCACAACATGTTTGTCCCCGGAGCGGGGAACTCCAACCTTGGTTTTTACGAAAATGCCCGGCCCACCGGGGTGCGCATTGAAGCGGCCGAAAAGCTGCCCCTGAGCAACACGACCTGGGCTTTACATCCTGCCCTGGATCACTTCCGCGACAGGTGGAACGCCAATCAACTGGCGATCCTGCAAGATGTTGGTACCTTGAATGAACCAACCACCGCGGCTCAGTACCTGGACATCAACACAGCCTCGAGATTCCGCCCGCTGTCGATCGGTGCTCACGACGTACAGCAACGCCTGTGGCAGAACGGTCTGCAGCACAACCCCCCTGCTCGCACCACCGGCTGGTTCGGCCGGGCCATGGACTTGCTGGATGCCACCTGGAACACGCCGCAACCGGGCAAAGAGAACTCCCTGCTGATGAGTTTGATCTCGCGTGCAGGCAATAACCTCCAGAATCGTCCGTATCCACCCAAGGGAACGGTTGCACTCCCGATGTCCTCAAGGCCCGCTCCTGCCTCGTACGGCACCACGCCAACAGGGGCTAATGGGGTTGCAGGCCAGATCCGTCAGGTGTTTACCGAGGCCGAAGGTGCAGGCCTGCCCGCCGATCCCGACCATAATCTGATGCGGGCCACGTGGAAGTACGTGCTCGCTGAGGGCCTCGCCGCGCCTGGTTTTGTAAATGCCGAACTCGTTGCTCTACCGGGCAATGTAAACGCTGCCCTTGGCGATGCCGCCGGTCTTCGCCCGGCGGTTCAAGCTATCCATACTGCCGTGGAGAATGCTGCACTGGGAATCCGAAGGATGGTGGTCTACGTCAACGCCCCCGGGGGTTGGGACCACCACGCCAGCCTGCGGCCGAATCAGGATCCGTTACTGGCTATCTTCAACGGCCAGATCACCGCGCTGACGAATGCGATCGACTTGCTTGGCCTTCGAGACCAGGTCACCTTCTTCGCCGAAACGGAGTTCGGCAGAACATTCCGTTCCAACAACAACCAGGGCACTGACCACGGCTGGTCCGGCCACAGCTTTATCTGGGGCAATGCCGTGCTAGGTGGCCTTTATGGCGCGACTCCAGACTACAGCCCGACTGGCCCTCAGGCCATTAATGGGGGCAACTCGTTTGTCCCAACCACCTCGACCGAGCAATACTACGCGACTTTGCTCAGGTGGTTCGGTATCCCGGCTGCACTGATCCCCATGATCCTGCCGGCGAGTGCAGTCCCTCGGGCAGTCGTCGGCACGGGCGCGCAGGCCTATACGCCTGTCGCTTTCAGCCCCCAAAATCTTGACTTTCTTCCCGCAGTTAACTGATCAAAGCTTGGCGAAACCTTGCCGAAAGGATGCAAAAACATGGGAAACCAAAAGACATTCTCGCAGCTTTTCGCCCTTTACTCAGCCGCATCCGGTGCCAGGCCAGCCCCGCCTTGACTTCGCGCACAGGCTTGATTGGTTCTGAAAGCTCATGCTAGGCTCAGCACAACGCGGGGATATCGAAGGGGTTTCGGCGCACCCGCTGGAACGATTCGTTGGTCCATGCACTGCCAAATGCACCGCCTGACGCTCAAGATCAGCTGATTTCCGGAGGCCGCTTAGCGCCATGAAACGAAGAACTTTTCTCCAGGGCGGTTGCGCGGCCGCGGCAAGCGGGGTGATGCCGCTGACCGGATTTTTTGATCTAAAGGCCTTTGCTGCCGACAGTTACATGAATCCGAACCGGCAGACGGTCCACTACCTGGATCCCGCCACGCTGATCCTCAGCGACAAGAAGAAAGCCGCGGAGTTTCTGTCCGCAACGACCCTCGGACCGACTCTGACCGAAATCGAGGCCCTTACAGGCCAAAGTGCCCTGGAGTGGATCGACGACCAGATCGCCGCCAACTACGACGGCAGCGAAATGGCAGCATGGTCGATCGATGCGAACGGACACCCGGTGGCAAAAGCCGGCTGGTTCACGAAAGTCAACCAGGAAATGACGCCACCCGATTTTCCACAGCCGTTTTACTTCGACCCGGATCAACACATCGGCGGCGGGACCAACGGCCCGAATGTCGGCAGAAATCAGCGACTGGGCCTGGAAACCAGCATCGACCGGCCCGGCGTCATTCCCCCGGAACGAATGGTCTCTACAGCACTGCTGTACAACAACCCTGTTTATGGCGGCCTGTTCGATGTCACGGATCCCGATGCGCCCAAGGCGCCCAGGCTACAGCTTCTGTGCAAGTGCGTCTGGATGTTGTCGAAAATGATCCCGATCAACATCAACGGCGGCGGATTCGCCCCATCCGGATACGGCCCTGCCGCCTACTATGAACTGCTCGCCCGGCATGCCTTCGGCAGCTATGCCGATCTGCTCGAGTCGATCACCTACTTCGAGCCGATGGCACAGATGCTCACGCACTACCGGAACTCGAAAGAGAACCCGGACCAGAACTATGCCCGAGAGATCATCCAGCTGTTCACGATGGGCCTGTTCCGCCTCGACGATGGCGGCAATGTGGTGCTCGATCCCGTTGGTGGACAGCCGATCGAGAACTACGGTGGGGCCGACGTGGCCGAAGCCGCCAAGGTATTCACCGGCCTCAATCACCCATTCCGCACCGATGAGAACGCCTATTACACCGAAATTCCGGTGGCCGATGGACCGGATGGCAGCTTTCTTCCGCGCCAACAGCCGCGACAACGCGAGGGAAGAACCTATAACCGTCATTTTGCCGGCGTGGCCCTTCGCTACCACGTGCAGCTCAGCACCCTCGCCCCCGACTACGTCCAGTATGGCCACAGGAAACCCCCATCCAGAGTCAAAGCCGGCAAGATCTACCGCATCCATCAGGTCGCGACCTCGCTGACCCAGCTCGGCGCCGGCAACAATCCCCAGGTCGGGCAGATCTTTACCGCTACGGCAGACGGCAGTCCGGGCATGACCAGCGGCTTTGTCGAGCAGCAATACCTGGGGATGCGGGGCACCTACCCACGGCTGCGGCATGTATCGGAGATGTATGAGTTCGGGGCCAAATCGGCGCCCGGGATCGGCCTTGACATTCCTGCCGGCACCGACCCGGAAACCAATGTGAGGATGGCCATCGAGCAGTTCATCCAGCATCCATCCACCGCGCCCTATGTCTGCACCCGACTGATCCGCTATGCGACCACGTCCACGCCCAGCCCGACCTACGTCGAGCGCGTGGTCAACGTATTCCGTGATGACGGAACCGGCCACGTCGGCAACCTGGCCGCGGTCTGGAAACAGATCTTCCTCGACCCGGAGTTTCTGGCGGCCAACCGGCTACCGAACAAGTTCGGGCGCATCCGGGATCCCTTCGAACTCTACGGAAACTTCATCAAGTCCCTGGGGTGCACGGCCTATCAGACCGCCCTGGGTCTTGATCAGCCGACCCTGCAGGAATTCGACCCAGTGCTCGGCATGCCCATGTTCGACGAGCGCGGACAAACGCCCTTCTACCGTTCAGGTGTACCCGGTGGCGGCCCCGGTTACGTTGGTGCGGGTGCAAATATCGCCCCCGCGACGGCACCACAGAACAAGGTCGCCGGCTGGATCGATGTTTCCCACTTCATGCCCGGGAACGGATGGAAGCCAGACAGCATTGCTGCTGGAGTATGGCCCATTATTGGCCCATCCATTTTCGGCTATTACACCCCCAGCTACACGGAAGAGCCCGCTGCCAGCCAGGGGGTCTTGATTCCTGAAGCCGAGGTCTATACTCCCAATGCCCGGGCCGACATTTACCGCGGACTGGAGACCATGATCCTGGGACGAGTTCATTTCCTTGTCAATCAGGTAGGGGGCTCGGAAGTTACGACGGCTCCCGCCCTGTTCCGGAACTGGAATGGCATCAGATTAGGCTTTGACCCCGACAATCAGATTCCTGCCCGGGCAGTCGAGATGGAAAGGATCGGAAAGGGCGGATTTTCGCCGATCTCGTTCGATTTTCTTGGCAACCTGGAGACGCTTATGGCCACTGAAATCGTCGACAAGCTCGATCTGTTGCTGTGCGCTGGTCGCACTCGCCAAAGCAAGAAGCTGTCCATCGCTGAACTCATGGAAACCCGAACCCCAACCACGCTGGCACAGCGTGAGGAAAGAGTTGCCCTGGCCATTCAGTCGCTGATCAACGGGCCTGATTTCTGGGTCCGCTACCAGATACCCGACGGCCTTTTCAGAGATCGTTTTTCGTCGCCGTAGCCAAGCCCGAATTCAAGGATTGCCAGCGCCGGAATCTGACAGGCTCCACGGCTGAACAAATCATCTGGTTCCCGACAATGAAAATTGAAAAGCCCCCTTCGTACGAACTAAAGACGACCATTGACCAACTCATTGCCACAAGGCCTGGCGTGGGCCAAGAGCGGTTTGTTATCTGCCTGTTCCAGTTTGGAGGGATCGACTCCCACAACATGCTGATCCCGACCCCGGGGAACCTCAATTTTTCCATTTACGAGCAGGCGCGGCGGCCCGGGGTTCGGATCGAGCAATCTGAACTGCTGCCCCTGAACGGACAGACCTGGGGCCTTCATCCGAACCTCGGGCACTTGGCCGAGCGCTGGAATGCCAGTCGCCTGGCGATCGTTCGCGAAATGGGCACGCTCAATGAGCCAACGACCAAGGCGCAGTACCTGGATGCCGCCCAGGCCGGTCGATTCAGGCCGCTGTCCGTTGGTGCCCACGACAAGCAGCAATGGCTCTGGCAGGACGGTCTCCAGCATCGCCCTCAGAGTCGCGACACCGGCTGGTTCGGACGGCTCATGGCGCTCCTCGCGGGCACCTGGAACCTTGAGCCCAACAACGTGTTGTTCTCGCTGTTTCGAACCGGATCCCGGCAGAACCGGACCTATCCCCCCCTGTCACCGGTCACCATCCCGGCACCGGTTCGCCCTGGCGCAAGAGCCTACGGCTTCAACCAGACTGCCGTTCGTCAACTTCGTGAGTTGTCAACCGAGTCTGAAGGTGTCGGTCTGGGGGCACGGGCTTCCGGCAACGTGGTCCGCGATGCGTTTGTGGCAGGACAGGTTGCCGGGCTGGCCGCGCCAGGCTACATCAATGGCCAGCTGGTGTCCCTTCCCCCGCCGGTCAACGACGCCACCAGCAGCGCCCAGTTCGTCAGGCCTGCGCTGCAGGCCATCTGGACAGCCGTTAACCGCTCCGAACTGGGCGTCCGTGCAGGAGTCGGGTTTATCGGCACGGGTGGGTGGGATAATCATGCACAGTTGAGAGAAAATCAGGATCCGCGCCTGGGGGGCTTGAATAACGCGTTTGCGGCACTGACAGCCGGCATTGAAGCCATGGGCCTGTCCGATAGGGTCACGGTCATGACCGAATCCGAGTTCAGCCGCACCCTGGTAGACAATGCGAATCTGGGAACCGACCATGGATGGGCCTCTCACTCCTTTGTGTTCGGCGGCGCAGTCCTCGGCGGTATGTATGGCCCCGAACCGGATTACACGCTGGCCGGAGACTGGGAAGTCAATATCTCTGCCGGGCAGAATCAGCGCGGCATTTACCTGCCGCGGATTGCCACCGAGCAGTACTATGCAAGCTTTCTGCGTTGGCTGGGTGTCCCGGCACAGCTGATTCCGCTGGTCCTGCCGGCGGCCCCTCGATTCAGCCCGGTATCGCTTGGCTTTCTTCCAACACGGAATTGAAGACCATGAAAACGCCACTCGACGACTCTCTCGACAGCTTCTACGAAGCACTTTTTCCCAATGGTGAACCACTGAACCAGGATGGCCAGCATGACTCCGCCACACCCGGAGATTATGAGGGCAGCAACGACGCGGTCGGCTGGGATGAACTGGTCGAGCAACATCGCCGCGAGACCCCTCGCTAGTTGATCAGGGGCACTTGGCGGCGATCAGACGCCGATTTTCGGCATGAAAAAGCCCCGGGGCGTCAATCGTCCCGGGGCTTGGACCGCTTCGAAGTATCGGTCTAGAACCTGGCGTTCAGGCCGAGGAAATGCTCTCGCCCGATGATCCCGACAGGGTAAGCCCGGGCGCTGATGACCGGCTGTTTGTCGAACACGTTGTTGACGCCGGCGATGATGCGGATCTGATCATTGGTCATGAACGAGCCGCTGAGATCATGCCGCCACATGTCACCGGTCCAGGCATTTTCGACGTTGTCTGCGCTGTTGTTGTCGATGCGCGGCGAGAACTCCAGGAACTTGCCCCAGTACTGGGCGCGCCAGTTCACCACCAGTCGATCCCAACGCCAGCGGGCGAACGCGCCGAACGCGTTTTTCGGCTGACCACCCTCGGACAGCAGATCGTTGATGATGCTGTCGTCGACCGGATCTTCGAAACGCTCCAGCTTCCTGACCCAGTTGCCGGTCAGACCGAGCGTCATGCTGCCGTAGGGGTCGAGGGCCGAGGCCAGGTCGCCCAGCTGGAAGTTGTAGCGCACCGAGTAATCGACGCCCTGGGTGACGATCTTGGCAAAATTCAGCTGGCTGCTGACGAAGGAACTGAAGCCCAGGAAGGTCGGCGAGCCCGGGTTGCGGTCGCGCGCGAACTGCTCGCAGAACTGGTTGGGGAAGGTGGCTGCGTCGTAGCAGGCGTTGACCAGCTGCTGCACGCCGATGGTCGAGATGGCGTCATCGATTTCGATGTCGTACCAGTCGACGGTAATCGACAGCCCGGGCACGAAACGCGGCTCCAGCACCACACCGGCGGTGAAGGTGTCGGCGGTTTCCACGTCCAGATTCGGGTTGCCGCCCACGAAGCCGGAGAAGCGCGCGGTCAGCGGGTCGGTGAAGTTGGCCGGCAGGCCGTCGGCGGCGCAGTTGATCGGGCGGTTCGGCGTGCCGTTGTTGATGTTGCCGACATCACAGGGGTCCAGCGGCCGTGCCGTGGCCGGCTGCAGCGGCGAGAACAGCTCGTTGATGTTCGGCGCGCGCACGGTCTGCGACAGGGTCGAGCGGAAGCGGATGTCCTGGATCGGCGCGTAGGTCAGGCGCAGGTTCCAGCTGTCCGTGCTGCCCAGGGTCGAATAGTCCGAGTAGCGGTAGGCCGCATCCAGGGTCAGGTCCTCCACGCCCGGACGGTTGTTGAGCAGCGGCAGCGACACTTCGAAGAACACTTCCTTGACGTCGAAATCGCCCGAGGTGTTGTTGTTGACGAAAGTCTCGATCGGAGCGCGCAGGTTCTGCGGGATAAACGGGCTGTCCCAACGCAGGATATGCGAGTCGAAGAAACCGTTCACCGCCTCGCTGCCATCGTCCGTTGTCCGCGACCGCGACAGTTTGCTCTCGAAGAACAATCGGGTCGATGGAGTGAAGTCGTAGCGCGTGTTGAGATTCAGCGACATGCGCTCGTCGTCCGGAGTGATCGACTGGCGATCTCGGCCGCCCGAGGTACCATCGCCGCCAAAGGCATTCTCGGCACCGGCCAGCAGGCCGTCGCGGAACACGGCGGCGCCCTGCGATGGATCGCGCACCACGTAACAGCCGGCGAAGAAGCCAAAGCGCTGCAGGATGACGCCGTTGACGGTCTGCAAGCAGTCCTCCACCCCGTTGCCGTCGAGGTCGAAAATCAAGCCGGTCGGCCCGCGGTTGACTGGAAGCGGCGAGACGAAGTCTTCAAAATCGACGCCTGGAAAGGCAGACAGAGAGCCATCGCCGAACCAGTCAACGCCGATGAGCGACCCGTAGCTGGTCAGGTTGAAGCGACCGAACGGCAGCAGGCTCTGGGCCGGCACGCAGACAATACGATTGCACAGGGCATCGCGCCCCCTGCCGAGCGTGGTGTCATTGGCCGCAGTATAGGAAGTATAAGCACCTCATTTCCTGATTTCCATCGGTATCCGATGCGCCGCTGACACCCCGCCGAGCCCGCGATTCCCCCTTATTGGGCACGCAGTAGTCCAATTTCCGTCCGAGTCTGCCCTGTCGTAGGCAATCGAACTGCAAAATCTGCTGTTTTCCTATTTTCTTCTCGAGATTGGCCTAGACAAGCTGCAGGGCACCGACGTGATGGAGAGCGAATACGACTTCCTCGCACCGCGGCGCAGGAAACCGGCTCGCGAAACCGCCTGAGCATCAAGCCGCGCGCTCGACCTCGACGTAAACACTGACCTCGCGCGTGGGCCGGAAGGTGATCTCCGGATTTCGCGCATTGGCAGCGGCACATGACAGAGTGAACTACGCCCAAGGTGTCGCCTCCACGCAATGCTCGGACCATCAGTGGTCGAGCCATTTGCGTGCCCAATCCGTTGAATTTTTCGCCGGGGGGGTAGTCTTCATCTGGGGTTAGGGCGTTCGGTAAGTTAAGGAAGCATCTTCATGAAAATTCGACGCC
>RECK01000139.1 GCA_007694055.1 Wenzhouxiangella sp.
GGCACCTGGCCTCTACCCTTCCAACCTCTTTCCCAAAGTCGCGACTATGCGCTACAAGCAGTGGAGTCCACCTCCGCTCCCGGTGGTCCCCTGTCTGTTGCGAGATTCGGATAGACCCCTTTTTTGCTTTTCTGATGCTTGATCCATCTGGCTGAGACACGACGCTGATCAGGTTCCCTTTTACCCACCCTGCCGAAGGTGATCGCGCACCATGTAGAGGGCAGCAATACTGCGACCCTCGGTGCAATCCGGGCGCTGGACCAGTTCGGACAGCCGATCCAGCGGCCAGCGAAAGACTTCCAGCTGTTCAGGCTCATCCCCGGGCAGGCGCGAGGAATACAGGTCGCGGGCCAGGACGATATGGGTGGCGTGGGTCATGTAGCCTGGCGCCAGGGTCAGGTGTCCGATCTCCTCGAGCTGACGCGCCGCATAACCGCATTCTTCCTGAAGCTCGCGGTTGGCGCCCTCCAGCAGGGTTTCTCCCGGATCAAGCCGACCCTTCGGCAAGCCAAGCTCGTAGCGATGGACACCGCAGGCGTATTCCCGGATCAGCAGAACGTGATCGTCATCGACCATGGCCGCAATAATCACCGCACCCAGGCCACGACTGATCAAGCGCTCGTAGGTACGATGTTCTCCGTTGGAAAACTCCAGCTCTACCTGCTCGACCTTGAACAGATCAGCCGGACGCCGCTCACGCCGGGCATGAACGGTGGGTAGCGGTTTGAAGCGACTTTCATCGATCATGGCGCAAGGATAGCAGCTGCCGGTGCAGACTCGCCGGGGCCGCCAGCACGGACCCGGTGTCGAGCCCGATCTCTCCGCCGTCCAGGTCCGTTATCCGGGCGCCGGCCTCCCGCACGATGACCGTCAGGGCCGCTATATCGAGGATATTGACATCGCTCTCGATGACCACATCCTGACTGCCCTCGGCCAGGCGGTGGTAGGAATAGAAATCACCATAGCCCCGGCTACGCGCTGCCCGAGCCACGATCTGGCCGGCCCAGTCCCAGCCTGGCCCGGCGGCCAGCGAGCGCAGGTTGCCGAACGACACGTCCGCCTCCTCCAGCCGGTCGATCGAGGTAGCACTGACTCGGCGACCATCAATCCAGGCACCTTCGCCGCGCACGGCCCAGGCCGTCTCTCCGAATGCGGGCGCAGATGAAACGCCCAGCACCAGCTCGCCTTCAATCATCAGCGCGATCTGCACTGACCAGAAAGGCAGCCCGCGAATGAAGCTGCGCGTGCCATCAATCGGATCCACCAGCCACAGGCAGTCTCCGTCCCCGCGCTGGCCGTACTCTTCACCGAAGATCGCATGATCGGGAAACTCGGCCAGCAGATGCTCGCGAATCACCTGTTCACAGCGCCGATCGGCTTCGGTCACCGGACTGGCATCCGCCTTGCGCTCCACCGCCAGGTCGGTGCGAAAGTACTCCATGGCCACCGTATCGGCGGCCTGGGCCGCCCGACGGGCAACGGACAGTGCGTGGGAAAGGTCTGGCTTCGAGCGGTCAGGCATGGCGTTGGGGTAAGCCGAAAGATTCAGGCCACATTATCGCCAATCCGCCCGCGCTTTTCCGGGGTAGCTGTCACGCTGCAATGAGGGCAATATTCGGCAAGGGCAACACTTCAAGCAAAAACAAAAACCACGGAACCACCGAAAACACCGAAAACACCGAAAGGTGGCTGAAGAAGCCTTTTCGGTGTCTTCGGTGCCTTCGGTGGTTTCTTTGTTTTTCGGCTTGAAAACAGGAGGATTGAACCTGAGCTGCCTACGACGCGAAGCCCGCAGAGTCCGACTGACGATCAGCAAGTTCAGGCCTGTTAGTTTTCGAGGTCGCGCGCGACGCGGAAGCCCAGGTAGAAGTTGCGGTAGTCGCGCTCGACCGAGATCCGGCTGGCCGAGCGCAGGGTGTCGCCAGCCAGGAACCAGCCGCCACCGCGATGAACCGCCTGGCTGCAATCCCCCTCAAGCCATGCGCGCCCATCGATCGGGGCCCCGCTGTAGTTCGCATTCCAGCAGTCCGCAGTCCAGTCGGCCACGTTGCCGTGCATGTCGTAAAGCCCCCAGGCATTGGCGTCGAAAGTTCCGGCGAAGCTGGTCCGATTGCTGACCGCGCCGCGCGGACAGCCGCGTGGCTGGCGCAAGCCATTGAAATTGGCCTGGCTGTCCAGGATGCAGTCGCCGGTATTGAAGCGTGTACCGGATCCGGCGCGAGCCGCGTACTCCCACTCGGCCTCGCTGGGCAGACGATAGCGCTGCCCGGTGGTCTCGCTCAACCAGGCAACATATTCCTGCGCATCGTGCCAGCTGACATTGATAATTGGCCGGTTGCCGCGCCCCCAGCGACGATCATGCGGTGACTCCGAACAGCCACCGGCATCGACGCAGGCATCAAACTGGGCGAAGGTCACCGTGCGCGTACCGAGGGCAAATGCCGGCACATCAACTTCGCGCTGCGGCCCCTCGCTTGAGCGGCGCTGGCGCTCGCCAGGGGGGCTACCCATGGTGAAACGACCGGCCGGGATGATGATCATTTCAGGGCAGCCAGCGCAATCGGCAAATCGTTCACCGATCTCGCGCTGCGACAGCGATGGTGCGGCCTCATCCGGCTCGTCCTCGGGCTCGGGCCAGGCCTCCGCCGCAACCAGTCGTTCCAGCAACGCCTGGCTGGCAAGACCGCTGGGTGTGTCTCCTGCCGCCTCCTCGAAGGCACGGATAGCGGCTGCCGTGGCCGGCCCCATCTGCCCGTCAGCCGTAATCTCCTGCCCCAGTCTACGCAGTTGTTCCTGGACAGCGAGCACCCGGCGCTGCTGCTCCGAAGCCGCGCCGGTGTCGACTGCAGCTGCCGGCGGCGACCTGGGATCCGGAGATTCGACAGGGGCCGGTTCTTCGGTCAGGGATTCATCGGCCGCCGATGCCACGGCGGGTACCGGCTGGCTGTCCTCTTCGACCACGCCGGCAGACGCTTGCGCTGACCTGGCCGCCGGGTCGAGCGGAACAGGAACCTGGGTGATCGCCTCGAACATGGCATCGACATCATCATCCTCGGACTGGAGATGATCACGCAAGGTTTGCGCCACGGGTCGCTCGCGCTGCAACTCGGGCGCAGACGAATGGACCAGCGACTGTTCCGGCTCAGCACCGCCCAGCCAAAGCACCAGGCCACCAACCAGCACGACCAGCACCAGCGGAACGGCCCAGAGCAACCAGCGCGGCAAAGCTCCCGAACCTGTCGGAGCTGCGCTGGCCTGGTCGCCGCGATTCGCCGCAGGCCCCGGACCGGTCATGGCGGCCGTTGTATCGCTCTGGCCGAAAACGCGCGTGGGCTGATCACCGGCCATTGACCCGACTCCGGACAGCGCCGACCTGAAGGCTTTCAGCGTGGCAGCTGCGTCCGCCGGCCGCTGATCGCGATTGATCGCCATCATGTCCAGGACGAGGTCATTCAAGGGACGGCCAAGCGCGGGCACCAGTTCAACCGGATCGGGGAAACGCCCGACCGGCAAGCGGCCGGTGAGCATGCGATAAGCCACCACACCGACCGCGTAGACATCGGCTCGGGCATCGACATGCTTGGCGCTTTGGAGCTGTTCGGGAGCAATGTAGTTGCGACTGCCAATACCCAGTTGAGAGACCGTCGAGTGCGGAGAGTCTGGCACCTTGGCAATACCGAAATCGACGATACGAATATCGCCAGAGCGGCTGAACATCAGGTTTGATGGCTTGATATCGCGGTGAATCAGGCCGTGCCTGTGAGCCGCTGCCAGCCCGATCAGCAGCTGCTCGATCAACTCGAGTGCGCGTGCCATGGGCAGTGCCCGCGGGCGACTGCCGTGAAGATTGCTGTCGAAACCATCGACATCCAGCATATCTTCGCCAAGTTCGTCGGCCAGGGAGTGCGGCAGGTAAGGCATGACGTAGAACGGCGCGCCATCGCTGTCTTCGCCGTATTCGTGCACGTTGACCACGTAGGGCTCGTCTTCCAGCGAGGCCAGGATTTGCGCTTCCTTCAGAAACCGCTGCCGCAGGACCTGCAACGCTTCTTCATCGCTGGAGGTTACAAAGGCCAGAACATTTTCGTCACGCGGCCGAAAGACCTTGATCGCAACCTTGCGCCGGATGGCCGGATCCTCGGCCAGGTAGACATCGCCGAAACCACCCCCGCCGAGCTGACGGATGATCCGAAATCGTCCGATGGCTTGCATACGAGTCTTCCTTCCCGGCAAAGCGTGTGGGTGTTGCCCATGATACGCATGCACGCACAGCCTTTGCTACATCCCCGGGTAAATTCCCCGAACTGGAGACGCAAGTTTCCCGACCGGACTCCCTGGGTCAGTTGGCCGCAGTCACCGCCCCACTCAAACGCAGGCGAACCTGGCCGTCGGCCTGACGTTCACCAAGAATACCGATCTCGCGGGCCAGGTCGGGGCGATCCGGGCTCGCGCGCAGCCACAGGTCCACCTCGTAGCGCTCGACATCAGCCTCGATCGTGCCTCGCACCTGGATCGGCGCCGGCTCAAGCGAGCCTACCCGGGCCAGAAGACGCTCTCCATCGGGTTCGAACTCGATACCGATACGGCCCAGTCGTTCGTGCACACTGCCTTCCAGACGCGCTTCTTCCCAGGTGATGCCGCCAACGATTCGCGGCACTTGACCGCTGGGCAAACGGGCCTGGTCAATAGCAAGTTGCAGGTAGCCGGCCGGCCGAGTCGCCTGCAGCCAGTAACCCAGATCGACGCGCTCCAGGTCAACCCGGCCATTGACATTTTCCAGCACCAGGTCACCGGCCGGCCGCCACAAGCCGTTCAGTTCCGTGCGCGTATCGGTGGCCTGCCAGCGCCAGTAGCGGCCACCTTGCCACCGCCAGCTCAGGTTCAATGGCACCTGCCCGGGCTGCTGCAGCCGGGCACTGCCGGCCCACGCTGTCCCCCGCACCTGCCCCAGTCCCGACGGCGCATCCAGCAGCGGTACAATCAGGCTCACCGGCAGGGTCAGAACAAGGATGATCGGGATGGCCAGAAGGGCCAGAACGACAACCTTACGCATTGGAGGTCAGGGTCACCCGCACATTGACCTGACCGCTGCGCTGGCCGCGGTCGATACTCAGCTGGCTGACCTCGATGGGATACTCAATCGAAAGACGCTGTAGCCAACCCATGGTGGAGACGAACTCGGCCCCGTCCAGCCAGATCCGCACCTGGCCTTCACCGGCCGGTTCGATCCGACTCAGGGAGCCGGCCAGCCCGGCCGCGCGTGCCGTCTCATCGGCCAGCCCCAGCAGCGAGCGACCGCCGAGATCAGCTGCCCGCGAGCTGCCCCGGCGCAGGTCGGCCGCCACCGGTGTCAAGGCTGTCAACCAATCCAGCAAGGCCTGCTGCTGGGCGATGCGCGCCCGCTCGGCCTGGCGGCTCTCGGACAGCGGCTCCCAGACCCAGACAAATGCCGCCAGCACCAGCACGACACCCCCGCAAACCGAAAACAACCAGCGCTGGCGCATGTCCAGCCCGTTCCACCAGGCGCTCATCGTCCCACTCCGGCAATACGAACGCGCCCGGCCGCACCCTCGGCATCCATGCTGGCAGACTGCACCGAGGCGTTCAGATCCAGTGCGCGTAAACGCTGCTCGAACTGGTCTAGGGCGGCCACATCCGGTGCCCGCAGGCTAAGCTCCAGCAAGCCTTCGCGGTAGCTCAGGCCATCAAGACGCAAGCCTTCCTGGCCTTCGATGACCGGCGCGGCACGGTTCATCAAATCAAGCAACCCGGCCGACTCGCCAAAACGCAAGCGAGCCAGCTCGCGCTCGGCCTGCTCGCGGTGGCGAACCGCCCGACCGACATCGGGAAAGGCCTGGTGGAACTGGGCATCAATGGCCAGCTGAAGCTCGCCGGCCTGGCGCTTGAGCATCTGGTTTTCAACGCCGGCCAGGGCAAAAACCAGCACCGCCACGGCGGCAACCAGCCCGATTGCCCAGCGCCAATGCGCCCGGGCCGCATGGGCCGATGACGGCGCCCAGGGACCGGCCAGCAGGTTGACTTTCTCGGCTGCCGCACCCTCGGCCAGGGCCGGCAACAGCGGCTCGGTGCTGACCTGGTGAAGACGACCAGCAAGACCGGGCGGCACGTCACCCCCGTACCACACTGCCGAAGCCCCGTTCGGCACCAGCCCGTCAAACATCTCGTTGAGCAAGTCCGGTTCGAAACTGCCGAAAGACCATTCTCCCCAGCGCGCCAGAATGCGGTCACCGAGGCGACCCATGGCCACCTCATTCTCGCGCCAGGGCAGGCACAGGGCATCGGGCATCATCACCTCAAGCTCGCGGCCACTGATGCGGCCCAGCAGATCCTGCATGCGATCGTTGCCGATGACAACACAGTATTGCTGTCCGCCGGAACTGCGCGGCCCGGCGACAACGTGCTCGTCTTCGGCACCGGAGGAAAGATGCTCCTCGGCCGCCCAGCGCAAGGCCTGGGCCAGGCGCGCCGGCGGCAGGGCCGGCAGATCCAGGCTCAAACCCACGCAATCGGCAGCATCGACCAGAACCGTCAACGAACCCTGTTCAGGCCAGTCCGGCGCATCCGCCGGACACAGGCCATGCCGGCGCACTCGGCCCTGGCGATCCAGGGCCAGCCAGCGCCACTGGTCACCGACGGCATGAACAAGAATTTTTTCCCGGCTTGTATTGGACATCTGGCCTCTTTATCGGAGATTCCGGGGCACTCAGGGCACACCCTGGCTGAATAGACGAAAATCATAACCTGAAGTCCCCCAGCGCATCAGCCGGAAGTAGTCGCGCTCGACCCCGTCCAGCACCACCCGAGCCTGGGCCAGGTACCAGGGGCTGAGCACGACCAGGCCGCTCTCCAGGCCCGGAACGGCCTGGGCCTGCACCAGCGGATGTTGCATGAAGCCCTGCACATCGGCCCACGGTCCGTCGCCGGCGAGGCGCCGGGCCGAGTCGATATCCAGATCGGCGAACAGACTGGCCAGGACCGCGGCGCTGGCGGTATTGATATTGATGATCAGTTCCGGCTCCGGCAACGCAGTGACCACCGGCACCAGGCGCTCCCAGGCCGCCTCGTCAACCGAGCGCAACCAGCGCAGCTCACTGACGTGAGCCAGGCGGGTTCCTGCCATGCGGTAAGGCGGGCGCTGACTGGCATAGTGGGAATCCCCGGCGCTGCCCGGACGGGGCTGGGGCGCACCCTCCAGCCAGTCAGCCAGCTCAGCGGCGATGATCACCGGCAGACCGAGGTGATCGAGCAGGCGTTCGAAGCGCTCAAAAGCCTGGACTGCCCTAAGCCGATCAGGATGGGCCAGCGCATTGACGTTGAAGCGCGCGTTCTGGTCAATCAGGCGACCCTGGATAAGCCCGCCCGGGACCTCGTAAACCGGGGTCCAGGTACCATTAAGCAGGGTCGGGTCGAGACCGTCGGCCATGACCCTTGCAATCAGCTGATCAGCCAGCAAATCCATGCCCAGGGCATACTGGTAGGCGCGCTCGGTTGAGATCAGCGCCTGGGTCCGGGCCAGCGTGCCCTGGCCGCGCTCGATCAACCCCAGGGCCAGTACGGTCGCCAGGGCGACCGCCATCAGCGCCACCAGCAAAGCCGCACCTTGTTGGCGACATTTGCTCACGATTCGAGCACCAGCAGTCGACGAATCGTGCCGTGGCGGCGACTGTTCAGGTTCAGCTCTACAGCCACCGGCAGCGTCGCCTGGCCAGCCTGTGCCGGCGGCCACTGATCATGCCAGCGGCCGCTGTTGTCGCGGTAACGGAACTCGATCAGGCGCAGATCAGCCAGCACCGGGTCGGCCTGCGGCTGGGTCGCTGCCGCCGCATCGGTCACCGGCCAGCTCAGCCGCACCAGCCGATCCTGCTCCAGCGACCAGGAGAATCGCTGCAGCTGGCTGCGACGCAGATTGGCCGGGTTGGACCAGCCAGATCGGGTTGCAGTCAGGCTGGTGCGATTGCCGGTCAGGGCCGGCTCGTGGCTGCCATCGCGGGTTCGCACGGATCTGGTAGTCACCTGGCGCAGATCGGCATCGAAACGGGCCACTGCCAGTTGCAGCTCAGCCAGTGACTCACTGCGCTCACGCTGCTCCATGGCAGCGCGGGCCAGGCCATTCAGGGCCGTATAGGCGCTGGCGGCCAGGACCGCGAACACGGTAACCGCAATCAGCACCTCGACCAGGGTGTAACCGCGCGCGCCGTTCACAGCGGCAGGAAACCGGTATGCGTGAAAACCGCCTGGCGGCGACGCGCATCGGAATAAACCGCGACATCAACGCGCAACATGTCATCGCCGGGTGCAGGCTGGATCAAGACATCGAAGTACCAGTCGCGACCAGCCATGCTGGTACTGCCCTGGCTGCGTCCGGTCTGGCCAGGTGGGTCAAGACGCAACTCGGCCAGCAAGTTGTCGGCCACCCAAAGCGCCATGGTGCGCTGCTCGGCCTCGAACTGGCCGTTGACGGCCTGCGCCCCGGCCCGGGCCAGTGCGGCCACGGCCACGGCGACAATAACCAGTGCGACCAGCACCTCGAGCAAGGTAAATCCCCGTCCCTGGACGAACCGTTTCACTGGTGCACCGCGGTGCTGGTAACAGCCAGCCTGCCACTGCCGTTACCGACCAGGCGGTGGCGGCCTGTCTGGTCACGCAGCATGATCTCGAACAAGGTCAACTCACCCAGGGGCTGACAGGCCAGCTGCGGGCCGTCCGGCTCGCGGGCCAGGTCCACGCCATGACCTTCGACCAATAATTCGGGCCCCTGCTCGGCCGCCCAGCTGCGCGGCCGGTCCAGGCCTTCGGGTGCCAGCGCAACCCAGCCTTGCGATGTCGCCTGCCAGAAATCGTAGCCGGATTCGGTAATCCGGATGCCGCGCGGTCGTGACTGGAACATGGCCTGCTCGCATTGGCGCTCGATCAAGGCCGCAAGCCGCTCCAGCTGCATGCGCGGGTCATCGGGAGAGCGCCAATCGCCGAGCCGCAGGAACACCAGCGCGGTCAGGATGGCACCGATGGCAACCACCACCAGAACCTCGAGCAGAGTGAAGCCAGCAGGGCGCAACGAACGCTCGCTAATCGGACCAGCTGCCGATTTCTGCGTTGATGCCCTCGCCGCCCGGCATGCCGTTGGCCCCGAAGGACCAGACATCGATTTCGCCGTGAACGCCGGGGTTGAGATACTGGTAATCGCGGCCCCATGGATCTCGCGGCAGTCGATCTATGTAACCACCCGACTTCCAGTTCGGCGCTTCGGGCTGGCCGGAAGGTCTGCGAACCAGGGCTTCCAGTCCCTGCTCGGTCGAGGGATAGGCGAAATTATCGAGACGGTACATGTTCAGGGCGGTGACCAGGGCCTGCACATCCTGCTGGGCCTTGGTGACCCGGGCCCGGTCCGGCTCATCCATGACGCGCGGCACGACCACGGCCGCCAGGATGCCGATGATCACAACCACGACCAGTATCTCGATCAGGGAAAAACCGCCGCTGGCGCGCGCTGAAAAGCGTGTCATGTAACTGCTACCTCTGCACCTGTAGTCACTGTTGTTGCGGTCATGATACGCGCTATCGAAACGTATCGTATTCCACCTTGACAGACCACGCAGACCGCCCCGGTGTTCCCCACCGAGGAATCGAGACTCGATTGATGGCATCATTAACGCCACACCGGAACTGCAACATGGAGACCGCGCCCGTTCATGCGTCGCCCACGCGTATTCACCGACCAACCATTGCAGCCGGGTGGCGCGGTCGAACTTGCCGAAGGCCCGGCCCGGCACCTGGTCCGGGTTCTGCGCATGCGCCCGGGCGATGCCGTCGTCCTGTTCAACGGCGACGGCCATGATTACAGCGGCGCATTGACGGAGGCCGCAGGGCGTAGCTGCCGCGTTGAAATCAAGGAGGCGACTCCGGCGGAAACCGAGTCGCCGCTGGAAATCAGCCTGGTGCAGGGAATTGCACGGGGCGAGCGCATGGACTGGGCAATCCAGAAGGCGGTTGAGCTGGGTGCTGGCCATATCCAGCCCGTGTTCACCGAGCGCACCGAGGTCCGTCTCGACCCGCGCCGCGCCGAGCGGCGTCTGGCTCACTGGCAGCAGGTAATGATCGCGGCGTGCGAGCAATGCGGGCGGGCGCGGATTCCCAGCCTGGCAACACCGATTCGCCTGCAGGACCTGCCCGCGCCAACCGGCCTGGGCCTGTGCCTGGATCCGCGCTCGGAGCGAACCCTGAGCCAGCTTCGAGATCAGCCGGCCAAGCCCGTATCCCTGGTCATCGGCCCGGAGGGCGGTCTTGCCGATGCCGAGCTGGATTCACTGCAGGCAAGGGGCTTTGTCGGCTTGCGCCTGGGCCCGCGCGTGCTGCGCACCGAAACCGCCGGCGCGGCCGCGATCGCGGTGCTGCAGGCGCTGTGGGGTGACTGGAAGTGAGCTGGTCAATGCGCAGACGCCTGGCGCGGGCACGCCGCTGGCTGCTCGACCATGACAACCGGCTCACCTTCACCATCATCTACATCACCCTGGCCCTGGTCCTGTCCATGGCCATATCGATGTTCTGGCTGGTCGCCGTGGTTGCCGCCCACGGCATCATTGAATACTGGTCCCTGGGCAAGCAGGGCGTGCTGGACCATCGCCTGGGTCGCACCCTGTGGCACATCAAGCTTGACATCATGCTGGTCCTGGCCGCGCTGTGGCTGGGCCTGTACATCGACCTCCTGTTCGGCGTGGCCGGGCTGAGTGCGGCGGCCCGCACCGGCGCCCAGGTCTCGGCCCGTGTCCTGGCCTGGCAACGCGCCATTCGCGGCGTCTTGCTGAGCGTCGACGAGGCCGCGCTGGCGGCCAAGGCCGCTTTCAGCCGCGGCCAGGGTGGCAATGGCGACGGCCCGAAACGCGCTCAAGCGCCTCCCCTGCCCTGGCGGCAACCCTGGGGCTGGGGCGATCGCCTGACGGTGGTTACTACCACGCTTTTCGCCATCCTGATCCTGCTTACGCCCGTGATCACGGATCACAGCGTGGTCGACGCCCTGCGCATCCTGGCCGAAGATCTGCATCCTTGGCCTTTTTAGGGGAGGGGAAAAGGTGAAAGGTGAAAGGTGAAAGGTGAAAGGTGAAAGGTGAAAGGTGAAAGGT
>RECK01000154.1 GCA_007694055.1 Wenzhouxiangella sp.
GGTTGCGCCCACCGGGAAAGTGAGTGACCTTGCTGAAGGGGATCGTGTCCGAATCTTTCTGACTGGTATCCTCCATCTCCCGGGTCTGCTCCATATCGCCCTCGACCTCGTCGAATTCAGGCAGCCGCGGCGGAGGTCCGGCCACGTCGCGAACACCGTGGCGTTCCTGCAGGCGCATGGCCATATCGTTGAAACGCCGGTAAAGCGAACCGAAGTCGTCCCGGCGGTCAGCCTCGAGGCGGAAGTCGAAGTTACCCTTGCCGATCTGGCGCAGTCCCCAGGTCAGGCGCTCGATTGAATGCCGCTGCTGACGGGCAATCCAGGCCACGGCGACGACGATGACGAACAAGGCAACGAGGAAAACCAGGCCCATCATGGTCATGGTGCCGCGGGCAGCCACCGACAGGGCAGATCCATCCAGTCCGAGGTGAATCTCGCCAATCCGGCGCGCCTGGAACCGCACCGGCACCTGAAACTCCAGGTCACCGCTGCCGGCCTGCAGGATGCGAATCGTCGGCTCATCACGGCGCAATCGCGCCGACTCAAGCTCAGGAGCCTGCTCATCCTGGAGAAACAGGTTGGTACTCGATTTGACATGACCGGAGCGATCGACCACGTGCAGGTAGAGCACTTGCGGGTTGGCCGCAAAATCGGCGATCAGGGTACCCAGCGCAGTCGTGTCATCCATCAGCAGAGGCTCGGCCACCTCGCGTGCCACCACGCTCGCCAGGCCTTCCCCGAAGCCGAATGTCGTCGCGATCATGGCCTCATTCTGACTGCGGTACACGTGCCCAAGACCCAGCGCCAGAACCAGTGCCACCAAGCCACCGACCAGCGCCGGCCAACGCCAGGCAAAAGTGCGGTGACGGGCAGAACCCAGCAAGCCCCGATCCAGGCGGGCGCGCAGATCCTGCAGCTCCTCAAGCACGTCAGTGGCCGAGTCGTGCCGTCCAGCCGGACTCTTGGCCAGCAGACGCAGGGTCAGTTCGACCAGTTCCTTCGGTGTATCGGCATGAGCCGGCTTGAGCGGCGGCGGCGGCTGGTTCAGCACACGACTGACCTGTTCGTTGACATTGTCTTCGTCGAACGGAAGGCGTCCGGACAGCAGCCGGTACAGCACGACACCCAGTGCATAGAGATCACAGCGCGCGTCCACTCCTTCGCCCAGCATCTGCTCCGGCGCCATGTAGGCCGGCGTACCCAGTACCGTTCCCCCTTCAGAGACGGGTTTTTCGCGTCTGCCCTCGATACCGGCAATGCCGAAGTCGAGCAGCTTGGCTATGCCGCTGCTGGCATCGAAGTGAATATTGGCCGGCTTGACGTCGCGATGGATCACCCCGCGCTCATGCGCATAACTCAGGGCACTGCACAGCTGGATGGCCAGTTCAATGACCGATCGGGGTTCAGGTGGCGTGTCATCATCCAGGCGCTGGGCCAGGGTCGCGCCCTCGAGGAGCTCCATGGCCAGGTAGGGCAGGCCATCGACCTGACCAACATCGAATACCGTAACGATATTCGGATGCCCAAGGCCACCGGCCGCACGCGCTTCCCGCAGGAAGCGCTGACGCGAATTCACGTTGCGCGCGAATTGCTCGCGCAGCACCTTGATGGCAATGTAGCGGTCTATTCGGGGATCGAAAGCCTTGTAGACGATGGACATGGTGCCACGGCCCAGCTCGGTTTCGATCTGGTAACGACCCAGGCGCTCCAAGTCACTGCTCCAGCGCCCGGACCGGCGTTTTGGTATCGATCAGGCTATTGCGAGAGATCAAAGCAGGATCACCAACGCGACCACGATCACGACCACGCCGACGACGGCCCAGGGCAGCCAGTGCTTTCCAGACTTGGGCGTGCTGCCTGCCCCAGCTCGATCTGACGCCTGGTCCGGGTCCTGAAACACGAACTCAACCCGTCCGAAACGAACCCGGTCACCGTGGTGCAACTCTTCGCTGGACACGCGCTTGTCGTTGACGAAGGTGCCGTTGGTCGATAGCAGGTTCACGACCCGCCAGCCACCGGCATCATGGGTTACCCGGGCGTGCTCGGAGGAGACGCTGGAATCAGAGAGAATGATGTCGCAGGCGCTGGCCCTGCCGACCACAAAGCGCGCTCCGCTGAGCGGAAACTCTCGCCCCTTGACCTCCACGCTGACCCCCCTGAGCTGGGCCCGTGCGGACGGCGCACCTTCAGGACTGCCGGCTTCCTCGACCAGTTTATGGACTTCATCACGGCTGAAAACGTGAGTACCTTGCGGCCCGTGGTCGCGTTTGGCCGGCTTTCTTCCCTTGTCTTCCTCACTCATGATCAATCCCTCATCTTTGCTGGTGATTTACACACCATGTTTCGATCGCTACGATTGACTGCGCCCTTGACGCCTTCAATTATAGCGAGCGCCTGCGGAATGGCCACGGCCAGCGCGACCCACTCGAGCCGGCCTGCGCGGCGGGCAACTCGGGCCCGGCGACCAGAACCAGCGACACGTTGTCATGGGCGCCTGCTGCCAGGGTTTCGGCCAGCAAGCGATCCTGGGCCTTCGCCAGGCTGTCACAGCTTCCGAGAATGCGCTCGATTTCCCGGTCATCGAGCTCGCCCGTCAATCCATCTGAACAAAGCAGAAGCCACTCACCACCGCGCCAGCGGTCTTCCAGAGTGCCGACGCGCGGCTCGTGCTCACCGGTCAGGCCCAGACAATCGGTCAACACGTGCCGCTGCGGATGGCGGGCGGCCTCGTCAGGGCTCAGGGCCCCGGCAGCAACCAGCATGCCGGCGACGTTGTGATCCCGGGTCAGCAGTTCCAGCTCTGATTCGCGCACGGAATAACGATAGGCACGACTGTCACCAACCCAGCAAATTTCGTAGCCATCACCTCGCTCGACGACGGCTACGATGGTCGTACCCATGTCGCCGAAATGCGGCTGGTCCAACTGGGCCGAGCGGATCGCGTGATGCGCTTCAAGAACGGCTTCGCGCAGGCTCGCGCCCTCGTCGAAACGCGCCCGCACCGTGTCACGGGCAATCTCGCTGGCCCTTGCACCCCCAGCGTGGCCGCCCATGCCATCTGCTACCAGCCACAGGCCCAGGGCATCATCGGCCAGGATAGCGTCCTGGTTGTTCTCGCGAACCCGCCCGACGTCGCTGATGCCGACCGAGCGCTGGGCCTGCGGATCTGGTGTCGCATGATTCATTTGCTATATATAGCGTAAAATTCGGTTCAATGGTGTCATGTCATGCCACCCTGGCCAAATACGCCTTCCCCGTTTTGATATTTCTGCATACCCTACCTGATGAGCAACCTGCAATCTAGCAATGCCAGCTCCTGGCGCGTTATAAAGTTCGGCGGCAGCTCGGTCACTCACCCCGATCACTGGCAAATCATAGGTCGTCGAGTGACCGAAACGCTTGACGCAGGCCTGTGCGTTGTTGTCGTCGTCTCGGCTTTACGGGGGGTTACCGATCTGCTGCAGGCGCAGTTTGATACCGACACGCGTCAACCGGCAAAGCAGGTGAGCGAGGAAATCGCCGTGCGCCATCGTCGCCTGCTTGATGCCCTGGAGCTGCCAGGCGACGTGCTCGATGAACCACTGGCCGAGCTTGACCAGCTGCTTGGCGAGGTCGGCGATGACTCGCCTCCGGCCCAGGCCAGGCTGCTGGCGATGGGTGAAATCCTTTCCAGTCGCCTCGGTGCTGCCTGGCTGGCCGGGCAAAACCTGCCCGTTCAGTGGCTGGACAGCCGTGAGGCACTGGTCGCCAGCGATGACCCGCGACGCGGCCAGCGAGCCGCCTACCTGTCGGCCCAGTGCCTGGCCCAACCTGACCCGGCGCTGCGTCAGCGGCTCTCCAGGCGCGGACCGGCGCTGATCATGCCAGGCTTTGTCGCCGCCAATATCCGTGGCGAAACCGTGGTTCTGGGTCGCGGCGGTTCGGATACCTCGGCAACCACCCTGGCTGCATTGCTTGAAGCCGACCGGGTGGAAATACACTCCGATGTGCCCGGACTGTTCACCGCCGACCCGCGCCGCATACCCACCGCACGCCTGCTCAAGATGGTGAGCTACCGCGAGGCCCAGGAACTGGCGGCAATGGGCGCGCGTGCGCTCCATCCGCGCTCGCTGCTGCCGGTACATCAGCAGCGCATTCCGCTCTGGCTGCGCCAGACCGACCGGCCCGACATCGACGGCACCCGGATCACGCCCGAGGCCCGCGATCACGGCGCCCAGGTCAAGGCCATCGTCCAGCGCAAGCACATCACCCTGGTGTCGCTGGAAGGCATCGACATGTGGCAGCAAGTCGGCTTCCTGGCCGATGTTTTTGCCGAATTCAGGGAGCTGGGCCTGTCGGTGGACCAGGTTTCGACTTCCGAGTCCAACGTGACCCTGACCCTGGACCCCGGCGCCAACCTCACCGATGCAGACACGCTGGACGTGCTGCGCCAGCGTCTGGAGCGGCACTGTCGAGTGGAAATTCGCACCGACTGCGCCACGGTCAGCCTGGTCGGCCTGGGCATACGCACCATCCTGCATCGCCTGGGGCCGGCGCTGGAAGTGTTCGAGCAACGCCGGATCTTCCAGGTCAGCCAGGCGGCCAACGACCTCAACCTGACCTTCGTGGTCGAATCCCGCCACGCCGACCGCCTGGTCCAGCAGCTGCATCAACAGGTCATTCCAGGCGGCGTTGGCGGCGACTCCGTATTCGGACCGACCTGGGAACAGCTGTTCCGGCACGAAACCGGGCAGACACCGCGCCGACGCTGGTGGGAGACCGATCGCGAGCGCCTGCTTGACCTGGTCGAGGGGCGCGATTGCGCTTATGTTTATCACCTTGACAGCGTTCGCGCCGCGGCCCGCCGACTGCGAGCACTCAAGGCCGTCGACCGGGTGCTGTACTCGATGAAAGCCAACCCCCACCCAGACATCCTGCGCGCCCTGGTCGCTGAAGGCCTGGGTATCGAGTGTGTTTCGCTGCCCGAAGCCCGCCATGCCCTGGCCCAGGTCGAGAACCTGACCCCGGCTGACCTGCTGCTGACCCCCAACTTCGCCAGCCGCGCCGAGTTGCTCGAAGCCCGGGATGCCGGCCTGCGCCTGACCGTTGACAACAGCTACATTCTTGAACACTGGGGCAGCGACCTGGCCGGGCGCGAAATCTTTCTGCGGCTGGACCCGGGATCGGGCCTGGGCCACCACAAGATGGTGCGCACGGCCGGGAGCCACGCGAAGTTCGGCATCCCGCTGGGCGATATCGAGCGGGTGCGCCGCCTGGCCGAAGCGCATGATATCCGCATCACCGGGCTGCACGCCCATACCGGCTCCGGCATTCTCCACCCTGACAACTGGCACCGCACCCTGGCCACCCTGGGCGAGGCCGCTCGCGAACTGCCGGATGTGGCCGTCATCAACCTGGGCGGCGGCCTGGGCGTCCCGGACCGCCACGACATGCAGCCCCTGGACCTGACCGCACTGGATGCCGGCCTGGCCCAGCTGCGCCATGAGCTGGTCCGGCCGGTCCAGATCTGGATCGAACCCGGCCGCTACCTGGTCAGCGAGGCCGGTGTGCTGCTGGCCCGGGTCAACCAGACCAAGGGCAAGGGAGACGTGCGCTACGTTGGCATCGCCACCGGCATGAATTCGCTGATTCGCCCGGCCCTTTATGGTGCCTGGCACGAAATCGTCAACTTGAGCCGCCTGCATGAGGCAGGCGACCATGTCTACAACGTGGTCGGCCCGATCTGCGAAACCGGCGATATCCTCGGCCTGGACCGCCTGTTGCCGCAGTGCCGGGAGGGTGATGTGATGCTGATCGCCAACACCGGCGCCTACGGCGCCGCAATGGCCTCGCGCTACAACCTGCGCGAACCGGCCGCGGAGCTGATACTGGACGACCAGCGTTGATCCCCCTGGGGAGCATTTTTCAAGGGTCTATCCGAATCTCGCAACAGACTGCGGACCACCGGGAGTGGAGGTTGACCCCACTGCTCGTTGCACATAGTCGCGACTTTGGGAAAAGAGGTTGGAAGGGTAGAGGCCAGGTGCCGAGTGGTCGCTGGCAGGTTTGGGTCCACGCCCCGACGTTTGGAAGCAATCCGAACATGGCCCCCGGGGACGTGGCCCCGGGCTACGCTTCAACCCCATTTTCCCTTTTCCCTCACTCCTCCCCGTAAACCTCCGCCATATCCAGGAACTGCTCATGCAACTGCCGCCGCTCCCTGCGCAGCAGGTCGACCAGTTCGCGCTGGTTGAAGAACACGGTTCGGACCAGGATGCGATCGCGGTAGACCAGCACGTTGCGGCGATAGCGCAGGGCGGCAAAGCCAGTGGGCGGCAAGGCGGCCACGTAGAGCAGGGTCTGGGCCAGGCCCAGGCTGGAGTACTGCCACAGCCAAAAGCCAATCGCCGAGTAGGCGCCGGCAAAAGCGAGCACGCCGAAGCCGAACAGGGTGAAGGCGCGCACCGCCTCGTCACTGCCCAGCCGGCCCAGGCCGCGCGCGGCCAGGTAGGGGATGATGTTGTGAACCAGGCCAAACAGCGCGATCGGCGCCATCAGCACGGCATACAAGGTCATGCGCAGGCGGATCAGGCGCTGGCGCACCGGCTCATCGAAAGCCTGGCCGAGGGCACCGCGCAGCTCGGTCTGGCGCAGGTGATCCTTGTAGCGCTCGATCCGGTTGCGCAAGGCCATGACACGCTCCGGATCGCTTTGCCAGCAATCGGCCAGCACATTGTGGATATGCTGGCGCGAGTGCATGCGTCGCTCGAAGGCCAGGCTGCTCTCCGGGGTCGCCCGGCGATACCAGGCGGCCAGGCGCCACAGCCAGCGCTTGATGAAGCGCTGATCGGAATCCGGATTCACGGGACGGGCATCGTCGGCGTCAAAGCGACGCCCCAGCTGCTCCCCGAAAACTTCGGACAGATCCTCGACCAGCTGGCTCAGCCGCGCATCCTCGACAGTGACCACCTGCTGGCCCAGGCGCTGCTTGATCTCAGCCGTGAGCTCAGCCAGGGCCGCCGCCGGATCGGCGGCGTAGCGCTCGGCGTAATCGGCCACCCGGATCGGCCGGCCAAAGCGCAGCAGCACCGCCGACATCAGGAAACCGCGGTTTTCGAAATTGACCCCGACCGGCACTACCACCAGGCCGAGCTGATTGTCATTGCGCGCCTCGGCGCCCAGGGCAATGCGCGCGGTTCCCTTGCGCAAGGGGCCAATCCGGGTCGGCGGCGAATTGCGACCCTCGGGGAAAACGCCGATACAGCCACCGGCCTCCAGTAGCTCGTAGACCTTGTCAAACACCTCCACGTTGCGGGCTGCTGCATCCCCGACTTCATGGGCGCGATAGATGGGAACGGCGCCGAGACGCTTGAACAAGGCCGCCAAAACACCGAATCGAAACAGGCCGCTGCGAGCCAGGTAGTGGATCGGTCGCTTGAGCTGGGTTGCCAACACGATGGAGTCGAGTATCGAACTGGGATGGTTGGCCGCCAGGATCACCGGGCCGCGCTCCGGCACCTTGTCTACACCGATAGCTCGAATTTCAACAAAGTAGAGTTGATTGATCAGCGCCAGCAGGCGCACGATAAACCGATAAAACTTCATGACATTGCAAACACGGTCAGTTCGCCAGGGAATACGATATGGTAAGCGGTCAGGGCAGCACGCTCACCGTCGCAGGCAATCGTGCCAGCAAGGTCGGGGCCGAATCCGACTGAAACAATCGCCCACGCCGACTCAGCAGCAGCTCTCCCGCCGAGGCTGCAACCAGGGACCGACGCAGCGCATACCCATGCTTTTCCACGCCTTCTGGCAGACGACACAGCTCAAAGCGCAGTTGACTGGCTGCCAACCAGGCCGACAAGGCCCGTTCATCCACCCCTTCCGACGAGAGCAGAACGAGCAGGCGGCACTGAAGCCTGCGCGCGCGATCGGCCGCCTCGTCGAGCAACTCGGAAACAGCCTGCGGCTCGTCGAGCAGCACGGCCACCGAGCCTGGCCGACCTGGCTTGCAGGCAGATGCCAGAACGACCTGGCCTGGCGCCCGCCGGGCCAGGGCCAGGGCCAGCGAGCCCAAGCCTCGACCCATGCCGGCGGTATAGCCGACTCGGCCGACAACCAGCCTGTCCCGGGGTCTCAGCAAGGCCAGCACCTGTTCGACACCGCGGCCACGCACGACCTCGAACGGACAATGCGTGTCGGCCGCCGCCAGTGAAGAGCGCAGGCTCCTGCGCACATGCTCGCGGCGCCGCATCAGCCGCTGTTCTAACGTGTCCGGGTCGTGCTTGCGCAAGGCACCCGAAAAGGCGCTGACTTCGGCCGAGAAAGCATAGCCGGCGCTGCACAGCCAGTCGCGGTCCTCGATGTAGACGGCGCGCAGACCGGAGCCGTTGCCGGCCAGTGCCAGCGCAGCCTCGAGCGCTACCAGGCTGGCCGGGGAAGCATCGAACAGCAGCAGCACATCAGGCTGAGTGGACGCTTCAACGCTCGGCAAGGGCATCATCTTCCGACCCGTTTGAACCATCGCCTTGATCCGGACCTTCGCCCGCTCCACCCTGGCGGGATCTGGTGCGATCGGGACGATTGATGCGGGTGAACTCGGCCAGACGCTGGGCGACCCGGTGCCCGAAGCTGCCTTCCGGATAGCGGCCCTGGTCATCGGGTTCTCCAGGCGCCATGCCGGTCAGCAATTCGATCGCTTCTTCGACGCGGCGAATCGGGTAAATCGCGAAGCGTCCTGCGGCCACCGCCTCGCGCACCCGGCCATCAAGCATCAGATGATCGATATTGGAAGCCGGCATCAGCACCCCGTGCCCGTCCACCGGACCGGCGTTTGCGCAGACATCAAAAAACCCCTCGATCTTTTCATTCACGCCGCCCACGGCCTGCACTTCGCCGTGCTGGTTGATCGAACCGGTCACGGCCAGGCACTGTTTCAGCGGCACCCGGGCAATGGCCGACAGCAGCGCGCAGACCTCGGCAACCGAGGCGGAGTCGCCCTCGATCCCGCCGTAATTCTGCTCGAAGGCCAGGCTGGCCGACAGCGACAGCTCGGCCGAGGCGGCGAAGCGGCTGGCGATGTAGCGTGACAGGATCATGACCGCCTTGGAATGAATCGGGCCGCCGAGCTTGGCCTCGCGCTCGATATCGACTATCTGCCCGCGACCAGGTCGAGCCGTGGCCGTGATCCGTGCCGGCAAGCCGAAGGACAGTTTGCCCAGGCGCGAAACCGCCAGGCCATTGACCTGCCCCACCACCTGGCCGGAGGTCGCAACAATGACGATGCCGCGCTGGATCTGCTCCAGGGCACGTCGGCGAACCCGGTCAACGCGGCCACGGGATTCGTCCAGTGCCTGCTCGAGGTGCTCGCGGGTGATCATCACGGCACCGGCACTGGCCGCCCAGTGATCGGCCTCCATCAACACGTCACGCAGCAGCCGATCACGCGCGGTGATCTTGCGCTGATCGCCGGCCAGGCGGCTGGCATGCTCGATCAATCGGCCGGTGGCTGCGCCATCCAGCGGACGGATCCCGGCGCCGCGCGCCAGGGTCGCGACCAGCCGCACGTGCAGCGCACCATCTTCCTCGCGCCATTCGACCTGGTCTTCGAAGTCGGCTTCGACCTTGAACAGCTCGCCAAAGTCGGGATCGTAGTGAGCGAGCAAGTAATACAGCAGGCGATCGCCAAGCAGCACGACCTTGATCGACAACGGGATACAGGCCGGCTGCAGGCTGGTCGTGCTGGCCAGCCCATAGGTGCGCTCCAGCGATTCGATCCGGATTTCACCGGCGCTCAAGACCCGCTTGAGACTCTCCCAGGCCATGGGATGGGTGAGCACACGGCGCACGTCCAGCAGCAGGTAACCGCCGTTGGCGCGATGCAGGGCACCGGCGCGAATCATGGAAAAATCGGTGTACAGGGCGCCATCGCGCACCTGGTGCTCGATACGACCGACCAGGTGGTGGTGATTGGGCAGATCCTCATAAACGACCGGCGCGCCATTCAGCTCGGCGTTGTCGACCAGCAGGTTGGCCCGGTAGCGGTCAAGCAGCTCGCCTGGCGGGCCGGCGCCGCGCCGGCCGTGGAACGCGCCGGCATTTTCGACCACGTCCTCGCGGACGCGCTCCAGGTGCTCCAGTACTGCCGGCAGATGCGACCAGCGCTCTTTCAATTCACCCATGGGCCCACCCAGGGCGAAGGTCATCATTTCCTCGTTCAGTGCCCGAATGCGCTTGCGCAGCTGCTTGCGCAGGCGCGGCATCTGCTGGACGGCCTGCTGCAGCTTGCGCTGCAGTTCAACGATGCGCGCCTCGATACGCTTGCGCTCATCAGCGTCGAGCTTTTCATACTCGTCCGGGTCAATCACATCACCGTCGCGCATCGGCGCCAGGGTGAAGCCGGTCGGCGTGGAGATCAAGGCGATATCGTCGCGGGCAGCCTCCTCGCCGATCTCGTCAATGCTCTTTTGCTGTCGTTCATTGAACTCGTCCTGAAGTTCCTGCAGCCGGCCCTGGTATTCCTCGCTTTCGAATACCGCGGCCACACCGGAACGCAGTTCGTCGATCAGCATGTGCAGGTCAGCCCGGAAACGATGCCCCTCGCCTGCCGGCAGAGACAGGGCCAGGGGTTCTTCGGGTGACTTGAAGTTGAACACGTAGCACCAGTCCGGCGGACATTCTGCCTGCTCGGCCCGACGCTTGAGGTAAGCCTGAACCAGCTCGCGTGCACCGGTGCCGCGGGTGGCCAGCACGTACAGGTTGAAGCCGTGATTGGCAATTGACGCCCCGAACTCCAGCGCGCGCATGGCTTGCTCCTGGCCCCAGGGAAGCGCCAGCTCATCCAGCTTGTCCGTGGAAACGAAATCCAGGTACTCGGCGGGAAAGGACCGGTACAGGCGATTCATAGACAGCGGCTTGGGCGCGGGCATGGGCGTAGAAAAACCGGTAGGGCCTCGGCTCTCAACTATAGCGCAACAACCGGCCGCAGCCATGGGCCGCCACCATGCAATTGGCCGGCACAGGCTTGCCCGGACTGCGATAATGACGGCTTGTCCGTTTCCAGCTGACCGCATGAGCACCCAGTATCAAGCCTCCGACATCGAAGTCCTGCAGGGTCTGGAGCCGGTCAAGCGCCGGCCCGGCATGTA
>RECK01000321.1 GCA_007694055.1 Wenzhouxiangella sp.
GGTCGACAGGTTGGCGTGGCCGAGCAGCTCCTGCACGGCCCGGAGATCACCGGAGGATTCGAGGATGTGCGAGGCGAAGGAATGGCGCAGCTGGTGCGGATGGACGCGCTGATCCAGGCCCTGGCGATCAGACCAGTAGGCAACCCGCTTCTGGATCGCGCGCACTCCGAGGCCGCCGCCTTTCAGGCTGGTGAAGATCCGGGTTGGCGCAGTCGCCTGGGCCATCTGGATGCGGCGCCAGCGCTCCAGTGCCGCCAGGGCATGACGCCCTACCGGTACCACCCGTTCCTTGCGACCCTTGCCGAGGACGCGGACCAGGCCTTGCTGGACATCCAGGCGATCCCAGGTCAATCCGGCCAGTTCACTGACGCGCAGGCCGGAGGCATAGAACATCTCCAGCATGGCCCGGTCGCGGGTTGCAAGCTCGTCTTCTTCCGGGATGTCAAGCAGGGCCAGGACCTGGTCGACATCAAGCGGTCGGGGCAGGGGCGGTCGATAGCGCGGTGCCCGGACATCGGCGACCGGGTCACCCTTGACCCGCTGCTCGCGGCGCAGGTAGCCAAATAGACGGCGCAGCGCGGACAGGCGACGCTGGATGCTGCGCGGACTGATGCCGCGCCGGTGTTCGCTGGCGGCAAACGAGCGCACCGCGACGTTGTCGACGGCATCAAGGCAGGTGATGTCTTGCTCGGCACACCAGCTGGCAAAGCGCTCCAGGTCTCGGCGGTAGGCGCTGCAGGTGGCCGGGCTCAAATCCAGCTCGTCCCGGGCATGGGCAAGAAAGTCGGCGGCAGCCTGGTCGATGGCGCTGGCCGGGTCCGGCTCAGGCGCGCTTTCTGCTTTCACCGCCCGGCATCTCCAGCCGGTAGACGATCATGCCGGCCAGCAATTCCAGGAACAAAGTGCCCATGCCGGGGCTGAACCGCTCGACCGAGCGTGCGCCGATGGCCAGAACGCCGGTAAAACCCACCGGTACCAGTGCGGCTGAGCCAACGTTTTCGGCCTGCTCGCCGAACAGCCACTCCAGTTTTGCCCGGGTCAATCGGCCGCACTCGATACGCTCACGGTCGATCAGCTTGTCGAACCAGTCGGGTCGGGAATCCGGATGTCGCGACACACGCTCCAGGGCACCGAGCGCGCTGGGGCCGCCGCTCAGATGCAGATGAACGAAATCGGCGTTGAAATCGGTGCTGAGTTTTGCCAGCAGCTTGTCGAGAAACGAGGGAATGGAGCGGCTGGACATGACGTCCAGGGTGAGCCGATGCAGCCGGCGCATCAATTGCTCGTTTTCACCGGCGATGGTGGTCAGCTGCTCCAGCCGGGCGGACAGGTCCTGGTTGCGCGCGCGCAGCCGCTCGACCTGGTACTCCAGCAGGGATGCCGTGCCGGCCTGGTGCGGCAGATCAAGGGTTTCGAGCAGTTCCGGATGATCGCGGAACAGCTCGGGATGGGCTGTCAGCCAGGCAATGACGTCGCTTTTGTCGGTCATGGTCGATCAGGCTCTTCAGGTTTCAGGTTGCCATCGAAAACATGCCGCGCCGGGCCGGTCATCTGCACCGGGCCGGACGGATCAGACCAATGTATCACAAGCTCGCCACCGGGCTGTCTTATGGCTGCCGGGCTGTCGACCAGCCCGGCCCGCAGCAGCACGACCGCAGTGGCACAGGCACCGCTGCCGCAGGCCATGGTGGGACCGACGCCACGTTCATGGACCCGCAACACAACGCGGTCGCGACCGTCACGCCAGGCCAGGTTGATGTTGGCTCCGCGCGGCAGGCGGGGGTGGTCGCGGAAAAATTCGCCCATGCGCAACACCTGCGTTTCGTCGGCGGCCTCTTCCAGGTCGAGTACCAGGTGGGGGTTGCCCAGCGAAACACCGCGCACCAGGACGCGCTGGCCATCGATCACCTCCTCCCAGTGGTCGGCGGGCGCGGGCTTTCCCCAGGCCGCCGGGCTGAAATCAGGGCGCCCCAGGCTGGCCGTGATCAGCCCGTTTTGCTCCATCCGGACGTGGACCTTGCCGGCGCCGGTCAGCAGCACCGCCTGCTCGTCCATTTCATTGCGCTGGTGCAGCCACAGCGCCACGGCGCGCATGCCGTTGCCGCACTGTTCAGCGGCACTGCCATCGGCGTTGTGGATTCGAACCCGGCACAGCGCCCCGGATTCGACGCTCGACTCCAGCACCAGGATCTGGTCGCAGCCTACCCCCAGACGGCGATCGGCCAGCCGGCGCAATTGATCCACCCCGGCGGTGAAGGGACGCTCGCGGGCGTCGATCAGAACGAAGTCGTTGCCCAGCGCCTCGAGCTTGCTGAAGCCAGGCCAGTGCTGCTCTTTCACCGCCGCAGCCGACCGCTGACCATCCAGTGCCGGTCACTGGGGCAGGTCAACTCCAGGTCGGAAAGGCCGGCCTGTGCAAGTTGCTCGTGCACCTCGGTGCCGGTGTAGGCGGCCAGCAGACTGTTGAAAAAGTCCTGGCGCAGGACCTCGGGGGCATCGGCCGCGTGTTCGTCGACCATTGCCTGTGCCTGCTCACGACTGTCCGGCCGGTGCAAATCCATGACCTGAACGTAGCAGTCGGCGGCGGCCAGGCTGTTGATCGTTTGCCACAGGGTGGCCGGGTCGGGCAGGTGATGCAGCAGGCTGTTGGAAACGATGGCATCGAACGGTCCTTGCGGCGCCTCCGCGGGAAGATGGGCCAGGACCAGGTCAACCCGGGACTGGAGGCCGGAGGCGGCAAGCGCTTCCGCGGCCAGGGCGAGCATGTTCGGCCCGGCATCCAGTCCGGTCACCACCCACCCGGGCAAGGCCGAGGCCAGCCGGATACAGATATCGCCCGGACCGCAGCCGAGATCGATCAGCCGGCCTGCGCCGGGTAGATCGAAACTGCCCAGGAAGCGGTCGACGAACAGTTGATTGGGTTCGGAAAAATCGGCTTCGGCGTAGGCGCGGGCCTGCGCCGGAGCATCCATCAGTTCCGGTTCAGGGGTTCTCTGCATGCTCATCGTCGCTGTTTTCGGCTTGCCCGGAAGCGTTGTTTTCCGCTGGCAGATAGAGATCGTCCTTGAGACCGCAAGCGGCCAGCAGCATGACGGCGGCGACCATTGCTCCGGCGGGTATGCAGATCGCATTCAGCCGCTGGGTCAATAACTGTAAAATGCGGCGCATGAATGATTCCAAGAACGATGAAAAGAACAGTTTACTGGAGACGGTGGTTGTCGAGACCGGTCCGGAACCTCGCCATGCGGTAGTCTGGCTGCATGGTCTGGGCGCGGACGGCCACGATTTCGAACCGATTGTACCGCACCTGAGCGTGGCCGCCGGCCGGCCAGTGCGCTTCGTTTTTCCGCATGCACCGGTGCGCCCGGTCACCATCAACGGCGGCATGGCCATGCGCGCCTGGTACGACATCCTGGGCATGCAGATCGACCGCGACCAGGACCAGGCCGGCATTCACGCGTCGCTGGCTGCCGTTGATCGATTGCTCGATGCCCAGATCGCCGCCGGCATTCCGGCAGCGAACCTGGTTCTGGCCGGATTCTCCCAGGGCGGGGCTATCGCATTGCGCTGCGGACTGGCCCGGCAACAGCCGCTGGCCGGCATCATGGCGCTGTCCTGCTACCTGCTGGAAGGCCAGAGCCTGGGCGAATGGGCTGCTGCGGGCTCGCGCCAGGTGCCCATTTTCATGGGTCATGGCCAGCAGGATCCGGTCGTGCCGATGGCGCTGGGTGAAGCGGCGGCGCGGCAACTGGAGCAGGCCGGTCACTCGGTGCAATGGCAGACCTGGCCGATGCCGCACTCGGTTTGCATGGAAGAAATCCAGGCCATCGATGGCTGGCTCAAGTCCGTCTGGCAATGAAATGAGTGGAACGCTCGGCGCGCTGCTGGTCGACGATGAGCCGCCGGCCCTGCGTCGCATGCGCCGACTGATCGACGAAATCGACGGTTGCGACGTGCTGGGGCTTTGCTCGGAATCCAATCAGGTGGTGCCGGCCTGCCGCGAGCTGGAGCCGGATGTCGTGTTCCTCGACGTCGAGATGCCGGGCCTGGGGGGGCTTGAACTGGCGCGTACCCTGGGCCAGCTCGACCGGCCACCGGCCGTGGTTTTCGTGACGGCTTTCGAGCGCTACGCGGTCCAGGCCTTCGATCTTGAAGCGGTTGACTTCCTGGTCAAGCCGGTTCGGCGCGAGCGTTTGGTGCGGGCACTGGCCCGGGTCCGCGCCGAGCGGTCCGGCGAGGGGCGGCCGGAGCCCGCCCTCGGCGTTCGCCTGGGTGACCGACTGACCATGGTGCCGCTGGCCGATGTTCGGGTGCTGGTGGCCGAGGACAAGTACATCAGCGTGCACCACGCCGGCGGCGTGCATTTGCTGGAAGACTCGCTCGTCAACCTGGAACAGCGCTTTCCGCATCGCTTCGTGCGCGTGCATCGCAATGCACTGGTGTCGCGGATGCACCTGCGAGGCCTGTTTCGAGACGCGGCCGGGCACGACTGCGTCGAGGTGGCCGACGTGGGTTGCACGCCGGAGGTCAGTCGTCGCAACCTGGCCCAGGTTCGTCGCCAGCTCAAGCAAATCGGAAAGGAATGATGTCGAAACTGAAAATCGCAACCCGCAAGTCCCGCCTGGCCCTGTGGCAGAGCGAGCATGTCGCCGATGCGCTGCGCGCGGCCCATCCGGATCTCGATGTGATGCTGGTACCGATGAGCACCCGCGGCGACGAGGTCCTGGATCGTTCGCTGGCAGAAATCGGTGGCAAGGGCCTGTTCCTCAAGGAACTGGAGGCCGCCCTGCTGGATGGTCGGGCAGATATCGCAGTGCATTCCCTGAAAGATGTGCCGGCGCAGTCACCGCCGGGCCTGGAGCTGGCCGCCGTGCTGGCGCGGGCAGACTGGGCAGACCTGTGGTTGCAGAAGGACGGCCATTCGCCGGCTGAGCTGGCGCCTGGCAGCCGGGTCGGGACATCCAGTCTGCGTCGGCAGAGCCAGTTGCTGAGGCGCTTCCCGCATCTGGAGGTGGTGCCGGTCAGGGGTAACGTGGAAACCCGGTTGGGCCTGATGACCAGCGGACAGGTGGACGCCGTTATCCTGGCGGCTGCCGGTATCGATCGGCTGGGCATCGATGTGCCGTATCGACAAGCCCTGGCAGCACCCGAGTTCCTGCCGGCACCAGGGCAGGGCGTCATCGTGATCCAGTGCCGCAGTGAGGATGAAGCCATCCGCAGCCGTGTGCAGGCCATCCACTGCCGCGCCACCCAGGTTGCCGTAAGCGCCGAGCGGGCCGTGGTTGCCGCCCTCGGCGGTGATTGCCGCATGCCGCTGGCCGCACTTGCCGAGCGCCAGGGTGAGCAGCTCGGTCTGCAGGCTCGCCTGGCAAGCCCCGATGGCCGCCAATGCCTTGATGCGACGGTAAGCGGTTCGGCTGAAGATGCCGTTCAACTGGGGCAGCGTGCCGCTGAGCATCTCATCGAACAGGGTGGACTGAGACTCTTGTCACAGTTATAGTCCTTACTTCATTTTTTTTCTGGCAGGGGTGGACAAAGCATCTTCTCTCTGGCAAAGTACATCCAACGTAGAGAGGAAGGGGTGCAGCAACGATTCGAATTCCGGGCGCCAACCACGGTACTTCTTGTTGAGGTGCGTCCCCCTACTGCCAACGCCAACACGCAAGCCCCCAGCACTTTGGCGAGTTGTATCAGGCGCCCGGATCTACACAAGAAAGCCCGCTTTTCGAAGCGGGCTTTTTTTTGTGATGGGAATTCGGTTTGCAGACCGCTTCGACCGTGAGGCAGCCGCATGAAATATCCTGATCTTGTGCTCGTGACCCGGACATTGCCGGCCGGCAATGTCCTTAAGGATCGGCTACTGGAGGCGGGCTGGCCTGCCTGCGATGCTTGTCCACTGCGCCTGGCCGGTCCGGAAAACCCCGAGCAACTGCGTGCGGCCTTTGCCGCACTTGAGTCGCCTGACCGGATCGTGCTGACCAGTGTCGAAGGCTTGCGGCGCGCCGTTGACCTGCTGGGGGTCGAGGCGCTGTCCACTTGCCCGGTCATCGTTCCCGGTCCCGGAAGCCGTGCAGCCGGACTGGCGCTGGGCCTGCGTCGAATTCATTGCCCGACCTCGGCTGGCAACAGTGAAGCCATGCTGGCCCTGCCGCAGCTGAGCGACGTTCGCGGGCTGCAGATCCTGATCATGGCAGCGGCGGGTGGACGTCAATTGCTGGCCTCGGAACTGCGTGCGCGGGGGGCGCAGGTTTCGATTCTCCACGTTTATCGCCGTCTGTCCCGGCCACTGCCCGAGGAAACCCTCAGCCGCCTGGCCCGGGCGCAGAATCCGGTCACGATGCTGGCCAGTGCCGGCGCGCTGCAAGGGCTGCAGCATCAGTTGCCGGATCTCATTTGGCAGCGCCTGCTGGCCGGTGTCATGGTGGCGCCGTCGCCACGGGTCGCCGACCTGGCAACCGAACTGGGATGCCCTCGGGTCCTCCTGGCCGACGGGGCGGACGACGAGGCCATGGCCCGGGCGCTGGAAGCCTGTCGGAATTGACGCCGATCGGTTCCCGCGTCTGCGGCAAAAATCCGGGGCTGGCCAGATTTCCCGTTCTTTTTCGCTGAATTCGACCGCGAGTCGCCTGCACAAGCGACGGCAAGTTGCGGTAACCTGATCGTAACAAGGCCAACGTTCGGTAGGCGCAAGGCATGAGCCCACAAGACAGTCCGGAGCCAGACTCCGACCAGCAAGCGTCTGATCCTGAGTCATCAGACGCCGCTCCAGCGGATGTGAGTTCGTCCGCCACGAAATCAGACTCGGGATCGGACCCGGGATCGGACCTGACATCGGATTCGCAGGCAACCCGTCGCCGCGGTGGCGCGGGGCTGTTGCTGGTCGCCCTGCTGGCACTGGCCGCGCTGGCCGTGGCCTTGTACCCGTTGCTGGACCAACAAGACCCGCTTGAAGACTTTGCCGTGCTTGAAACCTCGCTCGAGGATCTGGACGCGCGCATCAGTGATCGCGTTTCCGGTCTCTCCGAACGCCTGGGCACACTCGAGCAAGCGCTGGAAGATGCCGCTGCAGACCGCGACCGCCTGGCCAGCCGTCTTGACCGTCGACTCGACGAGGCGGCGTCGGAGCGACGGAGCCTGGCGGGCCGCATCGACGGCCAGGAGCGGAGCCTGGAAGCTCTGGAGACCGAGCTTGGCGCGCAGCTTCAGGAACTCTGGCAGCAGGAAGGGCAACAGCGCGAGGTCGACCGCGACTTTGCCCGCCGCATGCATCTGCTTGAAGCGGCTTCATTACTGCGGCTGGGCCAGGAGCGGGCCGAGCTGGCTGCAGACTGGACCGCGGCCCGGCTGGCCTACGAGCGTGCCGAACAGTTGCTCCGCGAGGTGGACGATCCGCGCCTTGGGCAGGTGCGCCGGCTGCTGGCCGCTGAGCTGACTGCGCTTGAGTCGGCGCGTGAGCCGGACTGGGAGCGCTGGAAGGTTCGATTGACCCGGATTGGGGCGTCTGTCGCGCAATGGCCCGTTCGGGCTGTCGGCCAGCCTGAGCAGGCTGCCGCTGATGCGCCCCCCGAAGGTGCCGGTTGGCTAAACGACATGCGTTCGGCTCTGGGTCGGCTGGTGACCGTGTCCCGGCGTGACGAGCGGGAGTTGCCCGAAGAGGTCCTGGACAGCTTGCGCGAGCAACTGCAGCTGCGGTTGGTCGCTGCCGAGCTGGCCCTGGTGCGGCGCAACCTGGTCGAGCTGGGCCATCAGCTGCGCGCATCCATCGAGCTCATCGATGAGTGGTTTGATCCCGATGATGCGGACATCGCCGAAGCGCGTGAGCGCCTCCAGGAGTTGCTGTCAATCGAGGCGCCAGGGACCCCGGCCGGTTTAGGTGAAGCCCTGCGTGCCTTGCAGTCCCGGCTGGAATCAGCGTGAAGCGACTGATCCTCCTCGTCCTGGTCTTGCTGGCGCTGCTGGCAGCCGCGCTGCTGGCCCCGAGGCTGCTGGATGATCCGGGTTACGTGATGATGGATTTCGGGCCCTGGCGAATAGAGATGTCCTTGCTCGCCCTGGTCGGCATGGTTCTGGTTGCCTGGATCCTGTTGTCACTGTCGTTCGGACTGCTGCGACTGCCGGGTCGCCTGTGGCGTTCGGCCCGCGAGCGCCGTGCCCGCCGGCAGCTGGAAGATGGTCTGCTGGCGCTTACGGAAGGTGACTGGCAGCGGGCCGAGAAGGCCCTGTCCCGCTCGATGACGTACCGCTCGAGTACGGCCGGATACCTGGCTGCGGCGCGGGCGGCCCAGGGCCAGGCGGATCGACCGGCCCGGGATCGTTGGCTGCGTCTGGCCGACCGACGCTTTGGTCGACGCCATTTCGTGACCAACCTGGCTCGGGCCCGACTGCTTACTGGCGAGGGCCGCATGGATGAGGCCATTCCGGTGCTCGAAGACCTGCACTTGCGCAAGCCGCGCCACACCGGTGTGCTCCGGCTGCTGCTCCAGTCCTACCAGGAACTGGATCGCTGGCGCGATGTGCGCCTGCTCGCACCGGCCGTGCGCAAGGCGGGCATGATCGACGCCGAGCGCAGCGATGCGCTGGTGGTTCATGCCGCGATCCGCGAGATCGAAAGCGCGGTGGATGTCGCTGCTCTGGATGAGGCGATGCATGCACTCACCCGGAAACAGCGCAAGTCCCGTGACATTGCGCTGGCCTACGCCAGGCGCGCCGATGAGCTGGGGCAGTCGGCCCTGGGCGGTCCCGCGCTCAAGCGGCTGCTGGAAAAGACGCTGGACGATGAGGCCTTGAAGCTTTACGCGCAGGCCGATGACGATAGCCGGGCCGCGCGCATCGACGACTGCGAGCGCTGGGCCAGGCAGCAGCCTGATCATGGCGGCGTGCAGTACGCGTTGGGCATGCTTTACCTGGATGACCGTCAGTACGAAAAGGCCCGTCAAGCGCTGGAAGCGGCCTTGTCCCACCGCGCCGACGAACAGGCCTACGCCGCACTGGGCCGCATTCTCGACCGTTCCGGAGAGCTCGAGGCAGCCACCCAGTGCTACCGGAACGCGCTGCGCCTGCGTCACGGACGCACGGCCGAGTCCTTGCCGCCGCCAATGACCGATGGCACAGCCTGAACCCTGAACGCCAGACTCATCGATTACAGCTGGCAGGGCTGGTCACCGCATAATTCTTACTGGCAAGGCCCGCCCTCAGGCATAATGGCGGGCTGACTTTGCCATGCGTGTACCCATGAAGCTCCGCAACATCGCCATTATCGCCCACGTCGACCACGGCAAGACCACCCTGGTTGACCAACTCCTGCGCCAGTCCGGTGAATTCGCGGCCCACGAACGGCTTACCGAGCGGGTCATGGACTCCGAGGATCAGGAGCGTGAGCGTGGTATCACCATTCTGTCCAAGAACACGGCAATCACCTGGGGTGAGTGGCGGATCAACATCGTTGACACGCCCGGCCACGCCGACTTTGGCGGTGAGGTCGAGCGCGTGCTGTCCATGGTCGACTCGGTCCTGCTGCTGGTCGATGCTGTCGACGGGCCCATGCCGCAAACCCGATTCGTTACCCAGAAAGCCTTTGCCATGGGCTTCAAGCCCATCGTCGTGATCAACAAGGTTGACCGTCCCGGCGCGCGGCCGGACTGGGTGCTGAACCAGACCTTCGACCTGTTCGACAAGTTGGGTGCTACCGACGAGCAGCTCGATTTCCCGGTCATTTACGCTTCCGGGCTGAATGGCTATGCGGGACTGGACGAGAGCGTTCGCGAAGGTGATCTGACGCCCTTGTTCGAAGCGCTGATCGAGCATGTGCCCGAGCCGCCGGTTGATCCCGAAGGCCCGTTCCAGATGCAGGTCACCACTCTTTCCTATTCGACCTATGTCGGTCTGATCGGCATCGGCCGCATACGTCGCGGCCGGGTTCGCACCAACCAGGCTGTCACGGTCATTGACCGTGAGGGCAAGAAGCGCGCCGGGCGGGTGCTGCAGGTGCTGGGCTTCAAGGGGCTCAAGCGCGAGGAAGTTCCCGAGGCTGCTGCTGGCGATATCATCGGCGTCTCCGGCATTGATCCCATCGGTATTTCGGACACGCTTTGCGACCCGGCCGCAGTCGAGGCCCTGCCGCTGCTGACCGTGGATGAGCCCACCATCCACATGACTTTCCAGGTCAACGATTCGCCCTTTGCCGGGCGCGAAGGCAAGTACCTGACCAGCCGCCAGCTGCGCGCGCGTCTGTACCAGGAAGCCAGCCACAACGTCGCCCTGCAGGTCTCCGATACCGCCGATCCCGACCAGTTCGAGGTGGCCGGCCGGGGCGAGCTGCACCTGTCGGTGCTGATCGAATCCATGCGCCGGGAAGGCTACGAGCTGGCGGTTTCTCGGCCCCGGGTACGCAAGCGTGAAATCGACGGCGAGATTCGCGAGCCGTGGGAATCTGTCGTGCTGGACCTGGAAGAGGCGTACCAGGGATCGGTCATGCAGGCCATGGGCGAACGCAAGTGCCAGCTCAAGGACATGCAGCCCGATGGCAAGGGGCGGGTGCGGCTTGATTACCTGGCGCCTGCGCGCGGCCTGATCGGCTTCCAGTCTTCCTACCGCACGATGACAGCCGGCACCGGCCTGTTTTTCCGCGTGTTCGACCACTGGGGCCCGGCCACCGACAAGATCGGCGGGCGCATCAACGGCACCATGATCAGCATGGAAAAGGGCGTGACCGTAGCCTACTCGCTGTTCAATCTTCAGGACCGGGGCAGGCTGTTCGTCGGCGCCGGCGAGGAGGTCTACGAAGGCATGATCATCGGCCTGCATTCGCGCGAGAATGACCTGATCGTCAATCCGCTCAAGACAAAGAAACTGACCAACATCCGGGCCGCCGGCAAGGATGATGCACTGCTGCTGACGCCACCGATTCGAATGAGCCTGGAGCAGGCCCTGGAGTTTCTCGCCGATGACGAGCTGCTCGAGGTCACCCCGGAACACATTCGTCTGCGCAAGCGCCTGCTCAAGGAACACGAACGCAAGCGCTCGGAACGGGCCTGAGGCCAGGCCGGGGCCACGTCCCCGGCGGCCAAGTTCGGGTTGCTCGCTGTATGTTGCGAGCTTCG
>RECK01000197.1 GCA_007694055.1 Wenzhouxiangella sp.
TCGACAACTGCAACAGCCTGCACACCAACGCCTACGACGAGGCCATCACCACGCCGACCGAAGAATCGGTGCGCCGGGCAGTGGCGATCCAGATGATCATCAACAAGGAACTGGGCCTGAACTTCAACGAGAACCCCTGGCAGGGCAGCTTCATCGTCGACCGGCTCACCGACCTGGTCGAAGAGGCCGTCTACACCGAATTCGAGCGCATTTCCGAACGCGGCGGCGTGCTCGGGGCGATGGACACCATGTACCAGCGCAGCAAGATCCAGGAAGAATCGCTGTACTACGAGCACAAGAAGCACGACGGCTCGCTGCCGCTGATCGGCGTCAACACCTTTCTGCCCAGCCAGGCGGTGCAACAGGAGGGCGGCGAGATCGAGCTGATGCGCTCCACCGAGGCCGAAAAGCAGCAGCAGGTCGCCAACGTTCGGGCTTTCCAGGCGCGCAACGCCGACCGATCGGCCGCGGCGCTCGAGCATCTCCAGGCCACCGCGCGGGCGCGCGGCAATACCTTCGAAGCCTTGATGGAAGCAGTCAAGACCTGCTCGCTGGGCCAGATCAGCCATGCGTTGTATGGAGTCGGGGGAGAGTACCGGAGGAATATGTAACGCGTATCGTGCCAGTTTTGGAAACGATGGATTCTTCGTGTCGACCGTAGGTGGGTCCGAGACTGATCAGTCAGGCCTTTCCGATCCTGGGCCCGAAGAAATCATTGCGCGCGCGACACGTCCAGGCAGACGGTGCGTGGACTGTTGATAAACATCCACGATGATTCGATTCGTCAGGATACTGCTTTTCTGAAAGTGTTTTCGATTACGTCAAAAAGACCTGCATTGGGATATGGCGCTGCTGGATTGGCGGCGGTCATTTCACTACTGATTTCCGGGTTGCTAGTGACCGCATCGATCTGGTTTTTTCTGCCACAGATTTATTCCGGTCTGCCGTTGGATCGGCCAGATCGAGCCGTCACGATGTCTGGGCTGAAGTTCCAGCCGCTAGTGGGCCGTGGTTTTTTCCGGGATGCCGAATCCGTTGGGATCAGGGAGTTTGACAGAGGGGAGGCAGTCCTTGGTAGCGATGCTTTCTTCGATGCCAGTAACCTGTCCACCGTGCGCCTCGATTTGGCCGGGGTGCATCCGGACTCGCAGGTGGCTTTACTTTGGCAGACATTGTCACCGTCGGCTGAGGTTCATCTCGTCGAACTACATCGTGGTGCAGCTGAGGTTACCTGGCATCGGCTTGATCTTGAACCCGATTGGGATGGACAAATTGCCCAGGTTGCGATCGGGGTATACGGGCTTCATTCCGTTGAACCGATCCGCTTGAGGTCGTTGGACTTCCAGCCGCCCACACGCGAAATTCTGGCGCGATTTCTCTGGCAGGACTGGCGATTGTTCCAGCCATGGCGTCAAGGCTCGGCCAACCACTACAGCGGAACTCCCGCTGAAACACCCCTGCGGCCGGTTACGGTGATGATCATATGGCTGGTGACTGCGCTGGTATTGCTGATGATTTTCATCCACTGGCGCCGTCTGGCTGCTGCGGTCTGGATGCCCTCGGCACTCGTGGTGGTGCTGGTGCCCTGGCTGGTGCTCGATGGATTGTGGCAGGCGCGACTGTCTGATCAGGTGGCGTCCACACGGGCACGGTTCGGCGGACTGGATCAGGCGGGAAAACGCGGCATGGAAGATGATGCCCTTTTGCAGGCCCAGGCCCGCGAGGTATTGGATCACCTTGAGCCACTGCGCGGCCAACGCCTGTTCATCCTGCGCGAATCCATGCGACATGAATTCAATCGCCTTCGGCTGCAGTACCACTTGCTGCCTCTGAACGTTTATAACTTCGGTCATCAATTGCCAGAACCCGGGCATGCGCGTGCTGGCGACTACGTGCTCTTGCTGGACGATCCTGGTGGCGTGGAGTTCTATTCCGAAGACGAAGTTCTGGTCGACGAACGATTCCGATGGCCGGCGACCTTGAGCCTGGAACAGCCCCGGTTCCTCGTTTTCAGGCTGGAAGGTCCGGGTGAGGAGGCGTTCTGATGCCGTTGCTGGAAAGCTTGTCATTGACCGGGTTGATTGCGGCACTGGCTTTGCCTTGGTTGACGGGCGCACTGGTCGTTCGCTTGCTGACAGGGCCAAACTCCGGAGTGAACATATGCCTGGGCTATGGTTTTTTCCTGGGTCAGATAGTGATCATCGTCTTGTTGCTGGGTTGGGACACATTTTTCGGAGGGGTGCGGTTTTTGCCATTGGCCGCGCTATTGCTTGTTTTGGCCACATCGGCTGGTGCGCTGGTCGTCCGGGACAACTGGCGACTTCCGTCACGTCCGCGATGGCCGCTCATGATCTGGTTGATGGTGGCGATACTGCTGGGATTGATCGGTGCGCGCTTCTGGCTGTTGCTACAGGAACTGGCCCTGCGCCCGGTCTACCCGTGGGACGCCTGGATGAACTGGGTGCCGCGGGCCGTGGTGTGGTTTCACCACGCTGAACTGACTCCGTTCGTTCTGCCCCCGGAGTGGCTGATCGCGCCGCCGGAAGCGGAGGTTTATGCTCTGGGCAATTGGCGTGCTTCGGGCTATCCGCCGGGGGTGCCGCTGATGCTGCTTTGGATGATGCTCGGCGGAGGAACCGCAGACCATACCCTGTTGTTTTTGCCCTGGCTTGTGGCGCCACTTGCCTTTGCTCTGGTGCTGTGGGGTCACTTGCGCACAGGGGGGCTTGGGCCGGTGGTTACTCTGGTCCTGATTTACCTGTTCCTCAGCCTCCCGTTCGCCAATATCCACACCATGCTGGCGGGATACGCCGACTTTTGGCTGGGTCTTTACTTCTCTCTGGGCGTAATGGCCGCTGAGCGATGGCGTCATGTCGGCGGGATGGGCCATGGGGCGCTTGCTCTGATCTTGGCGACCGGTTGCGCCTTCATGAAGACTCCGGGTATGGTTTTCGCTGGCTTGATCCTGATGGCGCTGATATTGGTCGGTGCGGGTGTGTCCAGCCGGTGGCTGGGTCGCGGCGTGATGCTTGGACTGGTTGCGATCGCGCTGATGCTGCTGGGTGGGGTGATGCCGGGTTTGTCTGCCATGCCAGCGGACCGTTTCCTGCTGCCACTGCCCGGCTTTCTGCCAGAGCTTCGCATTCAGCCGCAACCGTTGCTGCCGATCCTGTTTGATTCGCTGTTCGCGTCATCAAATTGGCATCTGTTGTGGCCGGTGTTGGGTCTTTCGGCACTGGCGGCGCTGGTGGTGCGTGGCTGGGTGATACTGGACAGTCTGGCGCTGTTGAGCCTGGTTACTGCAGCCACCTTGCTGGTGTTCGTATTCGGCTATACCCACTACTTCCGACAGGCCGAAAACCTGGTAACCCTGAATCGGGCCTGGCTCTACCTCGTTCCGCTGACGACTTACGTGATGGGCGTATGCTGGACTTCTGCTTTGCGCGGTAGTGATGGCAATGATTGAGACGAGCAAAAGCGCTGCGCATTATGCGCTGTTGTCAGATGGATCGGCGGTGCTGATTGCCGGCTGGCTGGCCTGGTGGCTGCGTTTCGCTCGTCCGGACATGCCCGAGAGTTATCTGGTGGCCGTGGTGCTGGGGGTCTTGCTCACCCTGGTGCTGTTGCCTGTGCTGGGTGCGTATCGGGGATCGATCTGGGCGGAACCGCTGGGCGGGCTGCTTCGGGTGTTGCCGGGGTTGATGGCAGTGTTCATGGGGTTGGTGTTGCTGGCGGCGATGACGAAGACGACGGGCGATTTCTCGCGACTGTGGACGGGCTACTGGTTCGGTCTGGCTCTTGCGCTGATGGCGGCCTGGCGCGCCTGCTTCGGTCTCTGCCTGGGCCGACGCCGGGAGCGTCAGCGTAGCCGAATCCTCATAGTCGGTTGTGGCGAACTGGCAGTCGATACGGCGGCCCGGCTGGTCGAAATGACCGGACGGGCAAGGACCGTGGTTGGTTTCGTGAGCCTCGACAACGAGACAGCAGAGACACTGCCGGCTCCCTTGCTGGGCCAACTGGTCGATCTGGAAGCACTTCTGGCTGATCCATTGCTTGGAATCAACGAGATCTGGTTGGCCGGCGGAGATATTCCTGTAGGGCAGCGTGAGCGCGTCATCGACGAGTTGCAGTTGGCTAGTCTTCCCGTGCGCTATGTGCCCGACTTGACGCTGCTCAACCTGATCAGCCATCAGCCACGCCGGATTGCCGGGCTGACCGTGATCGAACTCAACGGTACGCCGCTCGATGGGCCGGATGCGTGGGTCAAGGCTGCATTGGACCGCGTCCTGGCCGCGCTGCTATTGATTGCGTTGTCGCCGCTGTTGCTGATGGTGGCGATGCTGATTCGGCTCGACTCCCCCGGCCCGGTACTGTTTCGTCAGCCGCGTCATGGCAGCGACGGCAAAGTGTTTGACGTGCTGAAGTTTCGCAGCATGTGTCATTCCAGCCAGACATCGGGTTTTCAAGCTACAAGGGCCGACGCGCGCGTGACCCGAGTTGGCCGCATCATTCGCCGTACCAGTATCGATGAGTTACCGCAGCTGATCAACGTACTACGGGGCGACATGTCGCTGGTTGGACCTCGCCCGCACCCTGTTGCTCTGAATCAGGAGTATGCGCGCAGGATTGAATCTTTCATGCAGCGACACCGGGTCAAACCCGGGATTACCGGCTGGGCCCAGGTCAATGGCTACCGCGGCGAGACCGACACGCTTGAAAAGATGCAGAAACGACTGGAGCATGACCTGTTCTACATCGAACATTGGACCCTGTGGCTGGATCTCAAGATTCTTTTCCGGACGGCGTTTCATGGCTGGTGTGGCGAGAATGCGTACTGAGCGCCGTCCGAATCTGTTCCTGGTCGGGGCGCAGAAGAGTGGGACAACCTCGTTGGCGCTGATGTTGGGCGGACATCCTCAGGTCTTCATGTCGAACCCGAAGGAGCCGGGTTACCTTGCTTTCGGTGCCGAGGGCTATCGGTTTCTTGACGGCAGGGGGCGTGAGTGCCGGGCCGCTTCCTGGGTGGTTCATTCCGAGAATGATTACCTCGACTTGTTCCGCGCGGCACCACCCGAGGTGCAGGTTCTCGGCGAGGCGAGCACCTGGTATCTGGCCGAACCCGGCATGGCCGAGCGGCTGCAGTCTTTCAGCCCGGATGCGCGCGTGGTGGTTATCCTTCGCCAGCCGGCCGAGCGGGCGTATTCCTGTTGGTGCCATGCCCGCCGCGACCAGGAAGAGCCGATCGCTGATTTTCGTGAGGCGCTGGCAGCCGAGTATGTTCGCTGCGAGCCTTCCCACTTGCTGCGTTACCGCGAAATGAGCCGATATCTTGAGCCGCTCAAGGAGTACCTGCGCGTATTCGGCCGCGAGCGCGTGCTGATCCTGCTGTATGAAGACCTGCGCGGAGATCGCGATGCGTTGTGGCGTCACTGTTGTGAATTCCTGAAGGTGGACGCAGGGCTTGCCCGTCCTTTGCTGCAGCACCACAATCGCTCAGGTATGCCGCGTAGCCGTTTCATACATGGCTTGATGCAGTCTCGCCGTATCAAAGACTTCCTGCGCCGCTTGCTACCGATGAGCCTGACTTCCCGGGCCAAGGGCTTGGCCGAGGCGGCAAATCTGCAGCGCATGCCGCCGATGGATCCTGCGTTGCGGGCCGAACTCAATGCGGAGTTTGCTGCTGAGATCCGCGTCCTGGCTGCTCTGACCGGGCGCAATCTGGATCACTGGCTCAGGCCATGAGCGCGCAACTCTGGGACTCTCCCGCGGTACAGGTTTTTGCCGGCTGCGCCATCGAGCCGGTTGGGCCGGATGCGCTGCTCGAGGCGATCGAGCGTCGCTGGATTGCTGGAGAAACCAGCCTGCGGGTTGGCCACCACAATCTGAACAGCTTGTATCGGGTTCAGCACGACGAGGAGGTCCAACGATTTTACAGTGGCTGTGTCAGTTGCTACGTGGACGGCGTTCCCGTGATCTGGCTGATGCGCCTGGCGGGGTTGCCCACATCCGGGGCCAGGCGTTTCTCGCTGATGCACTCGCTGCCGCACGTGCTGGACTGGCTGAGTCGATCGGGGCGTAGCCTGTTCTATCTGGGTGGCTCGCGCCAATCGGTGGCTCGTGGGCGAATCTGGATCGGGGAGACTTGGCCCGATCTTCGTTGCGACTTGCACCATGGTTACTTCGACGACGACGCCGTTCTGGTTGAAACGATCAATAATTTCTCTCCGGACTTGCTGCTCGTGGGCATGGGCATGCCGCGCCAGGAGAGTTGGGTTGTCCGCCATCAGGATCGACTACAAGTTGGCGCCGTGTTTCAGGCAGGCGGCACGCTGGATTACTACACAGGATTGCAGGCGCTGCCGCCGGAAGCGCTGAGTCGGGCAGGCCTCGGCTGGTTGTACCGTCTGTTGCACGATCCCGGCAGGTTGTGGAGACGCTACCTGCTTGAACCCTGGGGCCTGGTGAGGCCGGTTCTACGCCTGCGACGTGATATTCATCGCGCTTCGTCCTAGGGAACCCGGGTCAGCGGTTCCCCAACAGAGCGCGGGGAATTCGAACCATGGCGAGCGCCTTGTCGGAAAGCCTGCCGCGTGAACGCAGGGCGACATGGGTGTAATTCAGGATAAGGCGCAAGCGTCGCCGGAGTTTCAGTGGAAGGCTGCGTGCACGAGCCTCTTCCACTACAGCGGCGGTGGTCGGCGTGGGAACATCGAGAGCATCTCGCAGCAGTCGGCTGATATGTCGGGCTCTGATCAATCGTAGGTAGGTTCGACCGAGCTTGCCAATTCGCGCGTAGGCGTTGGCGCTGTGCAGGCGGTAGAAGAAACCGGGCTGCGGGCAGTAGTGCTTCAATGCACCAGCCACGGAGGCAGCCCGCACGATGATGCCGTCGGCCGACAGGCGAAGCGTGGTGTGCGAATCCCGTGGCAGTCGCAGGACGCGGCAGGCCACGTCGCTGATTCTCGTGGAGTCCTGAAAGCGGTCGCGCGCGCCGACCAAGGTTTCTGCCAATCCCCGGCGCAGGGCGAGACCGGAGGTCGGCGTACCGACGAATTCGCCGGCATGCAGTGTTCCGTAGCGTGTGGCGCCGGTCGGGCCCGGCGCCAGCGCCATGCTGGCGAGCATGTGCTCGATACTGGCGATGGCTGCCGGAGGGCAGTCTCCCCCAGGCTGGGCCGCGGCAAAGAAGAAGTCGATCTCGGGATGTTTTTTGGCCAGCGCCCGGAGCCGGTTCAGATATCCCGGCAGGAAGTAGTCATCGCTGTCGAGCAGGGCGAGCACCTCGCCGCGCGCGGCCGCCATGCCATTGAGCACAGTGCGGAGTTGGCCTTGATTGCTCTGCTCGACGATGCGGATGCAGTCGTTGGTCCGGTAGCCGGCAAGCACCGTGGCCGAGCCGTCGGTCGACCCGTCATCGACGATGACGATCTCGTCTTCCGGGCCGATCTGTTCCAGGGCCGCATCCACCGCCTCGGCCAGGAAGTGGGCGTAGTTGTAGTTGTTGATCACCACCGAGATAGACGTCAAGATGGCCAACCCCAGTTTTCGCCCAAAAGCTCGAACAGGCGCCGGTTATGGGGACGATAATGGTCGACCAGGAAGTCGCGGCAATCATCGGGCATGGGCTCGGTGTATCGGCCGACGTTGGCGCGATGGTCTCGGAACGCATGGTCGGGCAAGCCCACGAAACGCGTTATCCGGCCGATCGATTCCGACGGCTCGGTCTTCCAGGTATCGAAGTTCATGATCAGGAACTGCTCACGCGGAAAGTGCCTCAGCCAGTGTTCCAGCTGCTCAGCATAATAGCCGCGATGGACGTAACCGCGCTTGACCAGGCGCCCGGCCAGGCGACCATGGTTGTCTGCCGTCAACCGAAGCCCTTGATGGCGCCAGGCCAGGTCTTGCTCAATGGCTGCTGCAAAGCCCAGCTTTTCGGGAATGGGGTGGCGGCGCATGTGCTGGTAGTGCGACCAGGCACGTTCTACCGGATTTCGCAGGCTGACGATCAAGCGAGCTTCGGGCACCAGCCGGGCGGCGTTCTCCGCATAGATCGGCGTGGACATCGCCGGAGTCGCCTCGGCGGTGAGGGCCTGATAGCCTAACTGAGCCGAGCGAGCCTGCATGGTGTCGGCAGACGGAAAGTGAGCCCGGTACCAGGCTTCACCTCTGGCCCAGTTGCGCGGATTGTTGAAAAATTGAACTTCCTTGACCAAGGCCGGCACGAAGCCGGGGTGTTGCTCCAGCATGCAATACAGCGAGGTCGTGCCGGACTTCATGGCGCCGATGATCAGAAAGTCGGGTAGTTGGCCGGATCGGTGGATCCACTTGCGTAATTCCATTTGCCGGGGACGAAACCGGCGTCCAAGAAAGTGCCTCCAGCGTGTCAGCTTATCGAGTTTCATCGGAGCGAGTCTCCTCGTTGACCGAGCGGCGGCCGGCACTCAGCAGAATTGAGGACTTCAAGCGCAGCTGGAAGCGAACCACACCCAGGCAGGCTCCGCCGGAGACGAGGGCGCTGATGACCGCTGCCGAGGCGGCGCCTGCGGCGCCGTGGGCCGGGATCAGCACGGAAATCAGAATCAGGTGAAGGATGGCTGCTCCGGTCATGATCCGGAACACGGTCTGTTGGCGGCCGCTCATCACGAGAATCTGTGAATTTGGGCCCAACAGCACGGTGACGAGGTGAGCCAGCATCAGGAGCAGCAGTACCGGTGCGGCTTCCTCGAAGTCGGGTCCGAACAGTCCCAGCAGCAGCCCGGAGGCAGCGTAGACGGCGCCAGTGGCGACCAGGGTAGGCCAGAGGCCGGTATGGATGGCCTGGGTGATGACCTGCTGCATGCGAGACCGGTCGTTGGCAGCGGAGGCACTCGCCAGCCAGGGCTGGATGACCGAATTGACGACCATCGCCGGGATGGCTGTAAGCTGGGCCAGGCGTTCGGCCACGAAGTAGCCAGCCACCACGGTTGGTCCGGCGAGGAAACCGAGTACGAAAATGCTGGCGTACTTGGTGATCAGTTCCGAAAAGCGGGTTGCGAACACCGGCAAGGCCTGACCCAGGAGCCGATCCGGGCTGTGTGCGGGATCGATCTCGGCGTTGGGCTCCGTATTGTTGCAAACCTTTCGGATTCGATGAGTCAGCGACAGTTGTAGCATCAGCACCAGAGCCAGGCTGACTGCCACGGCTGCCAGAGCCTGAAATGCGCCAAGAGTGAAGCTGCCCGCGAGCAAGAAACCCAGTGCAAGGAGCCCGGTGAGCAATGGCCGCAGAACCTGAGTCGGCAGAAAGGCCGCGACCAGCAAGGACCGGGCTCGGCCGATGGCCTGGTAAAGCAGGGTGAATGACACCAGCGGTGCAGCCGCAATGGCGAGGATGGTGATTTCTGTCGGGATCTTGTGCATGACATCGGCCGGGAGCCGAAATGCGATAAGGAGTGCAACCGCGACGAAACACGAGGAAAATACGACCATGAGAACGGCGGCCCGCCGGATGACAGCCTGCTGGGCGGAATCTCGTCCATAGTGGGCGTGGATCGAGATCATCCGGCTGCTGGCGAGCGGGATGCCCAGGGCAAACAGGCTGCCGAGCAGGAACATCAGGTTTTGACCCCAGGCGAACAGACCGTACTCGGCCTGGTCGGCGATCGTCCTGGCAAGAAAGACCTGCAGGCCGAATACCAGCAACAGACCAGCAGCGCGAATGAACGCCGCGACCGCGCCGGCACGTGCGACCTGCGCGCTCAGGATGCGCCGGAAGTGGCCACTGCCCATCACCTGCGGAAATAAGCGATCGTCCGCTCCAGTCCATGGCTCAGCCCCGTTCCGGGTGTCCAGTCCAGCAGCTCTTTGGCCAGCCGGATATCGGGCTGGCGCTGGCGTGGGTCGTCCTCGGGAAGCGGTTTGAGAATCAGTTCGGAGGCTGAGTCGGTCAACTCGATGATGGCTTCGGCCAGTTGGCGAATGGTCAACTCGTCCGGGTTGCCGAGGTTGACCGGACCGGTGACCTCATCGGATGTATTCATCAGTCGGATCAGTCCGTCGACGAGGTCGTCGACATAGCAGAATGAACGCGTCTGCTTACCATCGCCATAGATGGTGATCGGTTCATCTTCGAGTGCCTGGACGATGAAGTTCGACACCACACGTCCGTCATTGGGGTGCATGCGCGGACCGTAGGTGTTGAAAATACGTGCGACCTTGATGCGCAGGGCGTGTTGACGATGGTAGTCGAAGAACAGGGTTTCGGCACAGCGTTTTCCTTCGTCATAGCAGGAGCGGGGACCCAGTGGGTTGACCCTGCCCCAGTAGCTTTCCGGCTGCGGGTGAACCTCCGGGTCGCCATAGACTTCGCTGGTGGAGGCCTGAAGGATCTTCGCTTTGGTGCGTTTGCCCAGCCCGAGAACATTGATGGCACCGTGAACGCTGGTTTTGGTGGTCTGGACTGGGTCGAACTGATAGTGAACTGGCGAGGCGGGGCAGGCCAGATTATAAATCTCGTCTACCTCTACGTAGAGCGGAAAGGTAATGTCATGGCGCATTAATTCGAAGTGTGGATTGTTGATCAGATGGCGGATGTTGTCCCTGGTGCCGGTAAAGAAATTATCTACACACAGCACGTCATCGCCGGCAGCAATAAGTTTATCGCACAGATGCGACCCCAAGAAACCTGCTCCTCCGGTGACCAGCACTCTCTTGCGTTGTTGTACTCGCATGGTCTGTTTCCAATTCAACGTAGACCCTGAGTGTATCGTCAGAGAGGGCTTCAGGCAGCGACTGTGACTGATCGCCAATCGGTAATCCGGCCAGCCTGGACTGATCTGATGCTCTCTTGCGGGTTTCTGGATCACGACAGCGCCCCAGAGAACGAGAGCCGGGCTATCAGTTCATGACTGAACCCCTTGCTTGCGAAGCCCGTACTGCCGGGGTTCGCTGGACGCATTGGGTTCGCGTAGAATTGGAATGATGGCCCGCAAAGACCCCTTCCCGTGATGCAGAGCAGTACATGGACTTAAGCCATCTAGACCGCCTGGAAGCCGAGGCGATCCACATCATTCGTGAAGTCGCCGCGGTGTTTT
>RECK01000206.1 GCA_007694055.1 Wenzhouxiangella sp.
CGGGTAGGCGCTTCTTACCTTCGGCAAGCCGCACCTACCCTCCAACCTGCGCTGGTCCGACCTACGAAAATCCGCAACCCGCAACGTTCCTCAAGCATCCAAATCTTGCGGAAACCGGAAACCTGAAACCTGAAACCTGAAACCTGAAACCTGAAACCTGAAACCGTAACCCGCCCCCCTACCTCCCCGTCGCCAACCAATGACTGAACAACTTCGATTGTTCGCGCTGCAACCACTCCCGTTGTTCCATGTCGGTGGGGTCGGCGCGCAGGGTGCGGAAGCGGGTCCAGGCTTCGGTGGCGGGGGTGTCGGGTTGGTTGCCCGGGGGGATGTCGGGTAGCGCGTAGGCGACCGAGACCAGCCAGGCGGGGAACAGGTCGATGGGAAGGGGTGGGTCCAGGTCCCAGAAGATTTCCACGCGGCGGACCAGTTCGTCGTCCTGGCAGGCGTCCAGCCAGCTTTCGGCTGCCGCCTTGTGGCGCCAGCACAGCTGGCAGACGGCGGCCAGGCCCTGCTCGCGCTCGCCTGCGGCCAGGGCGGCGTCGGCCAGGCGGGCCAGCAGCACCGGTTGGTCCAGGTGCGCGGGCACGGCCTGCACGGCGGCGATGACTGCCGGCCAGTCTTCCAGCCGGGCCAGCAGGGCCGAGGGGTGCAGCTGCGGTCGGGCCGGGTCGAAGCCGGTCGGGTCCAGGGCCTGGGCCAGCTGGCGCCAGAACGGCTCGAGGAACCGGGCCGTGTCGGCCGGACCCAGCAGCTGCCGGGCGCGGGGCTGGATATCGTTTTCCAGGGTTTCCAGGCGCGCGGCCGGGTCATCCGGGGCCTGGTCCAGCCAGGCCAGGGCTTCGACCAGGCGTTCGCCGTTGGCCTGCACATCGTTGCCCGGGTCGGCCCGCGACAGGTCGGCCAGGGCCTGTTCGGCGCGCTCACGATCGCCGGCCAGCAAGGCCTGGTTGAGCGCCTTGCGGGCCTGGGCAAAACCGGTATCGAAGAACAAGTCACCCTGGGCCGAGGGCGCGGCGCGCTGCCAGACGGTGCGGGCCAGGCGATCATCGCCGCCGGAGCGGAACAGGCGGCGACCACCGCCCTCTTCCGTATCGACCCGACCCTCCAGGCCCAGCTTGCCGGCCCAGTTGGCGGCCAGGCGCAGCTCGTCCAGGCACACGGCCGGGTTGCCGTACAGGCCATCTTCCAGGCACTTGAGCTCACCGCTTTCCCAGCGCGCCAGCTCGGCGGCATCGATGCGGCCGATGAGTTTAAGGAACGCCAGCGGGCGAAAGCTCTGCTCGCGGGCGAGCAGGCGGTCGACGGCCGACTGGATGCGGTCAGGTGTCATGGCATCATCCCAGCGGTTCGAACAGGGCATCGAGATCGGCCGTGCCCAGGTCCACGGCCCCGCCGCCGCCAAGCAGGCCCTCGACCAGGCCGCGCTTGGACTGCTGCAGCTCGAAGACTTTCTGCTCGATGGTGTCCTCGGTGAGCAGGCGGTAGACGAAGACCTTGTTTTCCTGGCCGATGCGGTGGGCGCGGTCGGTGGCCTGGTCCTCGACGGCCGGGTTCCACCACGGATCGTAGTGAATGACGGTATCGGCGGCGGTCAGGTTCAGGCCCACCCCACCGGCCTTGAGGCTGATCAGAAACAGCGGCACCTGGCCGGACTGGAAGCGTTCGACCACGGCCTGGCGGTCGCGGGTCTGGCCGGTGAGCTTGACGTAACCGATGCCGCGCTCGGTGACCGCCTTTTCGATCAGCTTGAGCATGCTGACGAACTGCGAGAACAGCAGCACGCGACGGCCCTCGGCGATCATGTCCGGCAGCAGCTCCATCAGCAGTTCCAGCTTGGCCGATTCGGCCGCCTCGGCACCTTCCACGCCCTTGAGCAGGCGCGGATCGCAGCAGATCTGGCGCAGCCGCAGCAGCGCATCGAGGACGACGATGCGGCTGCGCTCGGCGCCCTGGCTGGCCAGCGCACGCCGCACCTTGTCGTGCAGGGCCACGCGGGTGCGCTCGTAGAGCTGGCGCTGGGCGCCCGACAGCGGCACGGCGCGCTCGATCTCGGTCTTGGGCGGCAGCTCGGGCGCGACCTCGGCCTTGGTCCGGCGCAGGAAGAAGGGGCGTATGCGCCGGGCCAGCAGTTCGCGCTGGGTGTCGTCGTCGTGGCGTTCGATGGGGTTGCGGAACAGGCGCCGGAAACGGGCCTGGCTGCCCAGCAGTCCGGGCATGAGGAAATCGAACAGGCTCCACAGCTCGCCGAGATGGTTTTCCAGCGGTGTGCCGGTCAGGCACAAACGATGCCGGCTGCTGAGTTCGCGCGCCTGGCGCGAGACCTTGGCGCGCGGGTTCTTGATCGCCTGGGCCTCGTCGAGGATAAGCAGGTGGAAGCGATGGCGCTTGAGCTGGTCGATGTCGCGCACCAGCAGCGGGTAGGTGGTCAGGACCAGGTCGGATTCGACGATCCACTGGAACAGCCCCTTGCGATCGGGGCCGTGCAGGGTCAGCACTTTCAGCTCCGGGGCAAAGCGCCGGGCCTCGGCCCGCCAGTTGAACATCAGGCTGGTCGGCGCGATCACCAGGCACGGCCCGTCCATGCGACCGGCCCGCTTTTCGGCCAGCACGTGGGCCAGGGTCTGGATGGTCTTGCCCAGGCCCATGTCGTCGGCGAGGATGCCGCCGAAACCGAAGCGGCGCAGGAACTGCAGCCAGCCCAGCCCGAAACGCTGGTAGGCGCGCAGCTCGGCTTGCAAGCCTTCAGGCTCGGGCATGGCTTCGATGCCATGGAAGTCGGCCAGGCGCCGGCTGAGCTCGGCCAGGTCGCCATCGCCGCCGAAATGCCAGTGGCTGCCGGCGGCGGCCAGTTCGGCCAGGCGCGCGCGCGGCAGGCGCAGGCGGCCCTTGCGCAGGCGCGGAACGGCGTCCAGGCAGTCAACCAGGCCGCGCAGGGTGGCGGCCAGGCGATCCATGGGCATCAGCACCCGCCGCCTGTCGTCCAGGGCCAGGGTGACGTGGCCATCGGGCAGTTCCTCGACCAGCAGCTGGCGCAGCATGGGCACGGGCGTGCGCTCGATCCACTCCAGCAGCGCCGGCAGCAGCGAGTGGCGCTGGCCCTGCCAGATCACGCCCAGGTCCAGCTCGATGCGATCGGGCTCGCTGGCCACCTCGGCCAGGTCGCCGTACCAGTCATCGGGCTCGACCAGGGTCAGGCTGAAATTCTCGCTGCATTCGATCTGCCAGCCCTGCTGGCGCAGACCGGCAAAGCGGCGCTGGAAGGCAATCCAGACTTCCTCGCTGCGCTCGGCCCGGCGCGCCACCCACAGGGCGCCGTCACCGGGGCGGTAGTCGCGGTCGGCGTCGGCCTGCAGCGGGGTGAGACCGGCCTGTTCCAGGCGGCCGGTACAGGCTTCCTCGAAGGCCGGGTCCCGCTCGACCACCAGCACCGCGTGGTCATCGACCAGGCGCGAGGAAAACTCGTCGTCCCAGTTCAGCTCGACGGAACCATAGGCAAAGCCGAGCCGGGCCGCGGGCACGGTTTCAAAGCGCGAGCCGCTGCCGACCTCGACATTGACCAGGGCCAGGCGCGGCACCGGCTGCTGGTGACTACCCTGTTCCACTGTGAGCGCGCGCGGGCGCGGAAAATCGGCCGGGGCATCGGCCAGGCGTTGCAGCCAGCGCTCGACCTGGTCCGGGGCCAGTGGGCCTGCGGCCAGCAGCGCGGCGACCCGATCCTCGTCCAGCGCGGTTTGCAGGGGGCGGCAGCGACCGTTGACGGTATTGACCCGCCACGGCGGCAGCAGCGGCAGCTGCACGGCTTCGGTTTCGTCATCGGCAACCAGCAGCAGGCGCTGGTAGCCGCTGGGCAGCAGCTCCCATTCGGCCGAGACCGTCAGCGGCTCGGCCAGGCGCAGGCAGGCGCCGCTGGCCTTTTCCCAGTGACAGCGACCGGTCGCAATCATCGCCCGCAGGAGCTTCTGGCTGTTCTGGCCCAGCGGGATCCAGACCAGGTCGGTGGCCTCGACCACCCGGTCGGCCAGTTCGTGCAGGATGGCCAGGTCGTCCTCGCCCACGTAGTCGGGCTGGCGCGGCTCCTTCAGGCGCGACAAGGCATAAGGGGTGGTGGCGGACTCGGCACCGGAGGCAGACGGCGACAGGCGCGAGGGGCAGACGCTGAGCTCATCGCCATCGGGGGCCAGGCGCAGCAGGTAGACCATGCGCTGGCTGGCCGAGGCAGAGGCACCACCGCCGGCCAGCTGCAGACGGCCGCGGGCAGCGGGCTGCTGGGGCTGGCTGGCGGCCAGGAACAGGGCTGCCACGTGCTCGCAGTCGCGGCCCAGCGGGCAGGTGCAGTCGCCGGAAAGACGTCCGCCGTCGATGGTGGCGTGGACCCGGAACGGGGCCTTTGCGCCATCGTCGACCAGCCCGGTCAGGATGGTGACATCATCCAGCCGGGTACGCTGCCAGCGGCTGACCGCGCCCCGGGCCAGCAAGGCCCGGCCGCGCTCGACCCGGTCTGTCGCCAGTGTTCGGAGCAGGTCGTCGGCGCGCGCCGCGGCAAGGCTCATCTGCAATTCCCGCACATCAAAACCGCCCATGATAGCGCCTGCCCGCGCATGCCGGGGCAGCGAAAAGGGGGCAAAATGGAAGCGGTCCGGCGCGGTGACTTTTGCTGGACAAACGCTGTCATACGATCATCGTTCGATAAATATTCTGGATGCCGCGAAGGTTCAGCCATGCCGATTCGACTGCCACTGCCTGCCCTGCTGCTGTTGCTGGCCCTGCTGCCCATGACCGCGGCAGCCGGGGACGAACCTGACCCGACCGCGTTTACCCGTCTCGATCCGGCCCAGCTGCGCGCCGCCGAGCAGGCCATGGACACGCTGGTCGAGGCGCACACCGGCAAGGTCCTGCGCACGCCGGTCAACGCCGCCGAGGCCTACGTGATCGAACGTCAGCAGCGCCTGGTCGCACGCCTGTCCGGCCGACCGCAGGTACATGCGGTCGACGATGGCGGCATGGCCAAGCACTTTCTGCCGGCCGCACGCGCCACCCGGGTGCAGATTGGCCCGGACGGCCAGCTCCATGCGCAGTGCATCAGTGCTGCCAGCCTGCTGCAGCCGGACCGGCCCGACTTCCGCTTTTCCAACCGCCCCAGCCAGCCGCAGCGGTGAGCATGCAGACAATTGGAGCAAGAATTGCCGTCCTGCTGCTGGCAGCCGCCTTTGTTTTGCCCGGCAGCGCCGCCGCCCAGGTCATCCGCGTCATCTATACCGACCCGCCCGGTTTCGGCTTCGGCGACACGACGCCGGTACAGGCCCGGCCCGGCAACCCGGCCACCACCCGCGGCGCCCAGCGGCGCGAGGTCATGGACGCGGCCGTGGCGATCTGGGCCAGTCGCCTGGACAGCGCCATCCCGATCCGGGTCGAGGCCAGCTTCGAGGACCTGGGCTGCGGCGACGAAACCATTCTCGGCCTGGGCGGCTCGACCGGATTTGCCTGGAATTTCCTCAATGCCCCCAGAAGCAACATCAACTTTCCGGTGTCGCTGGCCACGGCCCTGCGCGGCCTGTACTACACCGAGCTCAGCGCCGAGATGGAAGTCAGCTTCAACGTGCGCATCGACTCGGGCACCTGCATCGACGGCCTGGACGGCTTCTGGTACGGGCTGGACCCACAAGTGCCGCCGGCCCTGGGGACCTTTTCCTTCCTCGAACTGGTCGTCCACGAGCTCGGTCACGGCCTGGGCTTCCAGAGCTGGACCGATCGCCAGACCCGTGACTTCTTCGGCACGCCACCGCGGCCCGATATCTGGTCGGAATACGTGTTCGGGCTGGCGCAAGGCCTGCCCTGGAGCCAGATGACCTCGGCCCAGCGCCGCGCGACGTCCACCTCGGGCAGCAACCTGGTCTGGACCGGCGAGCGGGCCAACCTGCGCGCCGCCGAACGGCTGCTGCCGCCGGGCCGGGTCAGCGCCGAGCCGTCGGTGGGCGGGCAGCGTCATTTCCCGGCCTGGATCCAGGGCTATCCGCCGTTCCTGCCGCCGGAGGGACTGACCCGCAACCTGGTCCTGGCCGACGGCCCCAACCCCGGTAATCCGGGCGATGCCTGGCACCGCAACCTGGCCTGCGCGGGGCTGGAGAACCGCGACCAGGTCGCCGGCAACATCGTGCTGGTCAAGCGCGGCGAGTGCACCTTTGCCCAGAAATGGCAGAACGTGTTCAACGCCGGCGGCGCGGCCATCCTGCTGGTCGATAACCAGCCGCCCGGCGCCAACGCCATCGAGCGCGATCGCGGCATCGCCGTTGACCGCAACCTGCCGATCCCGATCTGGCTGGTCAGCCGCGACACCGGCACCCGCCTGCGCAACGCCCTGCCCGGCCTGCAGCTGACCCTGGGCTACAACACGGCGGCCGCCGCGCGCGGCACCAACCAGGGCTTCATCAACATGCTGGCCTCGCCCGACCGCGAGGACAGCAACGTCTCGCACTTCAGCAACGCCATGTTCCCGCAGTCGGTGATGAACCCGTCGCTGACCAACATCGGTTTCTCCGGCGACATCGATTTCGTGCCCGACCTGTTCTACGACATCGGCTGGCGCTCCGATATTGGCAAGCTGGCCCAGTACAGCGGCAACTGGTTCAACCCGGCGCGCTCCGGCGAAGGCTGCCAGCTGACCATGGAAGACGGCAACCAGATCCCGGTGCTGACCTGCTACCTGTACCGCGACGGCGAGCAGTTCTGGCTGATCGGCAACGGCGTCCACCGCGGCGATCGCTACGAATTCAACGGCATGACCATCACCGAAGGCGCTGACTACGGACCGGGCTTTCGTCCCGAAGACGTGGTTCGGCGCACCTGGGGCGATATCACCATGCGCCTGCGCGACTGCAACAGCGCGGCCTTTGAATTCCTGCCCGAACCGGACCAGGGCCTGCCCGCGTTTTCCACCCGCATGGTCAAGATCGTCGAGGGCAACTGCAACCGCCGCGCCAGCCAGCAAATCAACCGCCGCGACAGCGGCAACTACTTCGACCCGGACCGCAGCGGCGAAGGCGTCCAGATCGCCCGCGAAGCCAACGGCAGCAGCTGGGTCCTGACCTGGTACACCTACCAGCAGGGCCGCCAGGTCTGGATGATCGGCTCAGGCGAACGCATCGGCAACCGCATCGAATTCGGCGACGTGGTCCTGACCCGCGGCGGCCAGTGGGGCCGCGCCTTCCGCGCCAGCCAGATCGAACGCATAGACTTCGGCACCATCACCGTCGACTTCAGCGGCTGCAACGACATCGACATCGCCTTCGATTCCGTGTTGCCCGAATTCCCGTCCGAACAACGCCGCATGACCCGAATCATCCCGAGAAATTGTTAAGCCAGGCACCCCGCCCACCAAATCATCGTAGGTCGGGCAGCGCTGGGCCGACCTATGGGCATCTATATGATTATTTAAATAACCGAATAAATTGCAATGTTGCTTTATTTGACTACCATGATACGCAAATATATGATGCCGTCATGGCTGATCTCGCCATCATCGAAATATTCCGGGACGGGCAGTGGCTGCCGTCTGCAAGCCTTGAGCCACTGGGCGGCGAACACGCACGGGTTGACTACTTGCCGGAATATGTTTTTGATCAGGAAAAGCCCTGGCCAATTTCGCTGACATTCCCTGTCCAGTTCGGGGTCTCATTCGATCACGACCCGAGACCTCAGTTGCCCGCTTTTCTGTACGACCTGGTTCCGCAAGGCCCTGGACGGAAACTGTTGGTCGAGCTGCTGGGCCTGCGTGATCATGATGGCCTGGGGCTGCCTCTGCTGCTCGCCGGAGCCTTCAACCCCATAGGTGCGCTGCGCATCGACCAGGCCGTCAGCTTCCATGAAAGCTTCCTCGACCAACAAGCGCTGCCAGCCAATTTCACTCGCGGCTTTCGTCTCGTTGATCTGGTCATGCGCCAGCCAGAAGTCATCGAATCGCTGAGCGCGCACGCCATGCTGTCGGCAGGCACTACCGGCGTGCAAGGTGCCGCACCAAAATTCCTGCTAAGCGCTGATGCCGACGGCCTGCTCCATCCGGACATGGCACTGGCCGACAGCGAAGCGCGTTCGCACTGGCTGGTAAAAGGGCCACGCGGCCGTCATCGCGACGATCACCTGATTATTCGAGCTGAGGCAGCCTACCTTCGCGTCGCCGCAGCCTGCGGCCTGCACGTGCATCGGGTCGACCAGATCATCGTGCACGGCAACTGGCTGCAACTGCCGCGCTTCGACCGACAAGTCGACGACCATGGCGTACACAGGCTGGCCCAGGAAAGCCTTGCCAGCCTGGCGGGCCTGCAAGGCTTCGGCAAACCCTGTTCGCTCAATCGCCTGCTGGGAGCAATCCGGGAACACTCAAGCGCACCGATGGACGATACGCTGGAGTTCATGAAGCGCGACGTACTCAACCAGGCCCTGCGCAACACCGACAACCATGCCCGTAACCACGCCATGCAACGGCTCCCGAACGGCGAAATCCGACTCACGCCATTGTTTGACTTCGCCCCGATGTTTCGAGACCCGGAACTCATTCCAAGGGCCCTGCACTGGATTGACCACAATGGCCGGCGGCTGCGCGACTGGAGCCCGATTCTTGAGGCGTTGAAGCTGCCCGATAGCGAGAGAACCCGATTTGCAGGCGCCTTGTCAGAGTTTGCCGAAACCGTTGCCCGTCTGCCTGAAATCGCCAAAGACAATGGCGTAGACAATGAAATACTGGATGCTTGCCGCTACAGCATCGAGAACCAGGCCGAATCCCTGGCCCGGCTGAACTGATCATGCCCCGCAACCCACCCCGCCCCCAACCTGGACAGGCTCGTCATCTGCTCGACGAACTCCATCACGACCTTATCAACGGTCACGTCGACATTGCAACCGCCGTGCGGCGGATGCGCCAGATCAGCGGCCTCACTCAGCCCGAATTCGCCCGCCATCGCGGCATCAGCCTGCAGACCCTGCGCCAGATAGAAACCGCCAAAGGCAACCCCACCGTCGAAACCCTGGATCGCATCGCCAGCATCTTCGGATTCAGAACCGGCTTCGTCCCGCGAGACCCGGGCCATCCCCCCAAATCATAGGTCGGGGTTCGATTCACCCGCCCGAGCGCAACTTCTCCCAATAGCGGAGGCGTTTGCGGACTTCGCGTTCGAAACCGCGCTCCGGCGGGTCGTAGAAATTTGCACGCGCCATGCCCTCGGGGAAATAATCCTGGCCGGAAAAGCCGGTCTCGGTATCGTGGTCGTAGGCGTAGCCCTCGCCATATCCCAGGTCCTTCATCAACTTCGTTGGCGCATTGAGGATATGCGGCGGCGGCATCAAGGACCCGGTCTCTTTGGCCGCCCGCCAGGCCTGCTTCTGGGCCCGGTAAACGGCATTGGACTTGGGTGCCGTGGCCAGATACACAGCCGCCTGCACGATGGCCAGCTCGCCCTCGGGCGAACCCAGCACCTCGTAAGCCTCGCGCGCGGCCAGCGCCTGGACCAGCGCCTGCGGATCGGCCAGGCCTATGTCTTCCGATGCAAACCGCACCAACCGCCGGGCCACGTACAAGGGATCCTCACCCCCAACCAACATCCGCGCCAGCCAGTACAAGGCCGCATCCGCATCCGACCCCCGCAACGACTTGTGCAAGGCCGAGATCAGGTTGTAATGCCCCTCCCGATCCTTGTCATAAGCCGGCGCCCGCCGCTGCACCAGGGAAAGCAATTCAGAAGCCCCAATCACCCCGTCACCCTGATCCATGTCTTTCCCGGAAACCGGAACCCGGAAACCGGAACCCGTCGAATCCACAACCGCTTCGACCATGTTGAGCAAATACCGCCCATCCCCATCGGCAAGCGTCAACAACAACTCCCGCGCATCACCATCCAAGGGCAGTTCCAGCCCCAGGAAATCCTCGGCACGCGCCAGCAGACCACCCAGCGCGCGCTCATCCAGCCGCCTGAGCACCAGCACCTGCATGCGCGACAACAGCGCAGCGTTGAGTTCGAAGGAAGGGTTCTCGGTCGTCGCCCCGACCAGCACGATGGTGCCGTCCTCCACCCAGGGCAGAAAGCTGTCCTGCTGCGAGCGGTTGAAGCGATGGATTTCGTCGACGAACAACAAGGTGCCCTGCCCCAGCTCGCGCCGCAGCCGAGCCGCCTCGAAAATCTTCTTCAGATCGGCCACCCCGGACAAGATCGCCGAAGTCTGGACGAAAGCCAGATCACCCACCTGGGCCAGCAACCTTGCCAGCGTGGTCTTGCCCGTCCCCGGCGGCCCCCAGAACACCAGCGAAGCCGGCTTGCCGCGCGCAATCATCCGCCCCAGCGGCCCGTCACCAAGCAGATGATCCTGCCCCACCACCTCATCGAACCGCCCCGGCCGCAAGCGATCCGCCAGCGGCGCATCCGGCCCGGGCCCCGAAGACGATGTTTCAAACAAGTCAGACATGCCGACAATCGTAACGCCTACCAGGGATCTTTGGAGAAATGGCCAGCATCGACCCCGGCCGCGTGGGGCCGGGCTACGGCCTGGTGGCCCACTACCCTTTGTCCCCTTAACTTTCATTCCCCTTTGAGCCTTCCGTCAAGCGTGACAAAAAAACCAAATAGCTGCCAGGTCAGCCGGTTTGCGACACAAAACCGGTTTATTTGTCGCAAAAAGCTGGTTCATGACATAAACAACCGGATGTGCCGAAGCGCAAGCCGAAGCGCGGGCAGAGGCCTATATCCCCCTCTCACCTGCCGGCAATGAAATAAAGCAGTGACCCGCTGACTGGCGGTCTACGAACTGAATCGCATGGAACTGCTGCGCGACGTCTTCATATGGGCTTATGAACGCTCGTGCGCACGGTATTCGGCGGTTCGCCAATCGCTGGGGCAACCGGATCCCTTCCGCCTGCGCTACCGGGCGCTTGTGACCAGAGTGGTCACCGAGGTTGTCCGGGCGAAAATGGACAAACGTGCAGCGACGGCCCTGGCGCGGCGAACGGCTGTGAGGGAAGTGTCTCCGGCAGACCAGGCACGATTTGTCGAAGTGGCGG
>RECK01000174.1 GCA_007694055.1 Wenzhouxiangella sp.
TGGTCGGCGATGCCCGCCAGCAAATGACCGCACTGGCCGACCAGTACCAGGTCGGTCTGTAGCTCGGGAATAAAAAAGGCCCGGATCTTTCGATCCGGGCCAAGGTCGCAGCCTCGCAAGGGCAGAGGGAAGCCCAGGCTGCTTCGGGGTAGTCGTGTAAGGCCGGCTCAGCTGGCCTTGGTTTCAGTCTTGCTTTCAGTCTTGGCCGGGGCAGCCTTGGCCGGTGCCGGTTTGGCTGCTGCAGCTTCCTGCTTCTTGGCCAGATCGCCGACGCGCTTGTTCAGCTCGGCAACGCGCTTGCTCAGCTCGTTGATCTCGTCGGAGGTCGGCACGCCCAGACGAGAGAGTGCACGGGCAACGCGCTGCTCGAAAACCTTTTCGAGCTTGTCCCAGTTGGCCTGGGCCGATTCGCGCACCTTGCCAACCCGGCTTTCGACGTCGCCGCGGACTCCACCGACGGTGTCAGTGGCCATCTTGCGGCCCTTGTTCTCCAGCTTGGAGCCCTCGGCCACCAGCTTTTCGAACAGCTTCGAGGATTCGCCAATCAGCTTGCTCCGGGTATCACCCAGTGCCTTGCTGCCTTGCTTGACGATCTTGCCGCCTTCTTCCTGGGCCAGCGCAAAAGCGCCCAGTCCAGCCAACCAGATTTCGTGAGCGTAATCCTGAGCCTGATTGGCAGAGGACTGGCGGCTCGCGGTCTTCTTGGTCACTTTTTTCTTGGCGACTTTTTTCTTGGCGGTTTTCTTGCTCATGCTGTTTCTCCTGACTCAACGTCTACTGAATTAATGGGGCTGCGATCTGCAGCTACGAGAGTTAAGATAGACCCAGGATCTAGAGCGGTCACACTAATGATGGATACGAGCAACTGGGCAGCCTTCCCGCATGAAAACAAGGCTTTCGATTTTTCCGGTGCCAAGCTGGCCAAGGCCTGGCCAAAGCTGCACCGCGGCGACTGCGAACCCTTTCCGGACGCCGAACGCATCACCCTTCTGGACCCATCGAACAAGGATCCCGAGTCAGCCGCCGAGACGCTGGCCGACGCCTGGCGGGCCTACCATCGCGGTGACTTTGCAAGCGCCGTGAACCTCGGATCCAGCCTGGGCGCGCTGGGTCATGCCGTTACCAGCAAGGCCAGTGGCATCTATGCTGACTACCTGGAAGAAGACGACGAAACCAAGCTGGCAATCTATGAAACAGGCATCGAGCAAGCAGAAGCCGCCCGCGAAGCCTTTCCGGACGATGCCAACGCCCACTACTTCCATGCCTTCCTGCTCGGCCGCTACAGTCAGTGCATATCGATAGGCAAGGCGCTGGCCCAGGGTGTTGGCGGCCGGATAAAGGCGTCCCTTGAAAAAGCCCTCGAGCTGGCCCCGGATCATGCCGAGGCCTGGACCGCGATGGGGCTTTATCACGCCGAAATCATCGACAAGGTTGGCAAGCTGGTGGGATCGATGACCTATGGTGCAAGCGCCGACAAGGCCATGAAGTGCTTCGACAAGGCCCTCAGCCTGACGCCGGACGCACCCATCGCCAACCTTGAATATGGCAACGGCATTTATCTGCTCTACGGCGACAAGCGCCTGGACGACTCCAACGCCGCCTACGAGAAGGCGGCAGGAATGAAACCCATCGATGCCATGCAGCTGCTGGATATCGAGTACGCCAGGTCCTCGCTGGAGTAAATCAGGTCGGGAATGACCCGGATATCACCGCTTGCGAGGGACAGGAACTGGACACAACGGGTCTATCCGAATCTTGCAAGATTCAGGAGCCTGTCGGAAGCAGAGGCTCCTTCATTCCAATCGTTGTAACGACTCGTTGCGGCCTGGATAAACGGGGCTGGAAGGGTGGAGGCCAGGTGCCGAGTGGTCGCGAACGGGGTGGGTTCATGCCCATGCGCTTGGAGACAACACGAACATGGCCGCCGGGGACGTGGCCCCGGCCTACGCTGGTCAGGTCCGAGGAGGTTGGGAGATAAGGAAAACAATCGCAAGGCCCCGCCTTTCAGCCTCCTCCCCTCTCTCGCAACGGGCGGTATCTGGCCGCTCAAGGCCGGCTTCGCGACCTGACCAGGATCGGGCCCGTATTATTCCTCGCCGCCTTCAATCCACTGATGGACATCATCGACCATGTCGGGACTGACCCAGCCCTGCTGCGGACCAATCAGCATGGTCAGGTGCAGCAGGTTGTCGAATTCGACATGGAAATTCTGCATGACCTGGTCCGGATCCGGAACCAGCTTGTTATCGGTAATCAGGCCGCAGAACACCTGGCCCTCGTAGCTGATGATGCTGATACCCATGCCCACCGACCCGGTCTGCGGCACCCAGAACATCATTTCCTTGATTGGCGCACCGGCCAGGTACAGCGTCTCCGTGGGCCCGGGCACGTTGGTGAGCACGGTGCTGGCTTTGCGACTGAAAAGCTCCAGGGCGGGCTTCTGCAGCGCTGATGGGCCCATCCCCAGGGCCGCCAACAGACCCAGTGACATCACAGCCTGCTTGGACTGCTTGAGCTGATGCATGAACTCGGCTACCTGGTACAAGCGGGCCAACGGATTGGCCTCTGCTATCGGCAGATCGAGGAAAACCAATCCGAAGTGATTGCCGAGATCACGGGCGTGCTCCAGCGGCCTGAGGTTGACCGGAACCGTGGCCCGCATGGTCAGCTCCGAAGGATCATCTCCACACTCGACCAGGTAACGATGCAGGGCGCCGGTCATGACCGCGATCAGAACATCATTGACGGTGCAACCCAGCGCCTTGCCAACCGCCTTGACTTCTTCCAGCGGTATGGGCTCGGCCAGGGCGACCTTCTTGCGCACGCCGATCTGGCCCTTGAACCGGGACGGCGGATCATCTTCCAGCAGCAGGGCCGTGGCCAATTCGGTCATGATCTCACCGGCACCGACTGCGTAGTCCTGGGCCAGGTGCGGTTCGCGAACCAGGTGGAGCGCCTCTTCCAGCACTTTGTGACTAATGTGCTGAACCGCGTCCAGGCCTTCCTTGGCCGGCGCCATCAGGCGTCGGAAAATATTGGACTCGGCGGCACGACGCTCTTTCCAGCGCTCCTGCGATACCAGGCGCTCGGAGGCCGCTGCACTGCGCTCGGTCAGCGACAGCAACACCTGGACCAGGGCGATGCCGTCGGCATAGCAGTGGTGGATACGAGAAACGACGGCCGGCCCGTCCTTGTAATTCTCGACCAGGTGGAATTGCCACAGCGGCTTGGTCTTGTCCAGCGGCGTCGAGGCCAGCTCGGAGACGAACTCCTCCAACTCAGCCTTGCCTGCCGCACCCGGCAAGGCCGTGCGGCGCACGTGCGAGCTGATCTCGAAATTTTCGTCTTCCTCCCACCAGCAGCCCCGAACATGGTCGACCGCTTTTTGGCGGAAGCGCGGGAAGGCGAGGAAACGATTGCTGATGATGTCCTTGAAGTGCCCGAAATCAACCGGCTCGGAGAGCACGATAACTCCGGTAATCATCATCAGGTTGGTCGGCTGCTCCATGCGCAACCAGGCAGTATCGACCTTGGCGATCGGTTCACGACGAGCAGTGGACACGGGATGTATTCCTGAAAAGCCGACGGCAGCAGGCGCTGATTCTCTCAGGCCTTGTCCGCGCGGTCAATGAACCTGACGCTGGGGCGCCTGTTCAGCCTGCTGGTTGACCAGGTCATAGGGCAAGCGTACCTGGTCTAGACCGAACTGCTTGAAAACCGGCTGCAGATGATGATGCATCAGCGGATACAGCTGACGGGTCAGCGAGCCATGGTTTTGCGAAAACGTCTCGAAGCTCAGCGGCTCGCCATGGAACTGACGATAGACGGCCTGCATGACCAGCTCGATGGTAAAGAGCGGTTTGTCAGACGTCTCGGCTTCGCGGTGGCCACGGCACAGCATGCGCGCGGTGACCTGAAATTGATGCGCGCCCTGATCGGTCGGCATTTCACGCGGCGTGAGTTTCAGTTCCACCTTGGCACTGAACTTTTGCTCCTGCGACACGATCTCGATCAGATCGGCATTGAGCCGGGTGACCTGGGTGTGGGCGAGAGCAAACCGATCGAGAAGATTGATCATTCCGAGTTCCGATTACATCCATTCTCTTTCAATGGCTGCCATGACCCCGGCTTTCAAGTCGGACGGATGAGACAAAAGCGCCCTTTATTCAGACCTCGTCAGGTCCGCCGGCCAGATACCACCGGGTGCGAGACTCGGATAGATCCGCAAAAAAAACCCGCACCTCCCTGACAGGAAGGTGCGGGTCGACGCCGGGACTTGCCCGGAGAATGGTGTTACTGGGGTGAGAAAGTAATTACCTGGGCAGCGGTGGCCTGGGCATCATCCTCACCGATATTCAGTGGCAGGTAGTCGTTGACCAGCCAGCGGCGCAGCTGGTTGGTGTACAGCGGGCTCAAGAAGATACCGCTGCGGCCACCCGGGATGATTTCCTCGGCCACCGGCCCGTCCGGCGTCAACTCCGCCACGTTGCGACGCGCAGCACCGGCACCGAACATGAAGCTGTTAACGTTGCGACCACGAGCATTGTGGCTGGATGCATCGACGGCCTCGAAACCACCGGCACGTGCAATTCCTGGCAATCCATCAACGGTCGGCGTAAAGCCACCGGCCGGCGGCACGTTGAACGGTGCGGTGTTGAGCGGATGGTCGAACTCGACGCGGTGCAACTTGCCCCAGCGGTAGTCGTTCTGGTCGGTGGAGTTGCCAAAGGCTGCGGCAAAAACATCCGAAGCCAGACGATCCAGGGTGCTTTGCAGCGATGCAAGCAAGACGATGTCACGGGCGTCAGCGGGGGCCAGATCCGGCATGCCGGGCACGTTGAAATAGGTCAGCCCGGAAGCGGCCTGCCCCTGGGTCAGCGGAAACAGCCGTAACTGATTGACCAGGGCGCGCCAGGCCAGTTTTGATCCAGGCAGGGCATCGCCGAGACCAACCGCGGTCAGGGTCGCATCGATGGTGTTGGCAATGACCTCGCCGCGCCAGACACTGTAGATGGTGGCTGCCACGCTGGCAGAGACCTGGGCGGATGTCGGCACGCTGTTGCCGCTGGGGTCACCGCCCGGATCAAAACCACCCTCCAGACCGGTAGGCGTAGAGAAATCCCAGGTGGCCAGGCGAGCCATGGCTTCCTGGATACGCTCATCGGCAGCCAGGGCGGCCAGGGCCGGATGCGCCTGTTCATCAACAGCGTTACCGTAGGCTTGCAGCAGGAACGGCAGCAACAGTTCGGCGTCAAGCAGCTCGTTGTTGGCCTGCAAGGCCTTCATGTCGTCGATGGTGACATCACCGCGGGCAACCAGATCCTGCAAAACGCGGTCAACCCGGCCCTGGCGCAGATCGGCATAGTTGGTATTCAGGTAGTAGATGCCGTTGCCGCCGGGACGAAGCTGGCTGAGCGGGTTGCCGTCCAGGGTGGTCCCGACCGGGTCGTTGTTGGCGTTGGCCAGGTAGCCCCAGGGCGGATTGATGATCTGCGGCATTTCCTCGCGCGGAATGACGGCGTAGGGTGTGCCCTGTCCCGGTTGCGGCTGGTCAGCAATCAGCCACTCATGGTTGAGCGCCCCGCTGCCATCGCGGATGAACCACGGCGGGCGACCGCCATCCGGCATCAGGTCGTTCTGCAGATCGGCCCGCAGGGGCATTTCGCCACCGATGAAATAGGCAATATTGCCGTCGACATCAGCGTACAGGAAGTTCTGCGAACCAAAGGAAAAGTTGGTCAAGCCGTCAACGAATTCGTCCAGGCTGCGAGCACGGCTCCAGGCGCGGAAGGTGGACAACTCGAAGGTCGCTCCCCAGCCGGTGTACTGAACGGTCAAGGCGGTATCACCCATCAACTCGACGATCGGGCCATGGTTGCGCCGCGGGACGATAAAGGTAATGCCGCCGGCATCGTAGCCAACATTGGCCCGGTTGACGTCGTCCATGACGCCGTTGCCGGGCGTGTTCAGGAAATAGGTCTGGAAGGCGTAGATGATGCGCTCCGGCTGACCCTTGTGCACGGTATGCGTCGGCAGGCCGAAGTTGTTGACCAGGATCGGATCCTGGAACACGTCGGTGACGTCAAGACGGTTGACCGTCGACCCCCAGCACAAGAAGTCGGTGCAAGCCTGGGCGTTGACCGGGGCACCCGGAAAGACGACGCCACTGACCGCCATGCCCTCGTCACGGATGACCAGGTTTTCGTTCATGAAGATCGGGGGAATGGTCAGACCGAGGTGAGGATCGTTGGCGAACAGAGGGTAACCGGATTCGGTGTGTTCACCGGAAACCGCCCACCAGTTGCTACCCAGGTCCAGACCCTGGTTGAGAATGGGCAAGCCTTCTACTCGCTCCATGTAGCGCCGGGCCAGCTCAATGGTGGTGTCGTCGAAACGGGCCATGTTGTCAACCAGCGAGGTGTCGGCATCCAGGCCGGCAACACGACCGGCGTCCACACTGGCCAGGCCGGCCACGTCAACCTGCTCGACCTGTTCGGCCTCGGCGCCGGGGACGATGATGCCGATACGGTCGAAGAAGTCTGGAATACTGACACGACCGTCTACCGGGATACTGATGTTGAGGTCCTGCAGGAACAGCGCTGTGCCATCGAAGCCGACCGCATCACCGACCGCCTGGTAGGTGCCAATACGAATCGTGTTGTCGATGGCCGACAGGCTCTGGTCGAAAGACAGCTGGAACGCCAGCAGCTTGCCAATCACCAGCGAATCAACCGGCGACCAGGGCTCGGCCGTGGTCAGTTCCAGGGCAGCGCCGTATTCCGGCGGCAGGGGATTGGTGGCGAGGAAATGGTTGACCCCGTCGCTGTAGGCTTTCAGCCACGCCTTTTCAGTTGCATCCAGGCGCGTGTAGGTGGACCAGGCCGCACGGCGCAGCCCCAGCGTACGCAGCTGAACATCGTTGGCCAGAGCCGCTTGCCCGACCAGCTCACCCAGCGTGCCGCTGGCCGCCCGGCGGAGAAAATCCATCTGGAAGAATCGATCAGCCGCATGCAGGTAACCCTGCACGAAAGTGACATCGGCCTCGGTTTCGCCGACGATCGTCGGGATGCCATTGGCGTCGGTGTAGACCGTAACATCGGATGCCAGTCGCGGCACCGAAACCTGGGCTTGTAGCGCAGCGGCGGCGCAAAGTCCGGCTGCAAGCAGTAAGAGTCGCCTCATATTGTAAATCCCCGTCGTTTTGGTTGTATGTACACTGGATTATGGCACAAGCATCCGCAGCCTGCGACATCAAAAAACAGGTCTATCCGAATATCCCTGTGCCTTGCAATCCCGTCAGGGGCAGAGGCAAGCTTCAACCTTTGCGGCAAATCCTGGCGGGTCAAAAAAGGAGTTTGGAAGCGTGGTGCCCAGGTGCCGGGCGGCCGGATACTACCCGGCGCATTCTCCACCCTTGCCGGTGGCCTACAGCTCGGTTCGCACGTCCAGCAACTCGGGGAAAAAAGTCAGATCCAGGGCCTGCCTGAGAAAGCCGACCCCGCTGGATCCTCCGGTGCCGCGCTTGAAACCGATGATCCGCTCCACGGTCTTGAGATGCCGGAAGCGCCAGAGCTGGAACGACTCTTCGACATCGACCAGGCGCTCGCACAGCGCGTACTCGTCCCAGTAATCATCGGTGTTGCGGTAAATGTTGACGAAAACAGGGACCAGCTCTGGCGTGCGTCGATGCGGAAGAGACCAGTCCCGATCGATCAGCTGCCCGGGAACCGCGTGACCCCGGCGATGCAGGTAGCGCAGGAACTCATCATAGATACTGGGCGATTCCAGCGCACCCTGCAGGCGATCACGGGCTGCGGGGTCGTGATCGAACAGCTTCAGCATCTGCCCGTTCTTGTTGCCGAGCAGGAATTCGACCAGGCGATACTGCCACGACTGAAAACCGGAGGCATCACCCAGGCGATCGCGGAACTGGACATACTCGCTCGGCGTCAGGGTTTCCAGCACGGCCCACTGGTTGAACAACTGCTGCTGAACCAGTTTGACCCGGGCCAGAATCTTCATGCACGGCCCGGGATCATCGTCGGCCAGCTGGCGGATGGCCGCCTGTAATTCGTGGATCACCAGCTTGAACCAGAGCTCGCTGGTCTGGTGCTGGATAATGAACAGCAGCTCATCATGGTGGGGCGGGTCCGACAACGGATGCTGGGCGTCCAGCACGCGCTCGAGACATAGGTAGCCGGAATAATCCAGACGATCGGCAAGATCGGTACGTATGGTTTCTTCCAGCTGGCGCTGGTTATCGGAAGCTGACATGAAGTTTTTAAGTCGTGATCAAGGCCCTCAAGGAGTTTAACCTCGATAGCCCGCCCGCGTATAATGGCGGACTGTCCTGAAGCCAGCCAATCCAGAAGCCGGCGAGGGTTCGCAAATTCAAACAGATTCAAAACGACGAGGTACCGACATGGCGCGGACAGTCGCCGCATTCAAGGTGGACCACTTCCAGTTCCTCGGTCAGGACGGCAAGCTGCTGGATGAGCAGCACGTGCCGGCCGTGGCCAGAGATTTCGATCGGCTGACCGATCTTTACCGGCTCATGACGCTGACCCGGTCCTTCGACAAGAAGGCCGTAGCACTTCAGCGCACAGGCAAGCTGGGCACGTATGCCTCCAGTCTCGGTCACGAGGCGGCCCATGTTTCGATCGGGGCAGCGATGCGCGAAGAGGACTGCCTGGCACCCATGTACCGCGAATACGGCGCCCAGTTCTATCGCGGCGTCAAGATGTCGGAAGTACTGCTGTACTGGGGCGGCGACGAGCGCGGCAACGATTTCTCCAGCCCGCGACACGATTTCGCCTGGTGCGTTCCCATCGCCACCCAGTGCCTGCATGCCGCTGGTGCCGCGATGGCCTACAAGCTCAAAAACGAAGCCCGAGTCGCGGTATCCATCGTCGGTGACGGCGGTTCTTCCAAGGGCGATTTCCTCGAGGCGATCAACGCCGCCAGCGCCTGGAAACTGCCCCTGGTTCTGGTGATTGTCAATAATCAGTGGGCCATCTCTGTTCCGCGCTCGAAGCAGAATACGGCCTCCACGCTGGCCCAGAAAGGCATAGCCGGCGGCCTGCCTAGTATCCAGGTTGATGGCAATGACCTGATCGCCTGCCTCTGGGCGATGGAAAAGGCGGTTTCAGCCGCCCGCGCCGGCAAGGGTGCGTTCGTGATCGAAATGCTCACCTACCGCCTCAGCGATCACACCACCGCGGATGATGCGCGTCGGTACCGGCCGCAAGAGGAAGTCGACGAGGCCTGGGAAAAGGAACCGCTCAAGCGCCTGCGCGCCTACCTGATGGACCAGGGCGCATGGGACGAGCAGCGCGAGCAGGAACTGCTGGCCGAATGCAGCCAGTTCGTTCAGCAGGCGGCCGATGAATACATCGACATCGTTCAGAACGATGCCCAGCCAGTCACCGCCATTTTCGACTACATGTACGAGGAGTTGCCGCACGACCTGGTCGAGCAGCGTGCCTACGCCGAGAAGTTCCCGGAAGACGGAGGCCACCACTGATGGCGAAGATTACCCTGATCGAAGGCGTGACCCTGGCCCTGGCCCGGGCCCTGGAGGAAGACTCCCGCGTGGTGGTCCTGGGCGAGGACGTTGGCGTCAATGGCGGCGTTTTTCGCGCTACCGCAGGACTGCAGCAGCGCTTCGGTGATGAGCGGGTTATCGACACTCCGCTGGCCGAGGTCATGATCGCCGGCATGAGTGTCGGCATGGCGACACAAGGCCTGAAGCCGGTTGCCGAGGCCCAGTTTTGCGGTTTCACCATGCCGATGATCGACCACCTGATGTGCCACGCTGGCCGTATGCGCAACCGCACACGCGGCCGTCTGAGCTGCCCCATGGTTCTGCGCTTTCCCACCGGTGGTGGCATCCATGCCCCGGAGCACCATTCGGAAAGCCCGGAGGCGCTGTTTGCCCACATGCCCGGAATTCGCGTGGTCATGCCCTCCTCGCCGTCGCGGGCCTACGGCCTGTTGCTGGCGGCCATTCGCGACCCCGACCCGGTCATTTACATGGAGCCCAAGCGAATCTATCGCTGGCAGCGCGAAGAAGTGGAAGACGATGGTGAAGAACTGCCGCTGGACGTCTGCTTTACCCTGCGCGACGGCACGGACGTCACCCTGGTCACCTGGGGCGCCATGGTCAAGGAAACCCTGCAGGCGGCTGACCAGCTGGAGCAGAAGGGCATCAGCGCCGAGGTCATCGACGTGGCCACGCTCAGTCCGATTGACATGGATACGATCATCGAATCGGTCGAGCGCACCGGGCGCTGCGTGATCATCCAGGAAGCGCCGAAACACTGCGGCGTGGCCAGCGAGATTGCTGCCAATCTGGCCGATACCGGCATCTGGAACCTGCACGCGCCGGTCAAGCGCGTTTGTGGGTACGATACCGTGATGCCGCTCTACCGCAATGAAATGAAGTACATGCCCAGCGTGGCTCGCATTCTGCACGCCGTCAACCAGGTACTGGAGGTCTCATGAAAGTTTTCAATCTGCCGGATCTCGGTGAAGGATTGCCGGATGCCGAAATCGTCGAATGGCTGGTCAACGAGGGCGACCCGGTCGAGCTCGACCAGCCCATGGTGTCCATGGAAACGGCCAAGGCCGTGGTTGAGGTTCCCAGCCCCTACGCCGGACGAATCGTCAAGTTTCATGGCCGTGCCGGAGATGTCATCCAGACCGGCGCACCGCTGTGCGAATTTGAAGTAGAAGGCGAAGCCGCCACGGACTCACAGGCGCCTGCACCGGCCGAAACAGCAGAGCCCGCTGCCACGGCATCGAGCCCTGGCGACCATGACGACTGGTCTGCGGATACCTCAAGCGGCGCCGAGGAGGCAAGTGACGAAGGCGAAACCGCAGCCGAAAGCGCTGAGCCGGAGACTTTCGTTTCCGAGCCGGCACCGGCTGAAGCGCCGCCCGAACCGGCAGCCCCAGCCGCCGCGCCGGAGCCGACCAGCAGCACTGAGGAGCGCGAAGATACCGGGACTGTCGTTGGCAACGTACAAAGTTCCAATGAAGTGCTCAGTGAGCGCACAAGCAGCGTCGGCGGTGTCAAGGTAACGCCCGCCGTTCGGGCCATGGCGCGCAAGCTCAAGGTCGATATCGCCCGGGTCAGACCGTCTGGCGCCGATGGTGTGGTGACCGTCCGTGATGTGCGCGAAGCAGCCGATCGCGGCACCGCACCGGTCGAGGCCAGGGTAGCGGCCGCGCCCGAGCAGGTACCGACGGCCAGGCCCGAACAGCCTGCGCGGACTCAGGAAACAGCGCGCCAGGAAAGCGCCACGGCCGCATCCCCCGCACCTGCCGCCGCCTCCGGCGAGTGGGAGCCCGTGCGAGGCCCGCGCCGCACCATGGTCCGGGTAATGAGCGAAGCGCATCGACAGGTGGTTCCGACCACGCTGATGGACGATGCCGATATCCACGCCTGGCGGCCCGGTGAAGACATTACCGCCCGGCTGCTGCGCGCTCTCTGGGCCGGCGCAAAGGCCGAACCCGGTCTGAATGCGTGGTTCGACGGCGAGAAGAGCATGCGCATCGTGCACAAGCAGATGCATGTCGGCATGGCGGTCGATACCGCCGATGGTCTGTTTGTTGCCGCGTTGCGGAACGTGGACCAGGCCGATCACCAGCAGCTGCGCCATGAAATCAATCGTTTGCGCGAAAACACGGCAAACCGGTCGATTCCGCCGGAAGATCTCAAGGACTACACCATCGTGCTGTCCAACTTCGGCAAGTTTGCCGGCCGTTACGCCACGCCCGTGGTGACACCGCCCTGCGTGTCCATCGTGGCCGCCGGCGCGCTGCGTCACGAGGTCGTGCCGGTACTTGGCGGCATCGAGGTTCATCGCGTCATCCCGATTTCCCTGACCTTCGATCACCGCGCCTGCACCGGCGGCGAAGCCGCGCGCTTCCTCAAGGCCATGCTAGAGGACCTGGCTCAAGCAGAATGAGCGCGCCGATTGCACCCAACATGATCATCGGTGTGTGCGAGTGGGTGGCCTTGCCGGAACTGGGTATCGACCGGCTGCGCGCACGGGTTGATACTGGGGCGAAGTCCTGCGCCCTGCATGCCAGCGCCATCCATCCTTTTGAGCGCGACGGCGTGGACTGGCTGGCCTTTCGCGTGCACCTCGATCATGTGGCTGCGGTAAGCGATGTGGATTGCGAATGCATGCTCAAGGGCACGCGGGTCGTACGCAGCAGCTCCGGTGAGGCCGAAAAGCGGTATACCATCCGCACCCCGATCATCATCGGCCACTCGCGCTGGCTGGTCGACATCACGCTGAGCGATCGGCAGAAAATGCGCTACCGCATGCTGCTCGGTCGCAAGGCCATGGAAAACCATGCCCTGGTCTACCCCGCCAGGACCTTTTTGCAAGGCAAACCGCGCCTGGCCTAGGCGCTTCAGGATTTAACCCATGCGTATCGCCATTCTGTCCCGCAGCCGCAAGATCTATTCGACCAACAGACTGGTTGAGGCGGCCAAGTCGCGCGGCCACGACGTCGAGGTCGTGGATACGCTGCGCTGCTACATGAACATCGCCTCGCATCGTCCCACCATGCACTTCCGCGGTCAGCAACTGGATCCGTTTGATGCTGTCATTCCACGCATCGGTGCTTCGATTACCTTCTACGGTACTGCCGTACTGCGACAGTTCGAGATGATGGGCACTTTCCCGCTCAACGAGTCCGTGGCCGTCACCCGCTCCCGCGACAAGCTGCGTTCGCTGCAGCTGCTGGCGCGGCGGGGCATCGGCCTGCCGGTGACCGGCTTCGCCCGGGCCCCCGATGACATCGGCGACCTGATCGAAATGGTCGGTGGTGCACCACTGGTGGCCAAACTGCTGGAAGGCACCCAGGGTATCGGGGTTGTGCTTTGCGAAACCCGCAAGGCCGCCGAGAGCGTCGTCGAGGCCTTCATGGGCCTCAACGTGTCGATCATGGTGCAGGAGTACATCAAGGAGGCCGGTGGCGCCGACATTCGCTGTTTTGTCGTTGGCGACAAGGTCGTCGCAGCGATCAAACGCCAGGCCAAGCCCGGCGAGTTCCGCAGCAACCTGCACCGCGGCGGTTCCGCGGAATTGATCAAGATCACGCCGCAAGAGCGCTCCGTGGCGGTGCGTTCGGCCCGCATCATGGGCCTTAACGTGGCCGGCGTCGACCTGCTGCGTTCCAACCATGGCCCGCTGGTCATGGAGGTCAATTCTTCGCCCGGACTGGAGGGGATCGAAAAGGCGACCGGCAAGGACGTAGCCGGCATCATCATCGACTTCCTGGAAAAAAATGCCAAGAAAGACAAGACCAGGACCCGGGGCACCGGCTGAACGACCGGCCATCGGAGCCTGTTCGCCTCGCCGCCAACCCGGCAAACCCGGCTGAATCCCGCTGGCTTCGCCGCGACTTGCCGACGTAGAATGCAGCCATGGAACAGCTATCCGACCTGACTGCCCTGTCAGCCATCATGGCCGGTATTACACTCAGTGCCGCTGCTGGCCTGCGCGTTTTCCTGCCCATCCTCGCCCTGGGGATTTCGGTTCGCATGGGCTGGCTGGAGGTCGGTGAACAATTCGCCTGGCTGGCCTCTGAGCCGGTTCTGCTTATCGTTGGCATCGCCGCGCTGCTGGAGGCCGGGGCCTACTACGTTCCGCTGGTCGACAACCTGCTCGACATACTCGCCACCCCTGCAGCCATTGGTGGCGGCACCGTCATTGTCGCCTCGCTGCTGCCGGAAATGAATGGACTTGCGCAATGGAGCTCGGCCCTGGCGCTGGGTGGCGGTTCAGCCGGTATCGTTCAAGGCGCCACCGTGGTCACGCGCGGCCTGTCGACCGCATCCAGCGGCGGGCTGGCCAATCCCCTGGTTTCCACCGGGGAGACCGCCGGCAGCCTGTTCGCCATCCTCATGGCCTTGCTCGTCCCCATCCTCTTCGGCATCCTGGTCATCATTGCCCTGTTCGCCATTCTGGTCTGGCTGGCCCGCTTTTTCCGCAAGCAGCGGAACCCGCCTGATCCGGATACCCGCCCTGCCTGATCGACCATGAGCCCGATCGCACGCGGAAGCCTGCTGTTGGCAATCCTTGCGCTTGGGCTGGTCGCTCTGGCGCTGCTGGTGCTGCCGGATCAGCCCATGGTCGACGAGCATTTCCACCAGGGTCAGATCCATCTCTTCCTCGACGGCGAGTTCCGCATGGTGCCCGAAATCACGGTCACCCCTGGCTATCACCTGGTCATTGCCGGCCCGGCGGCCGTGTTCGGAACCCGGGATCTGCTGTACCTGCGTCTGATCAGTGCAGCCCTGGCCATGCTCACCGTCTTTCTGGCTTGGACGTGGTGGCTTCGCCAAGGCGCCGAAAGCCCCTTGTTGCGAAGCATGCAGATCCTCGCCTGCCCGCTCTTGTGGCCTTTTTACGTGTTGCTGTATACCGACCTGCTGGCCCTGGTCGGCTTGCTGGCCGTTTTGTTGCTGGCCGATGCCGGCCGTTTCAGGATCGCGATGCTGTTTGGCCTGGCCACCCTGTTCGTCCGCCAGACCTCGGTCTTCTGGCTGGGTCTGATCTGGCTGATGGCGATGCACCAGGCCGGCCTGGGAGCGGCCATGTCGAGGCCTGTCGAGCTGTCCCGGCGCCTGGCCGGCGCGGGCAAGGCAATACGACCTGCATTGGCCCGGACCTGGCCGCTACTGGTCCCGCTGCTGGCCTTCGTCCTGTTCGTCGTGGTCAATCGCGGGGTTGCCGTGGGCGACCGCCTGTCCCACCAGGTCGGCGGCGTTTACCCCAGTCAGATTTTTTTCATGCTGCTGGTATTGTGGCTGGTCTTGCTCCCGCTGCACCTGGCCAACCTGGGAAGAATCGCGGGCCTGTTGCGGTCACGCTTGTGGCTTGTGCCCGCGCTGGTCCTGCTCGGGGCAGCTTACATGTTCAGCTTCGAGGTCAGCCACCACTACAACCTGGGATTGCCCGAGTTTCACCTGCGCAATCGTGTGCTGGGCTGGCTCGACGGTGACTGGCGCTGGCGACTGTTCGCATTTCCGCTCATGGCCTGGGCCTTGCTGAGCGTCGCCTTGACGCCGCTGACCAGCAAAGCTGCACTGTGGCTGTTCCCGGTCACCGTGCTGGCCATGCTGCCGGCCGAACTCATTGAACAACGCTATTACATTCCGCCGCTGGTACTCTGGCTGCTGCTGAGGCAAGCGCAGTCCCGCGCAGTCGAGTGGACCTTGCTGACCTGGTTTGCCCTGCTCAGCACCCTGATCTTCGCCGCCGTTGCCTCAACCCGGTACTTTCTCTGACCGGCAACAGTCCCTGACGCGATCGTTGTTCTACCCTGCCCGGAAAACCTTCAGGCATCCTGCAGGCCCCAGTCATTTGGCACTTCACCGGCACCGGCGTGGGAACGAATCTCAAGACCCAGGTCATTGCGGGAGTCGGCATGCTCCAGGGCCTGTTCGGCAGTGATCTTGCCGTCCTTGTAGAGCTGGAACAGCGACTGATCGAAAGTCTGCATGCCGTGCTGGCTGCCTTCTTTCATCGCGTCTTTCAAGCCGCTGATCTCGGACTTCAGAATAAGGTCGGCGACGAATGGTGTGCGAATGAGCAGCTCGACGGCAGGCGCACGCTGATTGTCCAGGCTGGGCACCAGGCGCTGACTGATGATGGACTGAAGGTGCAGCGACAGATCGACGAACAACTGCTGGTGAGCCGATTCCGGGAAGAAGTTGATGATCCGGTCCAGAGTCTGGTTCGCGTTGTTGGCGTGCAGGGTCGACAGACACAAATGACCGGTTTCGGCATAGGCGATGGCATGCTGCATGGTTTCGCGATCGCGAATTTCCCCGATGAGAATCACGTCCGGCGCTTCGCGCATGGCGTTTTTCAGTGCTGCCTTGTAACTGTGTGTATCAAGGCCGACTTCTCGCTGATCGACAATGCATTTCTGGTGGCTATGCAGGAATTCGATCGGGTCTTCAATCGTGAGGATATGGCCGCTGCGGGTTCTATTGCGATGGTCGATCATCGAGGCCAGCGTGGTCGACTTGCCAGAGCCGGTTGCGCCGACCACCAGTACCAGCCCGCGCGGCGCCATCACCAGTTCCTTCAGCTTCTGCGGCAGGTTCAGGTCTTCGATCGAGGGAATTTCGGACTTGATGTGGCGAATAACCATGGCCACGGAGCCGCGCTGGCGAAACACGTTGACCCTGAACCTTCCGATGCGGTCCAGGGCCAGCGCAATATTGAGCTCCATCTCGCGCTCGAACTCTGTACTTTGCTTGTCGGTGAGAATGGAGAAGGCGAGCTGGCGGGTTTCCGCGGAACTGAGCCGGTGCTCACCGAGAAAACGCGTCTTGCCGTGGATCTTGATCCCGACCGGGGCACCGGCGCTGAAGAACAGGTCAGAAGCCTCATGCTTGACCATGGCCTGAAGATATTTATGCAACTCCATTGGACTTACTTCCCACCTGTTTGAGTGACAAGTCTAGCCTACCCCACTGCCTGCCCCCTTACATTCATATTGGGAGAAAGTCGACCGCGCCTTTGCCGATGACCTGAACCAGGCCGCAAGCACCGGGGTCCAGAACCCGGCACGCGGCCATCTGTGCGCAGAAAACAGCCGGGGTTGCACGAGAATTTTCGCCTTGATTTGCACGGGCCATTTAGCCGCCTGGAGCCGGGAGCGCTTTTGCTTGTTGCCAGCTGGTGAAAAAGAGATTGGAAGGGTGGAGGAGGCTGAAAAGCGGGGCTTCGGAAGGGTTTTCCTTATCTTCCAACCTCCTCCTACCTGACCAGTGACGAACGGGCAGTCTGGCGCAAGAAAACGGTCAGGCGTCGAAAGTCGTCGGTTTCCACCTGGCCTCGAAACAGGCCCAGACGGCTTGGGCCGGAACCTGTGGCCAGGAACCAGGGGCTGAGGAAAGACGAACCCGATGTGAGAATCCGATGCTCTATGCCGGCCCGATTGATCCCTTTCAGGGAATTCGAATGGATAATCAGCGCGCTCCAGCGAGGCCGGAGCAGCCGATCAACAGCGAACAGACCGTAAACCAAGGTCAGACCACTGGAAATGATCTTCAGACTGAGGGCCCAGCCACTGAGCCAGATGGATACCCCACCGGCAATCATGACAACAGCGACGAAAACTGCCGCTACCCGCGAGGGCCCAATATTGATTCGATTATCGGCTGTCGGGACGCAAGTCTTCACCGGCAGCCTGAACCTCACTGACGATACGACCAAGGCTCGCCGGCGGCGCCGTGCGACCGAGCAACCAATCCCACAGCTGATCGTCTTCCTGATCGAGCAAGTCGGCAAAATCCTGTTGCAGTTCAGGATCCGCATCTGGCCAGCGTTTTGCCAGCCACGAGCTCAGCAACACATCTAGCTCGCGCATACCGCGGCGGCAACGCCAGCGCAGGCTGGCAGCCAAACGGGAGTCGTCCTGACTCATGTCACCATCCGTCTTTGGGCGCGTCTACTCAGAGACTGCGCCGTGCCAGCATCATTTTCTTGATTTCCGCAATCGCCTTGGCCGGGTTCAGACCCTTGGGGCAGGTGCGGGTACAGTTCATGATGGTATGGCAGCGATACAGCTTGAACGGATCTTCCAGGTCGTCCAGTCGTTCGCCTGTGGCTTCATCGCGCGAATCGACCAGCCAGCGATAGGCCTGAAGCAGAATGGCTGGGCCCAGGTAACGGTCGCCGTTCCACCAGTAGCTCGGACACGAAGTCGAGCAGCAGGCGCAAAGGATGCATTCATACAAGCCGTCCATGCGCTTGCGATCCTCGGGCGACTGCAGACGCTCCTTGTCAGGCGGCGCCGGACTCTGGGTCTGGATCCACGGCTTGATCGAGGCGTACTGGGCGTAAAAATGAGTCAGATCCGGCACCAGGTCCTTGATTACCGGCATGTGCGGTAGCGGATAGATCTTGACATCGCCCTTGATATCGTCGATCGCCATGGTGCAGGCCAGCGTGTTGATGCCATCAATATTGAAGGCACATGATCCGCAGATCCCTTCTCGGCAGGATCGCCTGAAAGTCAGCGTCGGATCAAGCTCGTTCTTGATCTTGACGACGGCGTCAAGCACCATCGGCCCACATTGATCCATGTCGACATCGTAGGAGTCAACGCGCGGATTCTCACCGCTGTCAGGATCGAATCGATAGATCCTGAAGGTCTTGACTCGCTTGGCGCCTTCGGGAGCGGGGAAGTGCTTCCCCTTGCCAATTCTCGAGTTTTTCGGGAGTCTGAACTGTGCCATGGTCTGCTACTTGCCCTTCCTGTCCTGATTTCTGGTTAGCGGTGCCGGGATCAGTAAGTCCTCGCCTTCAGCGGGACCACCTCAACATCGTCGCTCAGGGTGTACATGTGAACCGGCCGGTAGTCGATGCTCGTCTTGCCGGCCGGGTCCATCCAGATCAAAGTATGCTTGTGCCAGTTGTCATCATCTCGGTCCGGATAGTCTTCATGCGCGTGCGCGCCTCGACTCTCCTTCCGGTTCTCGGCCGAAATCATGGTGGTGACGGCGTTGCCGAGCAGGTTGCGCAGTTCCAGCGTTTCGACCAGGTCGGAATTCCAGACCATGGAACGATCGCTGACCGAGACGTTGTCGAACGTGGCATTGACATCAGCGATGCGCTCGCAGCCCTGCTTCAAGGTGTCAGAGGTGCGGAACACGGCTGCGTCGGACTGCATCACCTGCTGCATGCGATCGCGAATGGCCGAGGTGGGCGTATCACCCGAAGCATGGCGCACTCGATCAAATTCGCCAACCAGGTTATCGACAATATCCTTCGGCAAGGTTTTGTGCGACTGGCCCGGTTTGATCGTCTCGCCACAACGCTTGGAAACCGCGCGACCAAAGACAATCAGATCGAGCAGTGAATTGGATCCAAGGCGGTTGGCCCCGTGCACGGAGACGCAGGCAGCTTCGCCGATTGCGTAGAGACCGGGCACGACGGAATCCGGGTCGCCGTCCTTGAGTGTCACCACTTCACCGTGATAATTGGTCGGAATGCCGCCCATGTTGTAGTGCACGGTAGGGAGGACCGGAATCGGCTCCTTGGTCACATCGACACCGGCGAAGATCTTGGCAGTCTCCGCGATCCCGGGAAGCCGCTCGTGAATCACATCACCGCCCAGGTGTTGCAAGTTCAGGTGAATATGGTCGTTCTTGCCCCCTACCCCGCGACCTTCCCGGATCTCTATCGTCATCGACCGCGAAACCACGTCACGCGACGCCAGATCCTTCGCATTCGGCGCGTAACGCTCCATGAAGCGCTCGCCCTCGGAGTTGGTCAGGTAGCCCCCCTCGCCGCGAACACCTTCGGTAATCAGGCAGCCTGCTCCGTAGACGCCGGTGGGATGGAACTGAACGAACTCCATGTCCTGCAACGGCAGGCCGGCGCGCAACACCATGCCGTTGCCATCACCCGTGCAGGTATGGGCAGACGTGCATGAGAAATAAGCCCGACCGTAACCACCCGTTGCCAGAATCACGGCGTGGGCCCGGAACTCGTGCAGTGTGCCGGTTGCCAGGTCCCAGGCCAGCACGCCGCGACAAACGCCATCGTCCATCAGCAGATCGAGTGCGAAATACTCGATGAAAAACTGCGCTTCATGTTTCAGCGACTGCTGGTACAAGGTGTGCAGGATGGCGTGGCCGGTCCGATCGGCTGCCGCACAGGTACGCTGGGCAGTGCCTTCTCCGAACCGCGTCGTCATGCCGCCAAAGGGGCGCTGGTAGATCTTGCCGTCTTCGGTACGTGAAAACGGCACGCCGAAATGCTCCAGTTCGATGACCGAAGGGATTGCTTCTCGGCACATGTACTCGATGGCGTCCTGGTCACCGAGCCAGTCCGACCCCTTGATGGTGTCATACATGTGCCAGCGCCAGTCATCCTCGCCCATGTTGCCGAGCGCGGCACTCATGCCGCCCTGGGCCGCCACGGTGTGGGAGCGGGTCGGAAAGACCTTGCTGATGCAGGCGGTAGTCAGACCGGTCGCCGCCAGTCCCATCGTCGCGCGAAGGCCGGCGCCGCCGGCGCCGATAACCAGTACGTCGTACTCGTGTTTCGTGATTTCGTATGACTTGCTCAAGATCAAACTCCAAATGCCACTTTCAGAATGGCGATGACAGCCAGCAATCCACCAACAATAGCTGCCAGCTTGACCAGAATTTGTAGAGAAACTTCAGCGAATCGGCCATGAATGTAGTCTTCAATCACGACCTGAAGACCCAGTTTGCCGTGATACAGCGAAGTCACCACGAAAAGTATGGCCATGGCCGCATTGAGTGGCCTGGCCAGCCATGCGGAGGCAGCGGCATGATCGGCGCCGACCAGCGAGGCCAGTGCGTAAACCAGCCAGACGGTCAGCAGGGCCAGCAAAATCGCGCTGAATCGCTGGGCCCACCAGTGTGACACGCCATCACCGGCGGCACCGTGGTTACGGGCGTTGGCCAATGGATTGCGAAGGTTCATAGCAGGCCTCCCCAGATCGCGACGGTGAGAACGACTGACAGAATGACCACTGCCCACCCGGAAGCATAGGCGCCCCTGAGGTCGAGGAGCCAGCCGGCGTCCCAGAAAAGATGCCGGATGCCGTTCAACAAGTGATAGAACAGGCAGAAGCTCCAAATCGCCATGCCAAGCAGGCCAACCGGGTGGCTCAGTACCGCGATCATCCGGTCGTAGCTTTCTGCGCCGCCGGCCAGTGCCAGCAGCCAGATCACCACTACCGCGGAGCCGACGCTGAGAACGATGCCGGTCAGCCGGTGTGATATCGAGAGCACCGAGGTTAGCTGCGGTCGGTAGACCTGCAGGTGCGGAGAGAGCGGTCGGTTATCCGTCGCCATTGTTTTTCTCGCAGTCAGTTTTGATGATGTCAAAAGTCGATGCAGCGACCGTTTTTCTCCCAATCGCCGTAACGCGTCGGCTCCAAACCCTCCTTGCGCCCACCGATCTCACGAGGGGCCTTGGCTGGCGCATGTGCATCGCTGGGTTCTTGTTTGGTGCCCGAGTCTGAACTCAAGCTGGTATTGTCGTCCGACATATTAGAATTGTACCCCTTGGAGAAAGGATGTCACAGTTGAAATGATCAATACGTTCGATATTCCTTACCTATCTGGTCTGCGTATCGGCGGAACCGATGCGAGGCAATTCTGCCAAAGCCAGTTCACGTTCGACGTGAAGCAACTTAGCGAAGATCACTGGCAGCCTGGCGCCTGGTGCGACACCAAAGGCCGCTGCCTGGTGATCATTCTCGCAAGAGCTGATGAAAACCATGTCGAGCTGGTCTGCCCGCGCAGTCAGCTCGCACAGCTTGACCGCTTGAAGATGTACTCGATCGGGCACAAGGTTGAGTTCGGCCGGGCCCTGCATGCACGCGGCTGTTTTGGCGAAGCCCCGCAGCTCGCCAGGGTTCCCGGCTCACAGCCCCGCCGTCTGGAGCTTGCCGAGCAGCTGGCCGACGAAGACCCGGCCTCGGCTGAACGATGGCGGTTGGCCGACCTGGTGGCACCCCTGCCATGGCTGCAGCCATCCACCGCAGGCCGCCATTTGCCCCAGTTCCTGGGGCTGGAAGAGAATCAGGGCCTCAGCTACACCAAGGGCTGCTACCCGGGACAGGAGGTGGTCGCCCGCGTGCACTACCTCGGCAAGGTCAAACGCCACTTGCTCGGATTCATGATTCGAGTCCAGGACGGTGTGGCTCATGACCAGGCTCTAGCTCCCGCCACCAGGCTGGTTGACACGTCTATGGGCGAAGCCGGAGAAGTGCTTGACTGCGTGCAGGGCGAGAACGGACTGATCGGTCTGGCCGTGTGCCCGATCGCCATTGAACCTGGCGTCACCTTGCTGGCTCAAGCAGATTCCGGGCACCTGCCCCTTGAGATGGCACTCCCGAAAAGTCTATGCTAGTATCGCGAGAATAGCGAATTTTGCCAAAATTACAAACAATCAGAGAGTTAAAGGGGTAAGTTGAATGAGAATCTCGATCAGACTACCGGCTTGCCTGGCAATCTTTCTGCTCGCGGCCGTCGCCTGGGCTCAGGATCCCGAACTGGAAACAGTCACCGAGGATGAACAAGCTGCTCCGGCTGAAGTGGAGCAGCCCAGCGAAGAAGCTGTGCTGGCCGAAGTGGAACCAGCTCCAGAAGACGTCACTCCCGCCATCGCCGAAGAGCCGCTGGAGCCCCGAACCTACCAGATTCAGGTCCATCCCATTTTCATCCCGGAACAGGCTGAAAGTGTCTACAGCCCGCTGATCGCCTATCTCAACGCGGCAACTCCGCACACCTTCGAACTGCAGATCGCACGCGATTTCCATCGCTTCTGGCTGGATATGCGCCGCGGCGCCCAACCCGACCTGGTCTTGAAAGACGCGCACCTGATTTCCATGCGCATCAACCGCAACGGCTACACACCGCTGGTGAAAGCCAATGAACCCGGCACGTTCTCGCTGCTGACCTCCGGCATGAACATGGATGCGGAACTGTCCGACTTCGTCGGGCGTCCAGTGTCCAGCATGCCCGCGCCAAGCCTGGGCTACCTGATCCTGGCCAGCTGGTTCGATAACCCAATGCAGCAACCGGTCATCCAGTCGAATGCAAGCTCGTGGCTGGATGCGGTCGAAATCGTGTTCTCCATGGAAGCCGAGGCTGCCATTGTTCCGCACAACCTTGTCGCCCGTTACGTCAACATGGAAATCGTGCGCACATCGGAACCCTTTCCGCATGCGACCATCGCCGCAAGCCCGGAGGTTCCGCTGTCAGTTCAGCGCGACATCATCGACGCGCTGACCGTATTGCATGAAGACCCGGACCATTTCAATGCCCTGCATGAACTGGATATCGAGCAATTCGTGCCCGCCAGCGCCGAAGACTTCGACGGCCTGGACAGCTGGCTGGAGCAGGTTTTCACTTTTTTCTAGGAACCTGACCGATTTGACCGATCGGTGTGAGGGTCGGGCGTTATCTTACCGACGGGCAACGATGTAGCAAATCCAGCCGGCATCGGCATCCCCGCATTCGCTTGGCGAGTAGATTCCATCGCCCTCGCCGCTTTCCTCGTCGGTTCCTTCCCAGTAAATCGTGGCTGAACTGAACCCCGCCTCCAGCAACAGCTCCCGGATCTCGGGCAGCGTCCACAGCCGCCAGTGATACTCGAAAGCGCGTTCCATTTTTGAGCCGTCCGGAAACTCGAAATGGATCAGGCAGGTCATGTGATGGTGGATCGGGTCGAAGCTGGCCTGGTCCCAGACGTAGGTGAAGTCATCGTATTCGGTTCGCTCTTCGAGTTCACGATGGGCATCGTAACCACCGAAGGCATCCAGAAACAGGACGCCATCATCAACCAGCCCCGCCCGAACCCGCTCGAAGTAGCCACGCAACGATGAGCGCGTGGTGAAAAGGTAATAGCTGAAGTTCATGGCCAGCACGGCGTCGACCCTGGCCGCATCCACAGTCAGCACGTTGTCTTGTTTCAATTCAACGCGCTGCTTTTGCGCAGTCGACAGTTCATTCACGTGATGACGGCGCCCCCAATCCAGCACCTCGCCGTCAAGATCAACGGCGATGGCCCGGTGATCAGGACCCGATCGCACCCAGGCGCAGGCAGTATTGGCAGTGCCACAGAAATCCTCGCGGATGAATTTCAGTGGTCGGCCGACCAGCTCGGCAAAGGTCTCGGAAACGAACTCCAGCTCGGTTTCCGTATCCTGAACACTGGCTTCGTAAAGCTCATGACGATCGGCCATGGTCGCCATGGCGTCTTTTTTTCGAGTTTTGGGCATGGTGTCAAATTGTCATCATGGCTGTCTCAGCCACGCTGGCTGATCGCCGGCCAGGCAGAGCGCAGGTAAGTGAACATGGAAAGGATGGTCAGAATGGCCGCTGCAATCAGCAGCCAGCGACCGATTTCAAGCACGGGCAAGACACCCAGTGGCTCGCCGTAGAGCAGAAAACCGATGGCCACCATTTGCAGGATGGTCTTGAACTTGCCGGTCCAGGCGACCTTGACCCGGGCCCCCTCCCCCAGCGCCGCCATCCATTCACGCAGCGCCGAAATGGTGATCTCACGACCAATGATGGTTGCTGCCGCCAGAGCCAGAACAATTTCAGGATGCGCCTGAACGATGATGATCAGTGACACGCCTACCATCAGCTTGTCGGCAACCGGGTCGAGAAAGGCACCAAAGGTGCTGGTCATTCCATAGCGTCGAGCAACCCAGCCATCCAGCCAGTCCGTCAAACCGGCCAGTATGAAAATAACCACGGCCGCAATGTTCGCCCACGCCACCGGCAAGTAGAACACCACGACAAGCACCGGAATCATCACGATGCGCAGCAGGGTCAGGAGGGTCGGGATGGTCAGAGACAAGAATGCTTACTCCACTTCGATACCCCATTATCCCGCAAACGCCACAGTCTTTGGCGATACTGGCCGACTATCCGCCTTGTTTGGAGTTTTCGCGCAACTGTTCGACGATGCGCTCGGCAAGGTTGGCGCTTATACCCGGCACCCGGGCCAACTCCTCAGAACTGGCTTTCAGTATCCCCTGCAAGCCACCGAAATGCTTGAGCAAGCGTTGTCGTCGCTGCGGTCCTACGCCGGCGATCTGCTCCAGTGGTGATGCCTGGGCACGCTTCTGGCGTCGCCTGCGATGCGCCTGGATCGCGAAACGATGGGCTTCGTCACGGATCTGCTGGATGAGGTGGGAGGCCGGATGATGCGGGCCCGGTTTGACCTCGAAACCGTTGAGAATGAAGGTTTCATGACCGGCCCGGCGCGCCGGGCCCTTCGCCACCCCCATGATGGGAATCGCATCCAGGCCGAGCTCCTCGAGAACCTCCGCGGCCCGGTTGACCTGACCCTTGCCGCCGTCAATGACCAGCAGGTCGGGCAGTTCCGCACCTTCCTCGGCCAGGCGCTTGTAGCGCCTGCGCAAGGCCTGCGCCATCGCCGCGTAATCATCGCCGGGCTCGATACCTTCGATGTTGTATTGCCGGTAAAGCGACTTGCATGCGCCATCGGTACCAAAAACGACGCAGGAACCTACCGTCTCGGTGCCCGAGATATGACTGATATCGAAGCACTCCAGGCGTTCGGGCACGCTGTCGAGCTTGAGCAGTGCGGTCAGCTCGGCCAGGCCGCGCCCGACCTGGTCGCGATCGCCCAGGCGACGTCGCAAAGCATCTTCGGCATTGGTCAGCGCCATCTGCAACCACTTTGCCCGCTGCCCCCGAACACGCCAACCCAGGTGCACCCTGGCACCACGGCGACGGGCCAGGGCCTCCTTCCACAGGCCGGGCTGAGCCGGCGCACAGGACAGGATCAGGGCCGCCGGAGGAATTCGCTCGGCGTAGTATTGGCCGAGAAAGGCACCCATGATCTCACCGTCATCGACCGACTCGGGCAGGTTGGCCGGAAAGAAGCAGCGCCCGCCGACATTGCGACCGTGGCGGAAAGAGACCACCTGCACTGCCGCCTGGCCGGAGGCGGTGCAAAGACCGATCACATCGAGGTCCTCGGCACCATCGGCCACGTACTGGCTGGCGCGCACCCGCTGCAGGCTTTGAATCTGGTCACGAAGCTGGGCTGCCTTTTCGAATTCCAGGCTGCTGCTGGCCGCCTGCATGCGCTCGCCCAACAATTCGATGACCGCCTCGTCCCGCCCTTTCAGAAACTCGACCGCCGCCTTGACATCGCGGGCGTAGTCCGCTTCACTGACATAGCCCACGCAGGGCGCACTGCAGCGATTGATCTGGTATTGCAGGCAGGGCCGATTGCGATTGGCGAACACGCTGTCCCGGCACTGGCGCAGGCCCAGCAGACGGTAGATCTGGTTGAGCGACTCACGCACGGCACCGGCGCTGGGAAACGGGCCGAAATACTGGCCAGCCTGCTTGCGCGAGCCCCGATAAAATCCGATCCGGGGAAAGGCATGGTCAGTATCCAGCTTGATCCAGGGATAGCTCTTGTCGTCGCGCAGATTGATATTGAACCGTGGCCGATGGGCCTTGATCCATTCGTTTTCCAGCAACAGGGCCTCAGCCTCGGTTCGGGTCAGGCTGACCTCCATGGCGGCAATCTTGCGCACCATCAAGTTGATCCGTGAGCCCTTGTCGCGGCGATCGAAGTAACTGCCGACCCGGCGCTTGAGATTGCGCGCCTTGCCCACGTACAGGACCTGGCCTCGGTCATCGCGCATCAGGTAAACGCCAGGCCCGCTGGACAGCGAGCGTGCGAAGGCCCGCCCGTCGAATTCACTCACCGCGATCCATGCGCACCAGCCAGTTCCTCGATCAGCCGGCCGGCTGCTGTCTCAAGCATGTCAAGCACCCGCGTGAAGCCCTGGTCACCACCGTAATAGGGATCCGGCACTTCGAGAAGACCGTAGTCCGGGGCCAGGCTCATGACCAGTTCGACCCGGGCGGTCGCATTCGGCGGCGTCATCCGCTCAAGATCTTGGAGATTGCTGCGATCCATGGCGAAAATTCGATCGAAGCGACGAAAATCGGCCACGGTCACCTGCCGCGCCCGCTCGCCGCTGATATCCATGCCCCAATCTTCGGCATGCCGAATGGCGCGTGGATCCGGGGCCTTGCCAACGTGGTAGCCGAGTGTTCCGGCCGAATCGGTAAAGGCTTCGATACCGGCCTGCTTGAACTTGTAGTCAAACATGGCCTTGGCAGTCGGGCTGCGACAGATATTGCCCAGGCAGACAAACAGATAGGAATTCATGGCAACTTCACGACTTCAGGAATAATGATTTGCTTTTCGGGACAACCAGCAGTTTCACCTGGCCAAATACTACCGCAGTTTCATGCCTGCCCGGTGAGAGCGGCCCGAAAGCGGGCAAGGTCCGCGGCCGTATCGATTCCGACCGGGATCGGCGCGCAGGCACGGTCGGCAACGACACGCCAGCCAGCATCAAGTGCGCGCAGCTGCTCCAGTGATTCAAGCTGTTCCAGGGCGCTGGCCGGCAGCTCGGCCCAAGCCCTCAGGGCACAGACCCGGTAGGCGTAAAGGCCGACATGCCGGCAGGCCGTTTCGACCGGCCAGCCACCATCTCGCGGCCAGGGGATCGGGGCACGCGAGAAATAAAGCGCCCGCCCGTTTCGATCGGCCACCAGCTTGACGACATTCGGATCTCGCCACTGCGCCTCGTCGGCCAGCGGCTGCCATAACGTGGCCATGTCAGCCCGCTCATCCGCAGCCAGCAGCCCGGCAACCTGGCGCAGGCAGGCTGCCGGCATGGCCGGCTCATCGCCCTGCAGGTTGACTACCGTTGCCGCAGCCTCCAGGCCCAGCTGAACAGCGGCTTCGGCCAGTCGGTCGGTACCCGAGCGGTGGCCCGGATCGGTCATGAGCACCTGGCCACCCGCGGCGTCAACGACATCGGCAATCTCACCGCTGTCGGTGGCCACCGTCACGCTCGCCGCCCCGCTCTCCAGCGCCTTGTCCAGGGTTCTAAGGATCATCGGGCGTCCGCCGAGATCAACCAGGGCCTTGCGGGCAAGACGGGTGGAGTCAAGACGAGCCGGGATGATGATGTGAAAATCCATGTCATTCATGGCTGATGTTCCATTCAGTCAGGTGCCGCTCGATTGCGGTGCGAACCTGATCGGGCAAAGGCATACCCACTTCAAGCACGTGGATAGTTTGATCGCCGCCCATGCGACGCAGCTTGACCGCATCCTTGGCCGTCACCACGACTGGCCCTTGCAGGTCGGCCAGGTCAGACGCGGAGAATGGATGATGATCGGGAAAGATACGGGGCCGTACGAGCATGCCCAGGTCAGTGAGGGTCTGGATAAAGCCCTGCGGATTGGCAATCCCGCACAGCGCCGTCACCGTCTGTCCTTGCAAGGCCTCGGGTTCCAGCCTGAAACTTCCGTCCAGGGCGGCCAGGCGCTCCGGTTTCAGGTCGACACGAACAGCACCGTCCACCGGATCGCCCGCGCCCTTGACCAGGACCAGGTCAACTTCCTGCAGGCGCTCGACCGGCTGACGCAATGGACCTGCCGGCAGCAGCCAGCCGTTCCCCAGCCCCCGTTGACCGTCAATCAGGCAAATCTCGAAGCTTCTCGCCAGGGCGGCATGCTGCAGACCGTCGTCGCTGAGTACCACGTCGGCACCTGCTTCCATGGCCGCGGCCAGGGCCTCGGCGCGTCGCCGGCAGATCCACACCGGAACCCCGGTGGACTCGGCAATCAGTACCGGCTCGTCGCCAAACCGGGCCGGGTCGGCCGGGTCTGTCACCCGCAGCGGCGAGTTACCTTCGCGTCCGCCGTAGCCGCGGCTGATCACGGCCACACGACGACCGGTCGCGGTCAGGTATCGAGCCAGCGCAATAACCAGGGGCGTCTTGCCGCCACCGCCAACGGTCAGGTTGCCGACCACGATTACTGGTGCCGGGGGTTTCAGGCGAGGTCGCTGGAAACGATGTTGAGCCAGCGCGCGAAAGGACGCGGCCATCAGGCGATAGGGCAAGGGCGGGCGCTGGCGCTCGTACCACATACGATTGAAATGAGCCTCGATACGCGCACGCAGCATGGGTTCAAGGCGCTGCCGGCGCATCCTGGAGCTGGAGTTTGTGGAGGTGGTGATAGAGACCGTCGGGTCTTGCCAGCAAGGCTTCATGACTGCCGATCTCGCGAACCCGACCCTGGTCCAACACCACAACCTGGTCGGCCTTGCGCACCGTGGCCAGTCGGTGCGCGATCACCAGCGTCGTGCGGTTAGTCATCAACGCTTCCAGAGCGGCCTGAACGGCACGCTCGGACTCGGCGTCAAGGGCCGAAGTCGCCTCGTCCAGAATCAGGATGGGTGCGTCCTTGAGCAAGGCCCGGGCAATGGCCAGGCGCTGGCGCTGGCCGCCGGACAGCAGCGCCCCATCCTCTCCGATCGAGGTATCAAATCCTTGCGGCAAACGTTCGATGAATTCCAGGGCATGGGCCTGGCGTGCAGCCTCGACGATATGCTCCCGGCTGATATCACCCGGCACGCCATAGGCGATATTGCCGGCCACGGTGTCGTTGAACAGCACCACATCCTGGCTCACCAGGGCGACCTGGCGCCGCAGCGCCGACAGGCGAAACTCGGCGATATCCTCACCATCAACCAGGATTTGACCATGGTCTGGCAAGTGAAATCGCGGCAACAACTTGACCAGGGTGCTCTTGCCCGACCCCGAGCGACCGACCAGGGCCGTCACGCTGCCGGCTGGGACCGTCAGGTCGATGTCAGTCAGCGCCGGCTGGTCTGTATTGGGGTACTTGAAACAGATGGACCGAAACTCGATTCGACCCTGGACACGCCCGGGATCATGCGTACCGAGATCCGGCTCGGCAGGGGCATCCAGGACGCGGAAAATGCTGTCGGCTGCGGCCAGACCCTTCTCGATGACCGCATGCATCTTGGTCAAGCGTTTCAACGGTGGAATACAGGCAACCATTGCCGCCAGCACGGACATGAAGATACCTGCAGTGACCTCGGCACGCATGAAATCGCTGGCCGCAATAACCAGCAACAGGATCACGGCCAGGCCGGCAGCCAGCTGAATCATGGATGATGACACCAGCTGGGTTGCCGTCAGCTTCAGGTGCAAGCGTCGATTGCTTTCGTTGATCTCGGAAAAAGCGGCCCGCTCGCGCGCCTGGCCGCCAAAAATCTTGACCACCTCGTGGCCGTCGACGGCCTCCTCGGTCACGTGCGTGACATCACCCATGGAGTCCTGAATATGACCGGAAATGCGCCGGAAACGGCGCGAGATGACGGTCACGACCAGGGCGATGACCGGAACCAGCAGGAGCATGGTCAGGGTCAGACGCCAGGACTGGATGATCATGACGGTTACCAGGGCAACGACGGTCAGGGCATCACGCACCGAGCCGATCAGCGCCGTGGTTGCCGCCTGGGCTACCTGCTCTGCGTTGTAGGTTACCCGCGAGATCATCTGGCCTGAAGATTCACGATCGAAATGACTCGCCGGCAGTTCGAGGTAGCGTGCAAACAGATCACCGCGCAGGTCGGCGATCAGTCGTCGTCCCACCCACTCCATGCCGAATACGCCGCCAAAATTGCCAACGATTCGCAACACAACCGCGGCCAGTACCAGTCCCGGAAGCCACAGGCTGAAAGTGGGGTCCGGGGCGGCAATGGTTTCATCAACCAGCGGCTTGAGGAGGTAGAAGAACAGGCCCTGCCCGGCCGCATCCAGGGCCACCGCTGCCAGCGCCAGGCCGAAGATCAGGCGATGGCGAACGACGTAGGCCAGCAGACGCCGGTAGAGACCTGCGCCGGACGTCGCCGTCACTGGCCGTCTCCGCCCTCTTCCACGGCGGCGATGGTCAGGCGTCGGATCCCCTCGGCCGCAGCCGCGTCCAGTGCCCTGACCACGAGCCGATGCGGGGCCTCGCCATCGGCCCGAATGACCAGGGTCGCATCCGGGCTTTCCGCGAATCGCTGGACCAGGGCGGCCTGCAAGGTGGCCCGACGATCGTCGGCCAGCATCTGGTCATCGATGAACAGGCGTCCATCATCAGTGATGACCAGCTCGATTACTGACGGCAGGGTCTCCATTTCGGCCGTGGATGCCTCGGGCAGATCCAGGCGCAGCAGCGCATGACGCTCGAAGGTGGTCGAGACCATGAAAAAGATCAGCAGCAGGAACACCACATCGATCAACGAGGTCAGGTTGATTTCGGGTTCTTCGCGCTCTTCTTCGTAGATCTTCATGGGTTTCAGACCGGGCGACGTCGACCGCCGCGCTCTATGGCCTGCATGAGCATCAGGGCCTGTTGCTCCATCTGGACCACGTAGCTGCGCACCAGGCCACGAAAATAGCGGTAGAAGAAATAGGCTGGAATGGCCACGGTCAGACCCGCTGCCGTGGTGATCAGCGCCTCGGAAATTCCGCCGGCCAGCTCGTTCGGGTCACCGACGCCATGCACCATGATGGCGCTGAAGACCTTGATCATGCCGACCACGGTACCCAGCAGACCCAGCAAAGGCGTGATGCCGGCTATGGTGCCCAGCGTATTGAGGAAACGCTCCAGTTCATGGACGACATGGCGACCGGTGTCTTCGACCGCTTCCTTGATGATTTCCCGCGAACGATCACGATTGTCCAGGGCAGCCGCAAGGATGCGTCCCATGGGTGATGAACGACGCAGTTGCTCGATATGCTTGGCATCGAGTTCATGCTGCACTGCCCATTGACGCACCTGGGCCGGAACCGCGGCCGGCATTACCCGACCGCCGCGCAGGGCCAGGAAACGCTCGATCACGATGGCCAGGGCCAGGATTGAACAGAGGATGATGGGCACCATCAACCAGCCGCCTGCAATCACGATTTCCAGCATAAGACCCGCGGAGTGTAGTCACGAAACAACCTCGAATGATAACCGGGTTGGGATGTGGAAGTAGCACCGGGCGGTATCCGGCCGCTCATGGCGAGGACTCACAGCCTTGCCCACGCCGCCAGAAGCGCGGCTGGCGTCCAGCCTGGGTCAATAGTCGTGGTTCAGCACCGGGCTGCATGGTGACGGTAATCGCACCGCACCAGGCGGTACTGACCAGGCGGGCCTCAATCGCGTTCAAGCGATCGGCCAGCTCCGGGTGGGGCCGGCCGGAGCGATCGACCGCCGAAACCGAGGCCAGGGCCAGGCGGGGGCCCAGCCGGGCCAGGAATTCGGCACTGCCGGCGCGCCGATGACCACTGGCCGAAAGCACCAGGACATCGGCCTGCAAGTCTTCATTCTCCAGCAACAGCCGCGCCTCGACGGACTGATCAATACCACCGGTCAGCAACAGCGAACCACCGGGACCTGAAACATGCAGGACGCAGGCGCTGTTTCCGCCCAGGTCCGGCAAACCCGGAGAAGGATGCAGGAAGCGGAACTGCCATGAACCGCTGTGCCATTCTGCGCCGCTCTGGCAAGGCTGACCCACGACCCCGTGTGCGCTGAAAACGGCCAGTCCGGGGTCTGACAAGTCCAGTGTGCCAAGACCGCCGGCGTGAGCGCGATGTCCATGCGACACCACCAGGCGGTCCAGCGAATCAGCCCCGAGCGCATTCAACAGGCCAGGCAAAGTGCGTCCAAGCGCGTCGTTGCCCTCACCGTCACCCGGGCCCGTGTCATAAAGCAGCACCTCGTCCGCTGTTCGCACCAGCACCGCCAGGCCACTGCCCACGTCCATGACGGTCATCTCCAGCGCATCGGGCTCGAGCGCGGGCAGCCGCGGCCACAGCAGCGGCACAATAAGGGCAAGGCCCAGCCAACGCCCCGGCCAGCCGCGCGGAGCAATCAGCCACAGGGCACCCACCAGCGCCAGGCTGACGGTCAGAAGGCCTGCGCCCGGAACCTGGCGATAACCCAGATCCAGCCCATCAAGCACATCCAGAACCCGCAGCAACCAGATCAGCCCGGTTTCAGTCAGCCACAGCGTCCAGGTCGCCGGCAGGTCAAGCATGATCAGAACCACACTGAGCAGAAGAGACGGCAGAATCAGCAGCCCAACCAGGGGAATGGCGACCAGGTTGGCCGGAAACGCCACCGGCACCAGGTGCTGGAATACACCTACGTTGAGCGGCAGCATGCCGATCGCAATGACGACCTGGGCCCGGAACAGGCCGGCCAGCCAGCCCGACGAGCCGCCATCGGCAACCGGGCGCCAGGCAAACGCCCAGATCAGCACGGCAACCGCGGCAAAGGACAGCCAGAAACCGCTGGCCAGCGGGGCCAGCGGGTCAAGCAGCAGAATAAACGCAAAAGCCACGACCAGGGCATGGGCCGGCTGCAGACCGCGCCGCAGCAGCAGCGCACCGGCAGCCACAACCAGCATGATCAGGGCACGTTGAGTGGGCAAGGTCCAGCCAGCCAGGAAACCATAGCCGGTGGCGGCGAGCAGCGCGCAGAACAGGGCCAGGCGACGACGATCCAGGCGCGAACTGGCCAGCACTAGCGGAGCCAGCAGCCAGCCGCCGACCACTGCGGCCAGGCCGGCCACCATGCCGACATGCAGGCCCGAGATGGCCAGCAGATGCGCGGTACCGGTTCGCCTCAGGCGCTCACTCAACTCGGCATCCATGCCGGCGCGATCGGCCAGGGCCAGCGCCCGGGTCAGGGCCGCCGCCCGGTGATAGCGGGTTTCGGCCTGCAACACTTCGCTCAGGTACTGGCGTTGGCGATCGACCCGGCCACGCCAGCGCGACTGTCCCAGCGCACGGGGCACGTCGACAACACTGGCCAGCCCCCCGATCCGCAATGCGACCAGGTGTCGATGGAGGTCGAAGCCGCCGGGATTGAGTCGACCGTGCGGCGGATCCAGGCGCAGCGGCAGCTCCCAGCGCTGCCCCGGACGAACATACTCTGTTGGTCGATACCAGCTCACCTGCAGGCGAGCGGGCAGGCCATCAGCCTGACCGCGATCAGGAATGAACAGGAAACGAACGCGCTGGCCACGGTATTCCGGCAAACCGACCACGGTGCCATTGACCGTCAAGCGGGTACCGGCATCAGCCGGCTCCCAGCTGCGTTCCTGCTCCAGGCCGGCCTGAAACAGGAACCACCCGGCCCCGACAACTATCAACCCAAGCTGGCGCAGCGGCGGAAAGCACAGGCACGGCAACACTATAAGCAGGACAACCAGGCTCCAGCCCGGCGGCGGCAGCGTTGGGGTCAGCGTGGCCAGCAGGACTCCGACAGCAAAGCTGAACGGCAGTCGCCAGTCCACGCTGCTGCTCAGTCGATGGGGTTCAGCAGGCCGCCGGTCATCTCCAGGCGGCGATCCAGGCGCCGCGCCAGGCGCGGATCGTGCGTCACCAGGACGATGGAGGTTTGCAGCTCCTGGTTGAGCTCCAGCATGAGATCGTAGACCGAAGCCGCATTGCGCTCGTCCAGGTTGCCGGTCGGTTCATCGCCCAGCACGCAGGCCGGACGGTTGATCAGCGCCCGGGCGACAGCCGCCCGCTGGCGTTCCCCGCCGGACAGCTCCCCCGGCTTGTGGTTCAGGCGCTGGCCCAGGCCCACGCGCTCAAGCAGCGCTTCGGCTGCGGCCCGGGCGGCATCGGCCTTGTCGCCGCGGATCAACAGGGGCATGGCAACATTTTCCAGCGCCGTGAACTCCGGCAGGAGATGATGAAACTGGTAGATGAAACCCAGCGAGCGGTTGCGAATTCGCGCCCGGCTGCGTTCGTCACCTGCCGCCATATCCTGGCCTTCAATCTCCACCACGCCTTCACTGGGCTTGTCAAGACCGCCAAGTATGTGCAAAAGCGTGCTTTTGCCGACCCCGGAGGCGCCCAGAATCGCGACCCGCTCGCCCCGCATCACATCGAAATCGACGCCGCGCAAAACATGCAGAACGGCCTGGCCCTGAACAAAGTGACGAACCAGTCCACGGCAGCGGACCACCGGTTGATCATTCATAGCGCAAGGCCTCCACCGGCTCGGTCCGGGCCGCCCGCCAGGCCGGATAAATCGTCGACAGCAAGGACAAGCCCAGGGCAACCAGGGCAAAACGGGTCACGTCACTCACACGCAGCTCCGATGGCAGATCAGAGATGTAGTAGACCTCTGCGGAAAGAAACTCGATACTCAACAATCGCTCGACCGCGGCCACGACGCTTTCCACGTTCAAGGCCAGGATGATGCCCAGAATCACACCAAGACCCGTCCCGATGATGCCGATCAAGGAACCCTGGATCATGAAGATCCCCATGATCCGGCGCGGCCCAAGCCCCATGGTCTTGAGAATCGCGATGTCGGCCTGCTTGTCCGTGACCACCATGACCAGGGTAGAAATGATGTTGAATGCAGCGACCGCGATAATCAGGGACAGGATGATGAACATCACCGTTTTCTCGGTCTGAACGGCACGGAAAAAGTTGGCATGCTGCTGGGTCCAGTCCCGGACCCGGTAAAAGCCTGGCAACTCCGCACTCAATTCACGCGCGACGCGCTGAGCGCGCATCATGTCGGTCAGCTTGAGGCGAATTCCACCGATATTGTCTTCCAGCCGGAACAGACGCTGGGCATCCTGGTAGTGAATCACGGCCAGGGCGGTGTCATATTCATGCACGCCTGCCTCGAAAAGACCGCCAACCACGAAGCGCCGCACCTGGGGCACGACCCCGGCCGGAGTCGCCCGGATCTCGGGTGCGAAAATGGTAATCGAATCGCCGGGGCCCACACCCAGGCGATTGGCCAGGCCCACACCCAGCAGCACCTGCCACTGACCGGGCACCAGGTCGTCCAGCGCACCACGCACCATCAGCTCATGAATATCGGAAACCTGCGGCTCGCTGACCGGGTCCACCCCGCGCACCAGCGCGCCGGAAGTACGGGAACCGGCCCTGAGCATGGTTTCCTGTTCCACGAAAGGGGCTGCCCCCAGCACCTCGGGGTGCTGGCGCGCCTGTGTGATCACCGACTGCCATTCCGGAAAACGACCGTCGGTGCTCTGAATGGTGGCATGCGAAATCATGCCAAGTATTCGTTCGCGCAGTTCGCGCTCGAAACCATTCATGACACTGATGACGGTAATCAGCGTCATCACGCCCAGGGCGATTCCCGCCATGGAGATCAGCGAAATGAACGAAATGAAGTGGTTCCGGCGCTTGGCGCGCAGGTAGCGCAGGCCGACGAACAGGGTCAGTGGCTGGTACATGATGGGCTTTTCCTATCCTTCAACGCTGAGCGCGATCGACAGCCGTCGGCTGGCCTCGGAGATGGTCGAGCAGCCGACCAAGTTCGTCGGGCAAGGGGGCGCTGAAAACATGGTCCTCTGGCCAACGCAGACGCAGGTAATGGGCGTGCAGAAACAGTCGTTTCAGACCTGCCGGCGCCAACTGTGCATCATACAGGTCATCGCCGGCCACCGGATGTCCAAGGTGGCGAGCATGGGCACGGATCTGGTGGGTGCGACCCGTTTCGATAACGACTTCCACGAAAGTGTAGCCGGCCAGCCTTTCCAGGCAGCGAAACACCGATACCGCCGGCTGACCATCGTCAGCCACGATGATTTGCCGCTGACCACTACCATCGCGGATCTTCTTCAATGGCGCATCAACGCGAATCCGGTCTTCGGCCAGTTCCCCGCGCAGCAGGGCAAGGTAACGCTTGTCGACCTCGCGCGCCGCAAACGCGCGTTGCATGGCAACCACGGCCTGATGATGGCAGGCCAGCAAGAGCAGACCACTGGTCGGCCGATCCAGCCGATGCACCGGTTTCCAGTCGGCATCCATGGCCTGCACTGCATCCATGAGCCCATAGCTCAGCCCGGAGCCACCGTGAACCGCGAGACCGGCCGGCTTGTCGAGAACGACCATGTCGCTGTCGCGATACAGGATACGTCGCCTGATCTCGTCGACCAACCCATCCGGCACCTGGCCGCGCCTGGGTGCTTCGGTCGCGACCGGGGGAATTCGGACCTCGTCACCCGCGTGCAGCTTTTTCATTGGCTTGGCCCGCGAGCCATTGACCCGCACCTGCCCGGTCCGCACCAGGCGATAAACCAGGCTGCGCGGCACGCCATCCAGCTGCCCGATGAGAAAATTGTCCAGCCGCTGGCCTGCCCGGTCGGCTGCCACGGTGACGTGCTGAACCTTGCGGCCACCACCATGATCAACCATTGAGCGCTCCGGCGCCAAGTATTGGAAAAGTGACCGTCATGAACAAGGTTTTAAACCTGAGTTTTCGGTGATAGTATAGTGCGGTTCGGGAATATCCAGGCTCATGGGCTGCTCGGCTGCTTGGCAACGATTGGTATTGCCAGGCTTGGCGCCCTGTTCTGGCCCGATTTTCCTGCGGTCGGCCAAGCATTCTGCCACAGTCTGCACAGCGCCGACGGTTGTGACAAGTCGACCACGGGTTCCGTTCCCGGCCATTTTCTGGCCAGCGACGGGACACCCCGACAACGTGTTGTAACGCGCAAGCCCAGCCCTGATGGCTGATTCTGCGCTGAAAAGATGAACGGGTCGCAGGGACCCCGCTCACCGAATCCTGGGCGCGATGCGCATCCAGGCCACGGTTAACGACCCGCGATCCATAGCAGGCCGGCAGCAGTCAAGCAGGCCGGATATTCAACAAAAATGACGCGCTCCCGGTACGCGATCAAGATTTGAAGCCGGGTATGGATGCCAGAAGGTGGTCGACACTTCAATTTGAGGTCGGCCATCGCGACAATAGACCAGGCCTAAGGCGTGCGGATACGCCCGCAAGCCAGTAGCCGAGCTACCCGTAGCCGGCACTGCCAACTTGGCCAACAGCCATGGTCTACAGTCACAAGCCCGCAGCGCTGCGACTGGTGCATGCGCTGGCATCCTCGCCAGGCCTGAAATCAGGGCTCGGGGCGCGAGAGGATCATCAACAATGAAACGCATGCTGATCAACGCGACCCAGCCGGAAGAGGTTCGTGTCGCGATCGCCGATGGCCAGTCTTTGCTGGACCTCGACATCGAAGTTCCTGCCCAGGAACAGAAAAAGTCCAACATTTACAAAGGTCGAATCACTCGGGTTGAACCCAGCCTTGATGCCTGCTTCGTCGAATTCGGATCTGAGCGACACGGATTCCTGTCGCTGAAGGAAATCAGCCGGGAATATTTCAGCGAGGAAGCCCAGAAACAGCTCGATTCCGGCAACCGGGTGGAAATCAAGGATGCGGTCAAAGCCGGCCAGGAAATCATCATCCAGGTCGACAAGGAAGAACGTGGCACCAAGGGTGCCGCGCTGACAACTTTCATCAGCCTGGCCGGACGCTACCTGGTGCTGATGCCAAACAACCCCCGCGCCGGCGGCGTTTCCAGGCAGATTTCCCGCGACGATCGCAAGGAACTGCTCGACACCCTGAAGAAAATCGAGGTGCCGGAGGGTATGGGGCTTATCGTTCGCACAGCCGGCGTCGGTCGCGAACAGGAAGATCTGCAGTGGGACCTGGATTATCTGACCCAACTGTGGAGCGCAATTCAGGAAGCTGCCGGTTCGCGCAAGGCCCCTTTCCTCGTCTACCAGGAAAGCAAGCTCATCATTCGTGCGCTCAGAGATTACCTGCGCGAAGATATCGGCGAGATCCTCATCGACGACGAGCAGGTGTTCGAGGATGCGCGGGAATTCATGCAGCAGGTGATGCCACACAACCTGCGCAAGCTAAAGATTTATCGTGATCCCATCCCGCTGTTTTCACGCTACCAGATCGAGAGCCAGATCGAATCGGCATTTGCCCGGGAAGTACGACTGCCCTCCGGCGGCGCCGTGGTCATCGACCATACCGAGGCGCTGCTTTCCATCGACATCAACTCCGCCCGGGCCACCAAGGGCGCCGATATCGAAGAAACCGCGCTGCAGACCAACCTCGAAGCGGCCGAGGAAATTGCCCGGCAACTACGGATACGGGATCTGGGCGGACTGATCGTCATCGACTTCATCGACATGATGAGCAAGGATGCCCAGCGCCAGGTCGAAACCCAGCTGCGCGAGGCCATGCGAATGGACAAGGCACGGGTTCAGATCGGACGCATTTCCCGCTTTGGCCTGCTGGAAATGTCGCGCCAGCGTCTGCGGCCGTCGCTGGGCGAATCCAGCTACATCACCTGCCCGCGCTGCGATGGTCACGGGTCGATCCGCTCGATCGAGTCCCTGGCCCTGGCCATCCTGCGGCTGGCCGAAGAAGAAGCGATGAAAGACCACACCGCGAGAGTCATCGTGCAGGCTCCGGTCAGCGTGGCGAACTTCCTGCTCAACGAAAAGCGAACCGCGCTGGCCGAAATTGAGCAACGCAACAGACTTCCGCTAACCGTGGTCGCCAATGACGACCTGGAAACCCCCCGCTTCGAGATCCAGCGTCTGCGATCCAGCGAAAACGCGGATGAGCCCAGTTACGCCCTTTCGATCAGCTCCGATACGGATAGCCAGGGGGGCTACCAGCGCAACGATGTACAGCAGGCTCCCCCCAAGCCACCGGCCCAGGCCGCTGTCTCGGGCGTCCGGCCATCCACGCCTGCGCCGGAGCGCAAGAAACCGAAGCGCAGCCTGATCGACAGGATCAAGGCTTTCTTTGCCGCCATTTTTGGCACAAGCGACGCGCCGACAAAAAGCAAGCCGAAGCGCGACGAATCACACCCCTCCCGCAAGGGCCAGTTTTCTCGTGATCACCACCGCAAGCGGGTCAAGTCCGATACCGAGGAGGCCGGCGACAGCCCGACGCGGAGCGGCCCTGCCCCTGCGCGAAAAAAGAAGAAAAAGTCCCGACGCAAGCCCGGTGACGACAGTGAACGCCAGGACACTCCGCGTCCGACAAGCGGCACGGGTAGCGACGGCGATGACGACAAGCGCCCGAAGAAGAAGAAGCGTCGCCGGCGCGGTGGCAAGAAGCGACGGACGGCGCGCGGTGACGCTGAAAATAGCGGCAACAGTTCTGAATCTCAGCAACAGCCTTCGGCCGGAAACCAGGAGCAGGGCTCTGGCTCAGCCCCCAGGGAGGGTAGTGAAGACAAGCCCAAAAACCCGGATCGAGGCGGCCAACAACAAGCTGCGCCAACAGGTGGACAGGCACAAGGATCCGACAAGCCGGCTGAAAGCGCTAAACCGGAAGCCGATACCAGGGCAGCACCTGGCGGCAATGCCGATGCAGAGAAAAAGCCTTCGGCCAGAAATGAAAAACCGCGATCGGATACCAGAAGCGACAGCGACAAGGCAGCCCCCGGCAATGAGAAGAATCCTTCGGCTGTACCTGACTCACCACCAGCCAGGCCTGCCGGCAAGGCAGAGAAAAGCGGAGAGTCACCCCGTGAAACTGCCAAACAACCTGCGGCAAGCAAGCAGGACGGTGAGACTGCGAAGGGTAGCGAACAAGCCCCTCGTGCTGTCAAGGAAGATAGTGGAATCTACCGTCTGACCGACGAAAAGAAATCCTGAGCCGGATCTTTCTGGCTCTTTGGGGCAAATGGTATTGACCCGGCAATCAGATAGGTTGCCGGGTCAAAAAGGTTTATATCCGGATCCCGCAAACCCCTGATTGCACGAAAGGCACTGAGTACGCCGAGCCGGGCATGCGCTTTCTTTGTGCAGAAAAGTAGGGGCAGCTGCAAAGCTTTGTACTGTGGCTTGAGTGCGGTTTCGGCTGTCTGAAGCCGGGAGCGCTTTTGCTTGCTGCAAGCTGATGAAAAAGAGATTGGAAGGGTGGAGGAGGCACCGGGTGGTATCCGGCCG
>RECK01000143.1 GCA_007694055.1 Wenzhouxiangella sp.
AGGAGCGCGCCCAGCGCGGCGGCCCCGACTACCTGCCGATGCTGCAGCGTGAAATCCTGGAAGTGATACGCAAGTACGTGCAGATCGAAAACGAGGACGTCCAGGTGCGCCTGGACAAGGACGGCGACCAGGACGTCCTGGAGCTCAACGTCATCCTGCCGGACAGCGACGAGCGCTGAGCGCCAGCCAGGACCCGCCCGACGATCTGCAGCATCTCCTACCGCTGCATGCCACAGAGCCTACCCCGGCAGAAGACGCTTGTCGACAGACGGCTCTGGCAGTAAGGTCATCCCATGGACTCTCCGCGCTTCAGCAGTCAGACCTGGGACCGGATCACCGAGCTGTTTGACCGGCTCTGTGACCTGCCGGCCGAACAACGCGACCTGGCCCGGGCCGGTCTGACGCCGGCGGCCAAGCGCATGCTGGACCAGATGCTGGCCGCATACGATGACCCTGCTCCCGGGCTGCTCGATCAGACGCTGGCGGCGATGGCCGATCAATTGATCGGAGAGCCAGAGGCCGACGCCATGGACTGTCGTGACCAGCGTTTCGGACCCTGGCAGGCAATCGATGAAATCGGCCGCGGCGGCATGGGCCTGGTGCTCAAGGCTGAACGCGCCGACGGCCAGTTCGAAAAGGAAGTCGCCCTGAAAGTCCTGCTGCGTCCGGACCATGGCCTGGGCCAGGAACGCCTGGGCGAGGAAATCCGGATACTCGCCCGCCTGGAACACCCCAATATCGCCCGCCTGATCGACGGTGGCATCAGTGAATCCGGCCTGTCCTACCTGGTCATGGAACTGGTCGACGGCGTCCCGATCAGCGACTACTGCGAGCGCCACAAGCTGGATCAACACGCCAGGGTGGCGCTGCTTGTCCAGGTCCTGGAAGCAGTTCAGTTTGCCCATAGACACCTGATCGTGCATTGCGATATCAAGCCGGCCAATGTTCTGGTTTCAGCCGATGGCCAGGTCAAGCTGGTCGACTTCGGCATTGCCGCACTGGCCCGGGCCGGCAAGGAGGGCCAGCCACGCGGGGTTTTCTGTTCGCCGACCTGGTGCGCGCCGGAACAGCTGCGCGGCGAACCGCCGGCCACCAGCCAGGACATCTTCGCCCTGGGCGCCCTGCTCTATGAGCTGCTGTGCGGTCGCCCCATTCGCAACCAGGCCACCGCCACGCGCCTGGTCTTCGGTGGGGCCCGCACCTTGACCCCGCCACCGCCGCTGATCGAACACTGCCCCGACGATCGTTACGATCGCGACCTGGACGCCATTTGTCAGCGCGCGCTGCAGGCAGAACCGGGCCATCGCTACAACAGCGCCGCGGCCATGGCGGCTGATTTGCGCGCCTGGGAGCGTCATCACCCGGTCTCTGCACGCAACGGTGGCCGTGCCTACGTGCTGGGCAAGTGGCTGCGCCGCAATCGCTGGCCCTCGGCCGCTGCCGGCCTGGCTGCCCTGGCCCTGGTTGGCGGCTCGGCACTTGCCCTGTGGCAGGCTCACGAAGCACGCCAGGCCCAGCATGCGGCCGAGAGCGAACTGGCCCGGGCCAACGAGCTGCACGGGTTTCTGCTTGCGCTGTTCGAGGGCGCGCGGCTTGGCCAGCCCCGCGACGAGGTGCCGGGTACGCGCGAATTGCTGATGCGGGGGGCCGAGCGGGCGCGGCTGCAGCTGTCCGATCAGCCAGCGCTGAAGGCGGAGTTGCTGGCCGTCATCGGCGGCCTGCTGCGCAATGTCGGCCTGACCCATGAAGGCCGTGACATGCTGGCTGAAGCGGTCGAATTACAGCAGTCCCTGTTCAAACGCGGCGATCAGCGCTGGCTGAGCACCCAGCTCGAATATGCGCTGGCCCTGCACTACAGCGGCGCGCCGGCCGAGGCCGCGCAGCAACTTGAGACGGTCCTCGAGCAACTGCGTGTCCAGGCCAGCCCGGAGACACTGGTCCGGGCCCTGCACGCCTATGGCTTTGCCTTGAGCGAACTGCTGCAGTTCGACCAGGCTCTGGCTGCCCACCACGAAGCCCTGTCCATTCAACGCGATTCCGGCGACGAACCTGACCAGATGCTGGGAGAGGGACTGGCCGCCACTGCCCGCACCCTGGCGCGGGCCGGGCAGCTGGAGGACGCGGCGGCACTGTATGAGCAAGCCCTGTTCCACCTGCGCGAAACGGTTGGAACAGCCGATCTGACCACCGTCTCGGCAATGAGTGACTACGGGGTCGCGCTGCGTCGACTCGAGCGCTACCGGCAGGCCGAAACCGTGCTGCGCGAAGCGATTGCAGCCAGCACCGGGCTTTACACCGGCCCGCATGTCACCACGGCCCAGCGCTGGAACAACCTGGGTGCGGTCCTGGTCAGCCTGGGCGACCGGCCCGGCGCTATAGAGGCCTTCGAACAGGCCCTGGCCATTCTTTCGGCCCAGGGCGACGGTCGGCCGGGCCAGGTGCTTGCCGGGCCCTTGAACAATCTCGGTTTCCTGAGTCTGTCGGTCGGAGACTACGAGCGCGCCGAGGATTTCCTGCGCCAGGCGCTGGTTCACGTGGAAGCCAGCCTGGGCCGGGACAGTGCCCCGCACATCGCAGTTTCAACCAACCTGGGTCGGTCCTTGCTGCTGCGCGGCCAGCATGATCAGGCCAGGGCAATCCTGGTTGATGCACTGGAGCGTGCGAGCGCGGCGTTCGACGCCGACGATGACCGGGTACTCAACCTCGAAAGCGCCCTGGCCCAGCTGGACTGGCAACAGCACCGTGATCCAGCAGGTCTGGCCCGTTTGCACAGCCTCCATACCGCCAGCCTCGAAGCACGCGGCGAAGACCATCCGGGCACCGCACGCCATGGACTGACGCTGGCCGATGCCCTGGTCGAAGCCGGGTCGCTGGCACCAGCCGCCGACCTTTACCGCCAGGTTCTCAGCGTCAGCGAACAGCATCATGGTCCCAGCCACCCGCAAAGCCTGGCCGCCCGCATCGGCCTGGCCGAGACACTGGAACTGCTCGGCCAGCCCGACGCCAGCGAGGCGCTGCTGGACGCCATACCGCCGGAGCTGGTGCTCGCCCCGGGCGACCCGATCAACCAGAGAATGAGCCGCCTGCGCGCCAGCCCGGGCAACCCTTTGCCTGATTGACAGAACGCTGGCTCCGATGATCCCGCCACCATGGTTCAGGCCCGGTCATGATTACCCGGCGACAAGGCCGGGTTAGGATCAATTTTTCAAGGAGAGAAATACATTGATGCACGATCCCACTCAAGTCAAAGTCGCGGTCATCGGTGCCGGCCCTTCAGGCCTGGCGGCGACCCGGCATCTGCTGGCCAAAGGACTGGAGCCGGTCGTCTTCGAAAAAGCTGGCGATCTGGGTGGCAACTGGCTTTTCGACGCCGATACCGGGCATGCCAGCGTCTACGAGAACACCCACATCATCTCTTCCCGGACGCTGTCGCAGTACGACGATTTTCCGATGCCGGAAAACTACCCGGATTACCCAGGACATCACCAGCTGCTGGACTATTTCCGCGCCTACGCCGATCACTTCGGCCTGCGCCGGTTGATCCGCTTTCGCCACGAAGTGCTCGCGGCGCAACCGATCAACGACGGCGACTGGGAGCTGCGCTGGCGCGACGAAGCTGGCGAGGAACACACGGCATGCTTTACCCATCTTGTCGTTTGCAATGGCCACCACTGGGACCCGCGCCTGCCCGAGTATCCCGGGCAGTTCGACGGGCCGATGATTCATTCCGGTGATTTTCGCCGCATGGACGACAGCTGGCGCGACAAACGCGTTCTGATCATCGGCGCCGGAAACTCGGCCTGCGATGTTGCCGTCGAGGCGAGCCGGGTCACCCACGATGTTTTCCTGAGCATGCGCCGGGCACAGTGGTTTGTACCGAAATTCCTGTTCGGCAAGCCGGTTGACGTGCTCGCCCAGAAATCCCTGTGGCTGCCAGCATGGTTTCGCCAGTGGCTGATGAAGCGGCTGCTACTGACCGTGCAGGGCAAGCACAGCGCCTACGGTCTGCCTGATCCGGAATGGGGCCCGTTTGAAGCCCACCCGACGCTGAACCAGGACCTGCTGCCGCTGATCCGGCACGGTCGCATCCAGCCGCGCCCTGCGATCGAACGCTTCGATGGCAACGACGTGGTGTTTGTCGATGGGCAGCGCGATACCATCGACATCATCATCGCCGCCACCGGCTTCAGGATCAGCTTCCCCTTCTTCGACCCCGAGCTGATCGACTACAGCGAGTCGCTGGCCGTACCCCTGTATCGGAAAATGCTCCATCCAGCCCATCCGCGGCTCTATTTCGTCGGTCTGTTCCAGCCCCTGGGCTGTATCTGGCCGCTGTCCGATCACCAGGCCCGCATCGCAGCTGCGGAAATCGTCGGTGAATACCAGCGCCCGGACAACCTCGACCAGGCCATCGCCGAAGAGCTCGCCAAACCCCATTTCCAGTTCATGAAGAGCACCCGCCATTCCACCGAAGTCGAATACCATCGCTTCCGCGCTGAACTGATCGAAGAACTGGAGGCAGGCCGTCGTCGCGCCGCCAACCAGCGCCAGGCCGCATAGCGGCAATTGACCGCCGTGTCCAGGACCCATGAAACTGACCGGGAAGCCCGATCAGTTTTTGCCCAGCCAGCCGCGCAGCCGGAACCAGACCAACAAGCCTATGCTGACCGATAGCATCAAACCGAGTACGGCCGGGTAACCCCAGGGCCAGGCCAGCTCCGGCATGTGCTCGAAATTCATGCCGTAGACGCCGGCAATGAAGGTCAGCGGAATGAATATGCTGGCCATGATAGTCAAGGTCTTCATGATCTGGTTGGATCGGTTGGCGCTAATGGACAAATGAATTTCGACCAAACTGGCGGCCAGCTCCCGTGTCGTTTCAGTCATGTCCAGAAGCTGCACGGTGCGGTCGTAGACGTCACGCAAGTAAATGTGGGTCTGGCGGCGAAACACCTGTTCGTCGCGAAGCAGCCGGGCCAGGAGATCGCGCTGGCGCCAGAATACCCGGCCAAGAGTGATCAGCGCCCGACGCTGGCGATGAATCTCATTCATCACGTTCTGACCGTGACCGTCCATGACCCTCAGCTCGATATCGTCGACAGCATCTGCCAGCGTCTCCACCACCGGGAAACTGGCATCTATTGCAACGTCAACCAGGGCGCAAGCCAGGTAGTCCAATGGCTCGCTGCGCAAGCGGCTGGTCGAACGGGCGAGGCGCTGCTCCACGGGGAGAAACAATTCATCCGCACGCTCGCGAAAACTCAGCAGAATTTCATCCATCAAGACCAGGCCCAGCTGCCCCAGGCCAGGCTGAACAGACTTGCCAAGAAGGTTCAGTACCTGGATCAGAATCAGATCATGATCGTCCAGGTTGTCAACCTTGGTCTGACGTTCGACATTGACCAGGTCAGCAAGGCTTACAGGATGCAATCCGGCCCATTCTCCGATAGCGCGCAGCCTGGCGTCGTCAGCAAAGCCGACCACGTCAACCCAGAGTCGCTTTCCGGATTGGCGGGCCTTTGCCAGCGCAGCCACATCCGGATCATCAATGACGGTCAGTTCGGCCTGGCTGATCTGCCAAAGTCGAACACGTGTAGGCGTCGCATCAGGATCGATGAACAAGGCACCGGGTACAGCCCCGATTTCGCGCTCAGGGTTTTCGCGCCGACCAAAAAGCTGACGGATCGGCGTTGCCACCAGCGCTTCGACGAAGCGTGTACCGATAGCCTGTATCTGGTGAATCTGTTCGGAGACGGACATTGATCAGGCCCTGTGCATTCGGTCGTGGTGCCAGTGTAACCAGCCTGCCGGGGACCAGGGCTCGTCTCAACAGCTGTGACAAGGCTCAAGCGGAAGGCCGGTGGCGATCCAGCCCGGGCCGTAAGTGCTGCCGACCATGCCCTCGGGCACATGGCGGATATTGGTGAAGCCCATGGATTCCAGGGCCTGGCGGACCTGGGATGTCCGGTTGCCCGTGCGACAGATCAACGCGATGGGTGCGTCAAGCCGCCCGTTGGCAGCGGTCACCAGGTCACGCAAGAACCCCTGCTGGCCCTCGGCATGAACCATGCTGATACCGATTGCATGCCGCGCCATGCCCGTTTGAGCCCACTCCTCGGGCTGACGAATATCAACCAGCAGCAGCTGACCGGCCTCGACCGCGTCCCATGCAGCCTGTGCACTGATCGAGGCAGACTGGGCTACTCCCGACGGAGCCAGGCCGGTCATCAGCAGCACCAGAACGGCTGCGGAAAGAAGCTTGTTGGCTATATTCATGCTTTCTTATTTTACCGCATTTTTCGGCGGGGAATTACCTGGCAGGCCGTCGAGTTGCGGCGACAGTTTCAAAAATACGCAATCTTTTCGCACTGCGTCATTACTTTTCAATCCAGTCAAGGCAGAATGGAGGGACAACAAACCATTCATGCTTCGGGAGTAGACATGAGCGACATAGCGATCGTGACAGGCGGGACGCGCGGAATTGGCGCATCCATTTCGGAAGAACTGATTCGGGCAGGCTATACCGTGGCCGCCACATACGGCAGCGACACGGAATCAGCCCAGCAGTTCGCGGACAAGACCGGTGCCAGTGTGTACCAGTGGGATGTCTCGGATTTCGAAGCCTGCCAGGCTGGGGTCAAGCGCGTCGAAGAAGAACTGGGTCCGGTCAGCATCCTGGTAAACAACGCCGGGATCACCCGTGACGGTACCCTGCACAAGATGACGCCGGAACGTTGGCAAGCAGTCATCCAGACCAACCTGAGCTCATGTTTCAACATGTGCCGCGCAGTCATAGAGGGCATGCGCGAGCGCAAGTACGGGCGGATCGTCAATATCGGCTCGATCAACGGCCAGGCCGGCCAGTACGGCCAGGTGAACTACGCGGCGGCCAAGTCCGGCATCCACGGGTTCACCAAGGCCCTGGCCCAGGAAGGCGCCGGCATCGGCATCACCGTCAACGCCATCGCACCAGGCTATATCGAGACCAGCATGGTGGCCGCCGTCCCTGACCACGTGATGGAAAAAATCGTCGCCAAGATTCCGGTTGGCCGCCTCGGCCAGCCAGAAGAAATCGCCCGCGGCGTTTCCTTCCTGGTCGCCCGCGATGCCGGCTTCATTACGGGTTCCACGCTGTCGATCAACGGCGGGCAACATATGTATTGATGGGAAGAAGGGGAGAGGGAAAGAGGGTGAGAGGGAAGTGGTTTCTCGCCTTTGCTTTCCCTCTACCCCTCTACCCCTCTACCCCTCTATCCCTCTATCCCCCCAATCATCTTGTTGCACTGCACAAAACACTGTGGTACACTTTTGTGCAACGCACCAAGAGTGCGTACCCCAACCCAAGTACGCGAGACAGAAACATGAGCAACCAGACCGCATTTGCAGAACTGAAGAAAGCCCAGGACATCCTGGCCGAAGCCATTGACAAGTCAGCCAAGACCAATCTCGAGGCTGTCGAGAAACTGCTGGAGCTGAACAAGCAGCGCCTGAGCGACATGGGCGATGTCAGCAACCCCAGTGATTTCGTATCGCGCCAGTCGGCCGCATTCAAGGAATACGTGGATTTCGTCAGCGGCCACGTCGAAGCACTGACCGCGATCGGCAACGACTCACGCGAGCAGCTCACCGAGCTGTCGCAGGATTTTGCCAAGGGACTGGACTTCTCCAGCTTCTTCCCCTTTGCCGAAACCGGCACCACCAAGGCCAAGCCGAAGTCCGGCGGCAAGAGCAGCTAAACTGCCTTCCATTCTCCGGCAGCCACCGGCTGCCGGAGCTTGCCGCCCCGCGAATCGAGAAAGCCATGGCCGATAATCGAATCATCAAGAAATACGCCAACCGGCGCCTCTACGATACCGAAACCAGCCAGAGCATCACCTTGCAGGACGTACGCGACCTGATCGGCGCCGGGCAACCGGTAAAGGTTATCGAGGCCAAGACCGACCGCGATGTCACCCGTTCCGTGCTGCTGCAGATCGTTGCTGACCAGGAACTGCTCGGTCGCCACGTGCTCAGCAACGAATTCCTCGAGTCCATGATCCGGGTCAATTCGAACCCCATGCGCGACCTGGCCAGAAGTTACCTGGAAAAAGTCATGACCCATCTCGAGTCGCAACAGGAAAGCGTCGAGCAGGCCTGGTCCAGCTCGCTTGAAAAGAGTGGCCTTGCGGAGGTGGGCAGCCTGACCTTCGAGCCCTTTCGTCAGTTTCAGAATCGAATGTTTGCGCTCTGGACCGAAGCACTGAGTCCTGCCCTGGGCAAGTCCCGGAACGACGACGCAGATAACGACAACTAAGCCAACCGGCGCCAGGCAACCTCACGCAGCAGCTTACCCGGACATTGGCCCGGGCGATATTGCCTTGTCGCCCCCCCAAGGAAACCCTTCCATGCAAATCGAGAATGCAAGAATCATCATCACCGGGGCCGCGCGCGGGCTCGGCCTGGCCATGGCCAGACACCTGGCCGCAGCCGGGGCCCGGATCGGACTGATCGACATCGATGAAGAATCACTGGCCGCGGCAAAAGCCACCCTGCCCGGCAACGGCCACTGCAGCCGGGTCGCCAACGTGGCCAACGAGGCACAGATCGACCAGGCTTTCGATGAGCTCGTTACCGACCTGGACGGCATCGATGCTGTCGTCAACAATGCAGGCATTACCCGCGATGGCCTGCTGGTCAAGGTCAAGGACGGCGAAATCGTCGAAAGGCTTTCGCTGGACAAGTGGCAGCAGGTCATGGATGTCAATCTCACCGGTGTATTCCTGTGCGGTCGCGCGGCCGCCGCGCACATGATCCGTACAGGCAAAGGCGGTGTCATCATCAACATCGCCAGCATTTCCAAGGCCGGCAACTTCGGCCAGAGCAACTACTCGGCCGCCAAGGCCGGGGTAGCCGCCATGGCCGTAACCTGGGCAAAAGAGCTGGCCCGTTACGGCATCCGCACCGCATCGGTGTCACCCGGTTTTACCCGCACCGAACTGGTTGCCGGCATGCCGGAAAAAGCGATCGAGCGGATTACCGCGCAGATCCCGGCCAATCGACTTGGCGAGCCGGAAGAGATTGCTGCTACCATTCGTTTCATTATCGAAAACGATTACGTAAGCGGCCGCGATTTCGCAATTGACGGCGCGCTTCGCCTCTAGATCGCAGAGCATCAGGAACATCGCAATGAGCAAGAAAGACGCCCCCGACAGTCCGGACCAACTCACGGACTCCACCAGCCGCGAGCTGATCCGCATCTCGCAGCTGTCAACCAGCCTGATGCTGAGCCTGGCCCGACGCTGGGAGCTACCCAACTTCGACCCGCTCAATCTGCGTCGGCCGGCGTTCCAGGCGGCGTGGAGCACGCTGAGTCACCCGCGTCGCATCCTGGCCGCCCAGTGGGATCTCACCCGGCGTTACCTGAGCCTGATGCGCTACCTGGGCCTGCGCGTCCTGCGCCGCTCGCCGCGCCCCGCCGCAGCAGTCGACAAGGGTGATCGACGCTTTCGCAGCGAAGCCTGGGACGAGAAGCTGATATTCGACCTGTTGCGCCAGGCCTACCTGCTCACCTCGGGCTGGATGCTGGACAACGTGGCCAGAATGCAGGATATTCCTGCCGAAGACCGGATGCGGATTGCCTTTTACACCCGCCAGTTCGCCGATGCCCTGTCACCCTCGAACTTTGTTCTGACCAACCCTGAAGTTCTCGAAACGACTCAACGCGAAAAAGGCCTGAACCTGCTGCGTGGCTTCCGTCTGCTGCTGCAGGACCTGGAACGCGGTGATGGCCAGCTGTTGATCTCGATGACCGATCCCGACGCCTTCGAGGTTGGCGAAAACATCGCCACCACGGAAGGGTCCGTGGTGTTCGAAAACGAAATGATGCAGCTCATCCAGTACGCACCGCGCACCAAGACCGCCTACACGCGGCCGCTGCTGATCATCCCGCCCTGGATCAACAAGTTCTACATCCTCGACCTGCAGCCGAAGAACTCCTTTATCCGCTGGGCGGTGGATCGCGGCTACACCGTCTTCGTGATCTCCTGGGTCAACCCGGATGAAAAAATGCGCTACAAGCGCTTCGAGGACTACATGCACGAGGGGATCCTGGCCGCCCTGGACGCGATCGAGCAGGCCACGGGTCAGCGCGAGGTCAATACCATCGGTTATTGCATCGGCGGCACCCTGCTGGCTGCCACCCTGTCCTGGATGAAGGCAAAAGGTGATGAGCGAATCAAGTCAGCCACCTACTTCACCGCCCAGGTTGACTTCTCCGAGGCAGGCGAGCTCAAGGTCTTCATAGACGACAAGCAGCTCAACAGCCTGGAAAAGCGCATGCAGGCGCGTGGTTACCTGGACGGTGAAGCCATGTCCATGACCTTCAACCTGCTCAGGGCCAATGACCTGATCTGGAGCTTCGTGGTCAACAACTATCTGCTGGGTCGCAAGCCGGCCAACTTCGACCTGCTGTACTGGAACTCGGACTTCACCCGCCTGCCCGAGACCATGCACACCTTCTACCTGCGCAAGATGTACCTGGAAAATCAGCTGGTCGAACCGGGTGGCATAGAAATGGACGGTGTGGCGATCGACCTGACCACGATTGATATCCCGACCTACATTCAATCCAGCCGTGAAGATCACATTGCGCCTTACCGTTCCGTCTACAAGGCCACGCAGATCTACAGTGGCGATACCACGTTCATGATGGCCGGCTCGGGCCATATCGCCGGTGTCATCAACCCGCCGGCAGCTAACAAGTACGGCTACTGGACCAACGACGAGCTGCCGGCCGATGTCGAGGACTGGATTGCCGGCGCCGATACGCACCAGGGTTCCTGGTGGCCGCACTGGGACAACTGGCTCAAGCAGCACTCGGGCACCCGGATCAAGGCGCGTCAGCCCGGCGACGGTAAACTCGATGTCATCGAAGCGGCACCCGGACGTTACGTCAAGAGCTGATCCCGGGGCCACCGGCTGA
>RECK01000099.1 GCA_007694055.1 Wenzhouxiangella sp.
CACCTGCCCAGCGTAGGCCGGGGCCACGTCCCCGGCGGCCATGTTCGGATTGTCTCCAAACGGTTGGGCATGAACCCAAACCTGCGCGCGACCTCCCTTGGCTAAGGGTGTGCTGCCATAGTGGCTTGGGTGTTCGGCCAAATCGAAAGCAGTCGATGGATCAACCAGGTAGGTCGTTCGTGCAAGATAGAAAAGTCGGGCGTGCAGGAGGCCAGCGCCATCTGCGCTTCAGTCGCCCGAGTGGAGCATGGTGTCTGCAAACTCGAGCAGATCATCGAGATGATTTTCGATGATGTCGATCATGATGTTCAAGTTCAGTTCGCGGTATTCGTGCACCAGGACGTTGCGGAAGCCGACCATGGCCTTGAGCTTTCCAGTCAGCTTTTCACCGATCAGTCCGGCTTCCTGCAGCAAGGCAAAGCTTTCGCGGCTGTCCTGCGGCAGCCCGAGCTTGTTCATGCGAACCTGATGATTAGCCATGTCGATGCACAGCTCGGCGGCTCGCTGCAGGTTCATGGCAATCGCGTCCTGGCGCAGATGGTCCTTCTCGAAAGGCTGGTCGGAGTCGAGGCCGTAGTACCTTCGAATCTGACGAACGCAGCGTTCTATGCTGATCTTCTTGTTGAGCAGTACGTCGTTCATGGCCCCAGGAATCGGCCGCTGGACAGACCGTCGGCCAGAATGCCGGCACGCTCGGCCTGGAGTTTCTGATACAGCGACAGCACGTGCATTTCGAACTCGTCGGCTGCACCCTCGTCGGCGCAGTGGATGCGCCGGCCGTCGACAATGATCTGGTTTTGGAAAACCGTTGGGGCTTGTCGGAGATTGATCAGGTCCACATCGCATGAAAGCCGGGACTCGAGCGCCAGGCGCAGATTGCTTCCGCTCAGGCTCCCAACCCGCCTTGCGAGCGCTGCAGGCAGCAGAACCGCGATGTCCACATCGCTGTCAGGGCGCAGCGCCCCGCTGGCCGCCGAGCCGAACAAGTAAATGGCCTGGGTGTCGGGCAGTTCCGCGAGTATCGGCGGCGTGATTCGGTTACTTTCGAGCATGATCCCAGTATAGGCCGAGTTCGGCCTGTGGGCCAATGGTGACGTGACAAAACCAGGACATGGAGCGAAACCGGGGCAGGCAGAGCGCCGGCATAAGCCGGTGGTAGATGGCGATTCGGGGATGGCGATTCGGGGACAGGCATCGAAGGCGCCCCGGCTCAGCCAGCGCCCGTTGCGGTCGACGTCCGGTCTCTGGCGGCTATGTGGATGACCGCAATGCCGGTCAACGCATTCGCCTGACACCGATGGGCGAGTTTCGCAGCCTGGACGAGATAGGTGAAATCGGCTGGTTTCGTTCAGCTTCGGTCCCGATCCGGAACCAGGCACTTATCGATTGGCGCCGAGACGAGACTGGGACAATCGCCTGGTTGGCGTCGCCGGCGGTGGCGTGCGCAAGGACGCAGTCGACGGTACCGTGGAACTGACCGAGCAGGATGGCTACTTCACCATGACCTTCCAGTTCACCACCGAGGGTCCGACGCCGGTGGCGGCCGAAGGCCGCTTCGAATGGGTACGCGTTCCCTGATCGCCTTATCTTCCAACCTCCTCCCACCTGCCCAGCGTAGGCCGGGGCCACGTCCCCGGCGGCCATGTTCGGATTGTCTTCAAGCGCAAGGACATGAACCCACCCCGTTCGTGATCACGGTAATCCATTCGGTTGCCTTTCAGTGGTGAAAATTGCCAGAAGGTGGCCAAGGTTGCCAGATGGCATCTGCTGTTCAAGTTCTGATGTGAGGGTAAAGGAGTAAAATCAGGGGCTTGATGCGGCTTGAATTTTCCGGCACGTACATTGCATACCTTCGATGGTCACGCCACCGAGCCAAGCGAGGAAGCCAGAGAATGAGCAACAAACAACACGACAAGATCCGGTCCATCCGCGAAGCGGAGCCCGGAGATGCGTTCGCCGTGCCCGCCGAACACCTGGAGCGGGTCATTGCCCGTGCCAGCATTCTGCAGCACGCTGCCGGTGAGGGTGAGCAGCGCCAGCTGAGCGAGAACGAGATCCTTGCCATTGGTCGTGAGGTTGGCCTGGAGCCGGAACATGTGCGCCGGGCGCTGGCCGAGTTTCGGGCCGAATCACTGTCGCCCCCGATGCCGGAAGATCACCCGCAGTTGACCCGGTTTTTCGGTTCGCCCCATGCCCGTGTTCGGCGCGTGATGCGCGGCGATCCGCAGGATATTCACCGGGCCTTCGAGCGTCACCTTCGCGCCGAGGAACGTATGCGGGCGGTTCGGCTGCGCGGAACGTCTTCGGTCTGGGAGCCGGATTCGAGCTGGATGAGCAAGCTGACCCGCGCCCTCGATCTGGAAGGTCGCGGCTTCGAACTGACCCAGCTCAAGTCATTCAGCATCGTCACCGCACCGGCCTCGCCCGATGAATCGCTGGTGACCTTGACCGCAGACCTGGGCGAAGCGCGCAGCGAGCAGATTCAGGGCTGGGGTTTCGGTCTGCTCGCGGCACTCGTTGCGGTTTTCGTGTTGCCGATTACCGGTGCCGTATCCGGCTGGGTCTGGCTCCTGATTCCAACCCTGGCAGCAGGCGGTACGGTTGCTGGTATCTTCGCCATTCAGCGCGCCATGGAATCGCGCCGCCGCCGCGCCGCGCTGTTGCTGGAGGGCTTGATGGACCAATTGGAGTTTGGACGTCGCTAAGGGTGTGCTGCCATAGTGGCTTGGGTGTTCGGCAAGCTAATGTGAATTCGGGCGCTTACCCTTGACGTCTATAATCCGCAAAACTTCTGTTGTGTTTGCGGAGGGTTTCCATGAAGTCGATTCGTTTTAATTGCCTGCTTGGCGCTGCTGTAATGGCGCTGGGCCTGCTGGTGGCTCCCGTGGCCGAGAGCTGCACCCGGGTGGTCTACCTGGGCCCGGAAGAGCGCATCCTGACCGGCCGCAGCATGGACTGGAAGCTACCCATGACCAGCAATCTTTGGGTGCTGCCGCGCGGCATCTCGCGCGATGGCGCGGCCGGTCCGCGCTCGGCGAGCTGGACGGCCGAGTACGGAAGCCTGGTCGTCACCGGCTACGACATCGCCACCGCCGATGGCATGAACGAGGCCGGGCTGGTCGTCAACCTGCTCTGGGAAGTCGAAGCCACCTACCCGGAAGATGACGGCCTCACGCCGCTGATCTCGTTGTCGGTGTTTCCGCAGTACCTTTTGGATCGCTACGCCTCCGTGGCCGAGGCGGTCGCTGACCTGGAAGAAAGCCCCGTGCTGGTAGCCGGTGGCGAGGTGCCGATCGGACCGCCGGGTCGCGCGGCCACGGTGCATGTGTCGCTGTCCGATGCCAGCGGCGACAGTGCCATTATCGAGTTCGTTGACGGTGACATGGTCATTCACCACAGCCGCGATTACCAGGTCATGACCAACGAGCCGACCTACGATCGACAGCTTGCCATTCTGGAGTACTGGCAAAACGTCAATCCGCGCGAGTTCCTGCCCGGCACGGTGCGCGCCTCCGACCGCTTCGTGCGCGCCCACTTCTACATCAATGCCGTGGTTCAAAGCGCCGACCCGCGCGTGGCCGCGGCTTCCGTGTTCAGCGTCATTCGCCAGACCTCCGTGCCCTGGGGCATCAGCGTGGCGGATGCGCCGAATCTGTCGACCACGCGTTGGCGGGTGGTGTCCGACCACAAGGACCGGCGCTACTATGTCGAATCCGTGCTTTCACCAAGCGTGTTCTGGGTCGACCTGGATCAGCTCGACTTCAGCGCCGGAGCCGATGTTAAAAAACTTGACCTTGGCGTGGACATGGAGCGCATCCTGTCCGGCGAAGCATCGGACCTGTTCGAGACCGCCGAGCCCTTCGTCTTCCAGCCGGCCGACTGAGCCGGCAGCATGACAACCATTCTCAGGGCTCGAAGCGATCGCGGAACAGCGTGTCGTTGCCGAATTCGTAGGGGCCCAGATCGACGATGCCGTCGATGATTCGGGCCAGGCCGTCCAAGTCGGTGCTTGTTCCGGTAATGTAGGCGTTGTTGCCCCGGCCAATGATCGGCGAGGCCGTGTTCTGGCGGAAGTATCCCGAAGCATTCGGCGCGCTTGCAGGCGTTATCGCTTCAATGAAGTTGGGGTTCTGGGCAGCCAGGTTGTTGCCGATATCCTGGCCGCAATCACTGTTCCAGGCAGTGCCAGAAGCCCCGCAGCCTTGGACGAGACTGTGGGAGATGCGGGGATTGCTCACGCCGCTTGAGATCGATGCGCGAAATGTGCCCGTGCCGGTTTGATCCTGGTTGTTCCAGAACACGCTATTGCGAATGATGGGATCTGGTCCGCCGGTCCTGATGCCGCCACCGTCACCCTCGGCGCGATTGGCGCTGAAAACGCTATTGGTTACCAGCAACGCACCGGAGAAATTGGAGATGCCGCCACCCAGATTGGTGGCAAAATTGCCGGTAACGGCAACATTGGTCAAGTCGATCGCCGTGTCCGTCCCGAAGTTGTAGATCGCTCCGCCCTGTGCCGTAATGTTTCCCCGGAACCAACTGTTGACGGCTACCAGCGAGCTGCCGTCGGTGTTGTAAATGGCGCCTCCCCTGCCGAAACTGCCTTCGACCAGGGTTGCAAAATTGCCGCGCAGATCAGCGAAGGTCATGGTTACCTCACCGCCACCGTTGTAAATGGCACCCCCATTGCTGCGACAGCGATTTGCTACCAGAGCAACATGTTCAAGTTCAAGGTCGCCGCCGGGCAGGTAGATGCCACCGCCGTTACTGCCGGGCTGGAGTGTAGCGCTTGCGTAGCCATGTCGAACGGTCAGATGGCGCAAAGTCAGCCGGTGGCTGCTGGAGGCGACCGTAATCACGCGCTGACTGGCGGTGTCGGGAGTCGCTGCCGCCTGAATGATTGACTCGCTCATCCCGTTGCCGACGATTTCGATGCTTCGATCGATGTTCAATGACTCGGTATAAATGCCAGCCGCCAGCACAATGCGATCACCGCCGCTGGCCTGGCCCAGGGCGTGACCGATCGTGGCGCAGGGCGAGCCTGCGCTGGTACAGGTATTGCCGCTGTTGTTGCCGCCCGGGGCAACGAAGCGGTCGGTCTGGGCCAGGGCTGGCGAGCTCAAAACCAGGGCGGACAGGGCAAAAGCGGCAGCAGTCAGGGCATTCGAGCAGAGAGTTTTCATTATTTCATTTCCAGCATTGGCTAGCGATTGCTCTTGTTACGCGAGCAGCCAAAAAAAGCGGACATCCATGGGCCGGGGTGGATGTTCCCCAGTTCTCCTGCGTTCCCGTATCATCAAGTCCGGCTTGAATGGCTCATCCACAATGCCCACGCTTCAGGAAACCGCCCGCATGGCGCTGCCGCTGCTGGATCTGACCAGCCTCAATGAGTCCGATTCGGCCGCCGATATTGCCGCCCTGTGCGCGCGCGCCGCCACCCCGGCCGGGCCGGTGGCAGCGCTTTGTGTCTGGCCCAGGCATGTGTCCGTGGCTCGCCAGGGACTGCTTCGAGTTGATCTGCAGGACCGGGTCAAGGTGGCCACGGTGATCAATTTTCCCACCGGTGCGAACGCTCCGGATGCGGTTGTGAGCGAACTTGAAGCTGCCCTGGCCAGCGGTGCCGATGAGATCGACCTGGTTTTTCCGTATCGGGCCCTGATGGCCGGTGACAAGCAGGCCGGCTACCGGCTGGTCAGCCGTTGCCGCCAGGCCCTGGACGCGCACTGCCTGAAGGTGATTCTTGAAACCGGGGAACTGAAGGATCCGCTGCTTATTCGAGCGGCCTCGGAAATCGCCATCGAAGCCGGGGCCGATTTCATCAAGACCTCCACCGGCAAGGTAACGGTCAACGCCACGCTGGAGGCGGCCAGGATCATGCTGCAGGCCATTGCCGACAGCGGTCGCGCGGTGGGTTTCAAGGCTGCCGGTGGCATCCGCACCACGGCCGAGGCCGGTGCCTACCTGGACCTGGCCGCTGACCTGCTTGGCGAGCACTGGCTGCGACCGGAGCGCTTCCGCTTTGGTGCCTCCAGCCTGCTCGACGATTTGCTGCAAACGCTGGGCCTGGGCAGCGGGCCGGCCGGATCGGACAAGGGCTACTGATGCTGTTTCAGGAACTGATCCGCACCAAGCGCGACGGCGGGGCGCTGGCTCCGGACGAGATCGCCGGGCTGGTAGCAGCCATGGTCGACGGGCGGATCAGCGACGAGCAGCTTGGAGCTTTTGCCATGGCCGTTTACTGGCGCGGCATGAGCGCGGATGAAACCGCGGCACTGACCCGGGCCATGCGCGACTCGGGTCGGGTCATGGACTGGCGCGACGAGCTGTCGGGCCCGGTACTGGACAAGCATTCCACCGGCGGCATCGGTGATGTTACCTCGCTGCTGATCGGCCCCTGGGTGGCCGCCTGCGGTGGTCACGTGCCGATGATTTCCGGGCGTGGTCTGGGCCATACCGGTGGCACGCTGGACAAGCTCTCGGCGATCCCCGGCTACGATCCGTTCCCCGACCCCGCCCGCTTCCGCAACATCGTGCGCGAGGTCGGCGTGGCCATCATCGGCCAGACCGACGACATGGCCCCGGCCGACCGCCGCTTCTATGCCATTCGCGACGTCACCGCCACGGTCGACTGCCTGCCCCTGATCGTGGCCTCCATCCTGAGCAAGAAACTGGCCGAAGGCCTGGACGGCCTGGTCCTGGACGTAAAGACCGGCTCCGGTGCGGTTATGCCGGACAGCGAGCGCGCGACCGCGTTGGCCCGGGCCCTGGTCCAGGTTTCTGCCCAGGCCGGCACACCGGCCGAAGCCCTGCTCACCGATATGGGCCGGCCCCTGGCGACCACGGCAGGCAATGCCCTGGAAGTGGCCGAAGTGCTGGATCTGTTGACCGGCAGGCGCCAGGGCGGTCGACTGTTCCAGCTCAGCCGGATCCTGAGCGCGCGTTTGCTGATGCTGGGTCGGCTGGCTGACAGCGAACAGGCCGCCTGCGAGCGCCTGGACCAGGCCTGGTGCCGCGGCGAAGTCGCCGAGCGTTTTTCGCGCATGGTCAGCGCGCTGGGCGGGCCGTCCGACCTGCTGTCGAACCCGGCCCGTCACCTGCCAAACGCGCCGGTCATCCAGCCGGTCTTTCCTGACCAGGCCGGTCAGGTTCAATCCATGGACATGCGCGCCATTGGCCTGGTCGTGGTGGCCCTCGGTGGCGGCCGCCGGCGCGCTGCCGACACCATCGACCCGGCCGTGGGCCTGAGTAATCTGGTCGAGCCGGGCCAGAGCGTGGGACCGGATCGCCCGCTGGCCCGGATTCACGCCCGCAGCCAGGACGAGGCTGAACAGGCAGCAAAAGCGTTGCGGGCGGCGGTTACCATGGCAGCAACTGATGCGTCGCAGGTACCCGAACTGCCCCTGGTCACCCGGCTGATCGGCTCATCCAACGGAGATTGACCATGCCCCGCGCCATTGTGCTCGTGCTCGACTCGCCCGGATTGATTGCCTGGGCCAGGGGTTCGGCGAAGCGCGGCCTGCTGGGGGCGTTCACGGCACTTGATGCAGGGTCGCTTCATGCACAACGGCACTGCAGGAGCGCCCCTTCGCTGCCGGTTCAACATTAAGGTTCCTGCCCGGTGGCACAAAGCCTGCCGGCGTTTCGAATGTATTGAAGCATGTGCCTTGACTGAATCCATCGACCATGGATCGCTGGAGCCCTGATGCCGATTGACCCAAGCAAGCCCAAGACTCCGCGATCGCGCCTTGCGATCAAGCTGGCGCTGGCCGTAATGCTCGGTGCCATTTTGTTGCTGACCACCGGTTGCAGCGAGTCGCCGGAGCTCGCAGAGTATCGAAAGGATCTGGCCGCCGCCGAGCAGGGCGATGCGGCAGCTCAAATGGCCCTCGCCCTGCGCTACCGCGACCAGGTCGGCGTCGGTCAAGACCTGGAGCGCGCCGCTTATTGGCTCAAGCGAGCGGCCGAGCAGGGTCTTGACCAAGCCCAGCTTGCCCTCGGGGTCGCCTATCTGCTCGGAGAGGGCGTTGCCGAGGATCTGGACTTGGCCCATGGGTGGATGCGGCGCGCCGCCGAGCAGGGCCTGGCCAACGCGCAGTACTTGATGGGGGTGGCGCTGCTCGACGAGTCGCCGGCGCAGAATCTCGTCGAGGCCTGGACATGGTTCAAGCTGGCTGCAGCCCAGGAGCATGCCGCGGCCCGCTACAACCTGGGCGCCATGCATGCCCACGGCATGGGCACCGCGCCGGACCAGGAACGCGCGCTGTACTGGTTTCGCCTGGCCGCCGAGCAGGGCTGGTCAGACGCCCAGAACAACCTGGGTGTAGCCTACGAGTCCGGCAACGGTGTGCCGCTGGATCATGAACAGGCCGTCGCCTGGTATCGCCTTGCTGCCGAAGGTGGCGGGGCGCTCGGCCAGCTCAATCTGGGCCGGATGTACCGCAAGGGACTGGGCGTGGCGCAGGACTACGGCAAGGCCCTGTACTGGTTTCGCCTGGCCGCGGCACAGGACCTCCCCGACGCCTACCATGAGCTGGGCCGGATGTACCGGCGAGGCCTTGGTGTGCGCCGTGATCCAGACGAAAGCTTGAGGCTGTTCCGGCTGGCCGCTGACGCAGGTCACATCCCCGCCCTGGCTCAGCTCGGCGCCTTGTTTGCCGTTGGGGAGGGCGTGCCCGTGGACCACGACCAGGCCTTTCGCTTGTTGCGCCAGGCCGCGTCCCAGGGTGATCGAGCGGCCCAGTACAACCTGGGTGTCATGTATGCCGAAGGCTTGGGCATCCCGCGCAACGATCGCCTGGCGCTGCGCTTTTACCGCCAGAGCGCCGCGCAGGCCTACCCGGATGCCCAGCAAATCCTGGGAGCCTGGTACACGTCGGGACGGGCTGTGACGAGAGACCCCGCTGAAGCCGTATGCTGGTTTCGCCTGGCCGCCAACCAGGGCCATGCGCCGGCGCTGAACAGCCTGGGCGCGATGGTCGAAACGGGACGTGGCGTCTCCAGGGACCCCGTGCTTGCACTCGCGCTCTACCTCCTGGCGGAGGCGGCGGGCAGTGATTACGGCACCCAGAACCGGGCCGCGATCGAGCCGGAGTTGACTGCCGAGCAGTTGGCGCAGGCCCAGCGCTTCGCCCAGGCCTGGTCAGCCGGAGATCCGTTCCCGCTGGCACTCCAGGCGCCAGCTTGTCGCGGTCTATGACAGTGACCGCGCCAAGTATTCCAGCGCTGCCCAAGGTGTGCCCCCGAAGTTGAAGAAAGTGGCCCACTACCGTAGCCCGGAGCCACGTCCCCGGGGCCATGTTCGGACTGTCTCCAAGCGTATGAGTAGGGACCCAAACCCGCTCGCGACCACTAGAAGCGTATAGTAAAAAGCGGAGTACGGGCGGCATAGAAGCCCGTTTCCCAAATGCCAGCAGTACCCTGAAGACGCGCCAGTTCACCCGGCTGATCGGCTCATCCAACGGAGATTGACCATGCCCCGCGCCATTGTGCTCGTGCTTGACTCACTCGGTATCGGTGCCAGCGCCGATGCCGCGCGCTTTGGCGACAGCGGTGCCGACACCCTGGGCCAGGTGGCTCGCAGTCGTGCCGGCCAGGGCGGGCTGCAAATCCCCAACCTGGCCTCCATGGGGCTGGTTCACGCCCACCGTGCCAGCACTGGTTGCTGCCTGCCGGAACTGGCGCTGCCGAACCGTGTCGAGGCGGCCTGGGGCTATGCCCGCGAGCAGTCCACTGGCAAGGACACCCCCTCCGGTCACTGGGAAATGGCCGGGGTGCCGGTGCGCTTCGACTTTGGCTACTTTCGTGAGCGCGAAAACAGCTTTCCCGAGGCTTTGTTGAGCGATCTGATTGCGCGCGCCGGCTTGCCCGGCGTTCTAGGCAACTGCCACGCCTCGGGCACCGAGATCATCGACCGCCTGGGCGCTGAACACCTGTCCACGGGCAAGCCGATTGTCTACACCTCGGCCGATTCGGTGTTCCAGGTGGCCGCCCACGAGCAGCAGTTCGGGCTCGAGCGCCTGTACCAGGTCTGCCAGATTGCGCGCGAATTGCTGATGCCCTTCAATATCGGCCGGGTCATTGCCCGCCCCTTTACCGGCACCATCGAAGACGGTTTTGTCCGCACCGGCCAGCGCAAGGACTACAGCTTGATGCCGCCGGCGCCGACCGTGCTGGACAAGCTGGTCGCCTCCGGTGGCGAGGTGCTTGCCGTGGGCAAGATTGCCGATATCTACGCCCACTCCGGCATCAGCCGCGAAATCAAGGCCGATGGCAACCAGGCCTTGTTCGATGCCACCCTGGCCGCCGTGCACGAGGCCGGCGACAGGAGCCTGGTCATGACCAACTTCGTAGACTTCGACATGCTCTACGGTCACCGTCGCGATGCGCAAGGCTATGCCGCCGCGCTCGAGGCTTTCGATCGTCGCCTGCCCGAGCTGCTGGCCCTGCTCGATGACAACGACTTGCTGGTGATCAGTGCCGACCATGGCTGCGACCCGACCTTCGCCGGCAGTGACCACACCCGCGAACACGTCCCCGTGCTGGCCCGAGGTGCCGGACTCTCACCCGGGCCCCTGGGTGAACGCGCCAGCTTTGCCGATATCGGCCAGAGCGTGGCTTTTCATCTTGCCCTTGAGCCAATGGCTGATGGTGAGCGTTTCTGCTAAGTGACCCGCGGTTTTTATGAGGATATCCGGATCCCGCAAACCCTGGTTGCCCGAAACGTACTGAGTTTGCAGATCCGTGCATGGGGTTTTACCTGTGCAGAAAACTGGCGGCAGCTGCACAAGGCTCTCATCGAAAAGATTTTAACCTGCTGTTTTATAGATGAAAAATACAAAGGCAAATCTTTGTAACCACGGAAAACACGGAAGACACGGAAACGTTATTCAGCCCATTCCGTGCTTTCCGTGTCTTCCGTGGTTCCCTGGTTTTGCTTTTA
>RECK01000182.1 GCA_007694055.1 Wenzhouxiangella sp.
AACCGGTGGCACCGAGCAGGACGAGATCGAATTCGGGTTTGGCGGAAGATGTCATGGGCGATGGAAGAGCGATTCGGGCGAGAAGTGAAGGATACAGCGATGATGGGTGGTGTGGGGGAGAAGGGTGGTTGGGTTCGGTTTACGGTTTACGGTTTACGGTTTCAGGAAAAGCCGAATCGAAGCCACCCCTGAAACCTGAAACCTGAACCCTGAAACCTTTCAACCTTTCCCCATTCCGCTAAACTGAAGTCATTCTCCAATCCGCAAAATACCCTTGACCACTGAACTCCCCGCCATCACCATCACCCGACCCGACGACTGGCATCTGCATGTGCGTGACGGTGCCATGCTGGCGTCGGTGCTGCCCGACACCGCGCGCCAGTTTGCCCGCGCCATCATCATGCCCAACCTGAAACCCCCGGTGGCCACGGTGGAACAGGCGCTGGCCTACCGCGATCGTATCCTGGCGGCGCGGCCGGCCGGCAGCGATTTCACCCCGCTGATGACGCTGTACCTCACCGAGCAGACCACGCCGGAGGAGATCCGCCGGGCCAGTGAATGCGCGCATGTCTACGCGGTCAAGTACTACCCGGCCGGGGCCACGACCAACGCGGCCAGCGGGGTGACCGACCTGGAGCGGGTCATGCCCGTCTTCGAGGCCATGCAGGAGACAGGCCTGCCGCTGTTGATGCATGGTGAGGTGACCGACGGCGAAATCGATATCTTTGACCGCGAAGCTGTTTTCATCGACCGCCATCTCAGCGTGCTGGTGAAGCGTTTCCCGGAACTGCCCATGGTGCTGGAGCACATCACCACGGCCGAGGCGGCCAGCTTCGTCGAGGACGGTCCGGCCAACCTGGCGGCCACCATCACCGCTCATCACCTGCTGCTCAACCGCAACGCGCTGTTCGAGGGCGGCCTGCGCCCGCATCACTATTGCCTGCCCATCCTCAAGCGCGAACTCAACCGCCAGGCCCTGGTCCGGGTCGCTACCGGTGGCAACCCGAAGTTCTTTCTCGGCACCGACTCCGCCCCGCACCCGAAAAGCGCCAAGGAATCCGACTGCGGCTGCGCCGGCATGTACACCGCCCGCACCGCCCTGGAGCTGTATGCCGAGGTCTTCGACCAGGCCGGCGCACTGGACAGGCTCGAGGCCTTCGCCAGCTTCAACGGACCGGATTTCTACCGGCTGCCGCGCAACACCGGCAGCGTGACCCTGTGCCGGGATACCCTGGACATTCCGGATGAAGTCGACTTCGGCGGCCAGCCCGGCGTGCCGTTCCGGGCCGGCGGGCGCACGGCCTGGCGCATGGCCTGATCCTCAGGGCCGGGCAACGAACAGGCGCATGACCCCGCGCGCCCGGTAAGGCCGCTGCTGGATACGGAATCCGGCTTCTTCGACCAGCTGCTCGGTATGCCGGTTGGGATGACAGCCGCCGCTGATCCGGGTCCAGGCCGGCTGCAGTTTGTCGAGCACAAAGGCAGCAAAGCGCGAAGTTGACTGGACATGCTCGAGCATGAGCAGCTGGCCATCGGGCCTGAGTACGCGCCGGATCTCGGCCAGCCCGGCCATGGGGTCCGGCACGCTGCAGAACACCAGGCTGGACACCACGGTATCGAAACTGGCGTCGGCAAAGGGAAGATGATGGGCCGAAGCACAGATCACCGGTGCATGGGCACGGCGCTGGGCCCGACGCAGCGACTGGCGGGCCGGATCCACGCCAACGGCAAACTCGACCCGTTCGGCGTAGGCGGCCAGGGCCAGCCCGGTCCCGCAGCCCACTTCCAGCACCCGACCGCGGGCTTCGGCGACCAGGTCGGCTCGCCAGCGCGCGATTCCCGGCGCCAGGCGCATCAAGCCGTCGTACAGCCAGGGAATCTGCTCAAGCCCACGCATCAGCGCATCACCTTGAGCGCGGCCGGCAACAAGGTCACCTCGACCCGCCTCGCCGAGCGGGCAATCACCTCTCCATCGGCGTGGATCATGCAGCCTTCCGGGCAGTCGATGCCAATGGCCCGGACGCGATCGGCATGAACTCCTCGGCAGCCCAGGTGGCGACCGGAAAACACCCTGGGCAGAATGGTCAGCAGGCGCCACAGCGGGAGCGCGTCGGCGCGGGTCAGTTCCAGCCAGCCATCATCCAGCTCGGCCCGGGGGGTGAGCATGAAACCGCCGCCGGCCCAGCGGCCGTTGCCCAGCGCGACCAGGAATTGAGGCTCGGAGATCACCGCCTCACCATAGCGCAAGGTCATCGTGGGTGAGCGGTAGAACGGCAGGTGGCGCAGCGCTGCGGCCAGGTAACGCCAGAAGCCCTTGAAAACGCGCGCCCGCGCGGCACTGTCAGCCACCAGCGCTTCGAAACCCAGCCCCAGGCTGTTGACGAAATGGTGTTGCGTGGCCTCGCCATCGCCGTGCTCAACCCGCACCTGGCCAACATCACAGACAGCGGGCCGGGCCCGGGCCAGCCGCTCGAGCGCCCTGTCGTATTGCCTGGGCACACCCAGCATGCGGGCAAAGTCGTTGCCCGAACCGAACGGCAAGACCGCCATCGCCGCGCTCCCGCCCACCAGCCCGCGCGCGACCTCGCTGACCGTGCCGTCACCGCCCACGGCGACGACTACGTGGTCGGCCAACTGACTGCGCTGGCGAGCCAGGGCTTCGGCCTCGCCCCTGGCGCTGGTCAGCAGGCATTCGGCAGCGGGGAAGCGTGATCCCAGATCGTCCAGCAAACGACCACGCGAGCGGTGCGCTCGCCCCCCGGCTACCGGGTTGACTATGAAGCTGATGCCGGCCACGGACTTACCGCTGGATGTCTGATGCTCAAAGCCCGAGCTCCTCGTGGGCCAGCAGCATGTACATCATTGCCGCCGCCTCGTCGGAAATGTCTGCATCAGGGGGGAAACTGTCCAGCCAGCGATCAATGCCTTCACCATGCTGCCGGACAATCCGCAGCAATTCCTCAAGCTCAGAGGGTGAGGCCCGATCAAGTGCGTCGGCGCGCAACCCGCCATCGGCGAAACCGAACTGCCGCGCCATGGGCAAGGCGGGGCGCAAGTGTTCAGGAACGGCCGCAGAATCAAGCTGGACAGTGGCTGCCGTTGGCTCGTGACCCTGATCGCAGCCAGCAAGACCGATGGCGACCAGCAGACCAGCCAGTGCCATCAAGAGAATCGCTTTTTCATTCATGTTCTGGACCCGACTTGAGGGCCTGCATGATAGCTAAAGATAAACGTCAACGCCCCATGGCCAGGGCGGCGCGCAGCAGGAACCGGTCGCGCAGGGTCAGGCGCTCGCCGCGAATCAGCATGAGTACGCCGTCTGGACTGGTAATGCTGCCGTGACGGCTTCCGGCCGGTGCCAGCATGTAATCGCCGGCCGTGTAGCGCTCGCCCCGGTGGACCAGGCTGCCGTCAAAGATGTAGCACTCTTCATCGCAAGCATGCGGGTGGGCAGGAATGCGGGCGCCCGGCGCCATTCGCCACAGGGCCGTCTGGATACCGGATTCCCGGTCGACGTTGAGCAGGCGGCATTCCACCCCCGGCAGAATGCGCCGCCAGCGTGCCGCCTCGCCGCGCGCCACGGCCATTTCTCCGCCAACCGACGACAGCAGTTGCGCGCGCAGGCGCTCCTTGCGCCGGGCATCCAGCGGTTCGATGTCGCCTGCCCGATCGGGTCGGGAAGAAGTACTCATCGGGCGGCCGGATCGAAATCGTCCAGCGCCTGGCGCAACCGTCCCAGGCCGCGCCGGCAGTGCGATTTGACCGTACCCAGTGGCAGTTGCAGCATCTCGGCGATATCCCGTTGACTCATGTCCCTGAAGTAGGCCAGCCGCAGGATCCGGCGCTGGATTTCACTCAACCCGGCCAGGGCCCCGCGGGCGGCGCGGGCCAGCAACGCCTGTTCGGTTGCCTGTTCAGGCAACGCGTGCTGGTCTTCAAGATACGTCAGGTTGCTATCTTCCGGATTCAACTGCCCACCGCGGCGAGCCAGCTGGCGAAGGCGATCCAGGCAACGACTACGCGTCATCACGCCGACCCAGGCCGCCACGCTGCCGCGCTTCGGGTCGTAGCGCTCGGCATGCGTCCAGACCCGCGCGAACACGTCGTTGAGAATTTCCTCGGCATCATCCGGATTGCGCAAGATGCTGACTGCTATGGCGTAGTTGTGGTCGGCAAGGCAATCGAACAATTCACCCAGCGCCTCAGCCTCGCCCCGGCAGATTCGCTCTACCAGGGCCTGTGGCGTTGCGTCGCGGTGGTCTTGCATCAGTTCGACTCCATTGGACTTGCGGCGCGCCGATCACTTCATCATGTCAGTGCATCCGATTTGCAGTGTCGCCACGTAGTTGCAAAAGACATGTGAAATCAGTCGGACCAGCTTATGGCACAAAAATCATCTTTCCGTCTTTTCCTCACCGCCATGTTGATTCTGGCCAGCCAGGCCAGCCTTGCCGCCGGCGGCAAGCTGCTGGGCACCGGCGGCGTGACCCAGTTCGAGGGCGCCGGCGGCGGTGGCCTGACGCCCTGGGCGCTGATCACCGGCTACGGCACGGCCGACGAAATCGGCGGCTCAGCCCACTATACCTGGCTGCATACCGACGACTACACCCTGCATTCGGCCGGTGCCAAAGTCGGGTTCTTTGATCGCCTCGAACTGTCGCTCGCCCGGCAGCGCCTGCAGGTCGACCAGAACGTGATCGCCGCCACCGGGGGGGCGCTGGTCGCCGCCCTGGAACCGCTGCTGGGTGACCCGGGACCACTCAGCCCCGCCGGCACGAACATCGATGTCGATATCATTGGCGCCAAGCTCAAGCTGTTCGGCGATGCCGTCTACGCCCAGGATTCCTGGCTGCCGCAGGTGGCTTTGGGCGCGCAGTACAAGCGCAACCGCGACTTCGACAGCGGCGTGGCCGTTCCCTACCTGGGCGATGTCGGCGTGCCGGCGCTGCTGGGCGCGGCCGACAACAGCGGCATCGACTACTACTTGAGCGCCACCAAGGTCTTTCTGGGCGTGCCCTTCGGCTACAACCTGATCGTCAACGGCACCGTGCGCGCCACCCGCGCCAATGCCTTTGGCCTGCTGGGGTTCGGACGCGAGGTCATCAACCCGCTCGACGGTGAACTGCTGGATCGCTCCAACGGCTATCGTTTGGAATACGAGGGCTCGATTGGCCTGTTCGTACATCCCAACCTGGTCATTGGCGCCGAGTACCGCACCCAGTCCAACCGCCTGGCCGACCAGCCCGTGCTCGGCCTGCTTGGCGCGCCCGACCTGGCCGCCGAGGACGATGCCTACGATATTTTCATCGCCTGGATTCCCAACAAGACCTTTGCCCTGACCGCGGCCTGGGTCGACCTGGGCAATCTGCCGTTCCAGCCGCGCTCGCGCGCCGCCTACCTGTCACTGCAGGCTTCATTCTGAATTGATCGAGGTTGTCATGTCCCACCGCATCATTGCTTTGATTCTGTTGTTCACCCTGGCCGCCTGCGGCAGCGTGCCCAGCCACGATTCCGACGGCCCTTCCGACCTGAAGAACTATGACCGCACGCTGTACGAGCGCCTGGGCACCGAGTCCAGCTCGCTGTACCAGCGCCTGGGAGGCCGCGATACCATCGAGCGCTTTGTCGATGTCGGCGTCGAGCGCGTGCTGGTCAACCCGGAAATCGACTTCTTGTTCGAAAACACCGATGTCGACAACCTGAAGTTCCATCTCACCGAGCAGATCTGCGAGCTGGCCGGTGGCCCCTGCCGCTACGAAGGCATGGACATGGAAAGTGCCCACTTCGACCTGGACATATCAGCCCGCGAGTTCAATGCCCTGGTCGAGGATTTTCAGCTGGCCATGCGCCAGACCGGGGTGCCCTACCGCCTGGAAAACCAGGTCATCGCGCTGCTGGCGCCGATGAAGCCAGCGATACTGCATCGCTAACCAGGCGATTCGTGCCGCCGGCGAATGGAGATTGCCACGCGTACCGATCTTGCGGCTACAATCTCGCTTATGCGAAAAATCACCGCCCTTACCCTGAAGATCAAGCCCTCCCTGCTCGGGCAGGCCCTGGTCACCATCGTCGCCGGCGCCGCGCTGGCCGTGTTTTTCTACGTTCAGCCGCCGCTGGTGGTGTTCGTGGTGGCCGCGCTGGTCATTGGCCTGCTCTGGGCCTGGCGCATCGCCGCGTTCAACAAGCCGCGCTGGCGCCGGGTGGTGGTATCCACGCACGGCGACCAGATCACCCTGAGCGGGCATGGCAAGCAACGCATCGTCGGCCATTTCGGCGGCGGCCTGATCGACACCTCGCTACTGGTCGGCTTCAAGGTCAAGAACGACCAGGGCATCCACCGCGTGTGGCTTTTCGTCGACAACGTCGAGCCGGAAGATTACGTGCACCTGCGCGAACAACTGCGCAAGGACGCCGCCAGGGACTGAAACCCACCGGCTCGGCCGCACCTGCGGCCGCGCCGGGCGCTGATCAATCGCGGAAATTCTTGAACTGCAGCGGCAGGTCCAGATCGGCTTCCCTGAGCAAGGCCATGGTCGCCTGTAGATCATCCCGCTTCTTGCCGGTCACACGGACCTGGTCACCCTGGATGCTGGCCTGAACCTTGATCTTGGACGCCTTGACCTGCTTGACGATCTTCCTGGCCAGGTCGGTATCGATACCTTCGCGCACGGTGACGTTGCGGGTGGCGGTCTTGGCCATGATGACCGGCTCGTCAGCTTCGACCGCATCCAGATCGATCCCGCGCTTGGCCAGCTTGGCGTAGAGAATGTCAAGCATCTGGCCGAGCTGGAAATCCGACTCGGTCTTCATCGTGATCACGTGGTCGGCAAGCTCGAAGCTGGAATCGGTTCCCTTGAAATCGAAACGGGTAGTGACCTCGCGGTTGGCCTGGTCGACCGCATTGGCAATCTCGTGATGATCGACCTCGGAAACTACGTCGAAGCTGGGCATGGAGATTCTTTCCAGGTTGGTAAAGGGGCATTATAGGTCTGGTGGCAGCCCTTGCTGCAGGCCGGGTTAGAATTGCCTCAACCGGGTCATTGGACCTGCCCGCTGATAAAGCAGACAAACAAGACTTCCCATCCTCATGACTCGATACTTGCGCGTAGCCACTGCGGCAGCCGGGCTGATTGCCAACTCGCTGGTTCACGTTGGACCGCTGTTGCTGGTGGCCCTGGTCAAGGTCGTGCTGCGCTTCCAGCCCGTGCGCGAAACGTGCGATCGCTGGCTGATGGCGATCGCCGCCAGCTGGATCGATTTCAACAGCTGGATGTTCAGCACCATCACCGACACCCGGCTGGTGGTAGAAGGGCTGCCCGACCCCATGCCCGATGGCCACTTTCTGGTCGTCTGCAACCACCAGAGCTGGGTCGACATCCCGGTGTTGCAGAAGCTGTTCAACCGGCGCCTGCCGCTGCTGCGTTTCTTTCTCAAGAGCCAGCTGATCTGGGTTCCCATCCTGGGCCTGGCCTGGTGGGCGCTGGATTTCCCGTTCATGAAACGCTATTCCCGGGAGCAGGTCCAGCGGCGGCCGGAACTGGCCGGGCGCGATATCGAGGCCACCCGCCGCGCCTGTGCCAAGTTCAGTCGCATTCCGGTATCGGTTGTCAACTTCGTCGAGGGCACACGCTTCAAGCCGGCCAAGCATGATGCCCAGGATTCACCCTTTCGCCATCTGCTCAAGCCACGCGCCGGCGGCACCGCCTTCGTGCTCGAGGCCATGGGCGAGAGCCTGGATACGCTGGTCGATGTCACCGTCGTCTACCCGGACGGTGCCGGCGAACTGGTCGACCTGTTTGCCAATCGCATCCCCGAAATTCGCGTCCATATCGAACTGCTGCCCATTCCGGAAGATCTGCGCGGGCGCAGTTACCAGAACGATGCCGAATTTCGCCAGCGCTTCCAGACCTGGCTCAACGAACTGTGGGCTGCCAAGGACAAACGCATCGAAGGCATGCTCGACAGCTGAACGGCTACACTGAAACCATCCCGCCTGCCATCCACCGGAGCCCGCCATGGACAGCCTCGACACCGCCATCGCCCGCCTGCCCAAGGTGGAACTGCACCTGCATATCGAAGGCTCGCTGGAGCCTGAACTGATGTTCGAGCTGGCCGAACGCAACGGCATCGAGCTGCCCTGGGACTCGGTCGAGGCCATCCGTCGCGCCTACGAATTCTCCGACCTGCAATCCTTTCTCGACATCTACTACGCCGGCGCCGACGTACTGCGCACCGAGCAGGATTTCTTCGACCTGACCTGGGCCTACCTGGAGCGCTGCCGCTCCGACAAGGTCAGGCACACCGAGATCTTTTTCGACCCGCAGACCCATACCGACCGCGGCATCGCCTTCGAAACGGTCATCCAGGGCATCAGCCGCGCCCTCGACGAAGGCCGCGAACGGCTTGGCATCAGCTCGCGCCTGATCCTGTGCTTTCTGCGCCATCTCAGCGCCGAGGCGGCCATGGAAACCCTGGAGCAGGCCCTGCCCTGGCAGAAGCACATCATCGCCGTGGGCCTGGATTCCTCGGAAAAAGACCACCCCCCGGAAAAGTTCAAGGCCGTGTTCGACCGCGCCCGCAGTGAAGGTTTTCTGACCGTGGCCCATGCCGGCGAGGAAGGCCCGGCCGACTATATCCGCCAGGCCCTGGACCTGCTCAAGGTCCGCCGCATCGACCACGGCGTGCGCTGCGTGGAAGACCCCGACCTGGTGACCCGCCTGGTCGCCGAGCAGATACCGCTGACCGTTTGCCCGCTGTCCAATATCAAGCTGCGCGTGTTCGACCGGCTCGAGGATCACAACCTCAAAAGTCTGCTCAAGGCCGGGGTTTGCGTGACCATCAACTCCGACGACCCGGCCTACTTCGGCGGCTACATAGGCGAGAACTTCAGCGCTACCGCCCAGGCCCTGAACCTGAGCTTGAGCGACATCGATCGCCTGGCCCGCAACGCCATCCAGGCTGCCTTCCTCGACGCCGAGCGGCGCGAGGATTTGCTGATCGACCTCGACCTGTGGCGCGAAAAAACCGAGCTGGGCTGCGGATGAACCGACCTGGCAGACAGAACGGCTTGCCCGGCTCGCCCCGGCAGCGCAACGGCAAGCCAAAGTGAGTTCATCATCGCAAAGTTTCTGGTCACTGTCCGGGCGCAAGGCGCTGGTCACCGGCGCCAGCCGAGGTATCGGACGGGCCATCGCCGCCAGCCTGGCCGAACGCGGCGCGCAGGTCGTCCTGGTGGCGCGCGAGCCCGGGCGCCTGCAGCAAGCCGTTCAAGAACTGCAGGCCAGTGGCCATGCGGTGACCGGCATCAGCGCCGATGTCAGCAATCCGGACAACCGCCAGGCCCTGGTCAGCCAGCTGGACGGCAGGCTGGACATCCTGGTCAACAACGCCGGCTACAACCTGCGCAAGGCCGCCCTGGACTATGAACAAGGCGAGTGGCGCAGCATCCTTGAAACCAACCTGTTCGCCGCCTTTGAACTGACCCGCCTGGCCCATCCCCTGCTGGTCCGCTCGCAGGCAGCCAGCGTGGTCAATATCAGCTCGGTAGCGGGGCTGACCCACCTGCGCACCGGCGCACCCTATGCCATGAGCAAGGCCGCGCTGCACCAGCTGACCCGCAACCTGGCCGTCGAATGGGCCGGCGATGGCGTTCGCGTCAACGCCGTCGCCCCCTGGTACATCAATACGCCTCTGGCCCGCCAGGTACTCGACGACCCCGCCTTCCTGGCCGAGGTACTGGCCCGTACACCCCTGAAGCGCATCGGCGATCCGCAGGAAGTCGCCGGCACCGCCACCTTCCTGTGCCTGCCCGCAGCCGGATACATCACCGGCCAGGTCATTGCCGTCGACGGCGGGTTCAGCAGCTACGGCTTCTGAGCCGCCCAGCGGTGCTTCGCCGATACTGACATCGCGCTGACATACGGCCGCGTATGGTACGCTTCACCTTCAATTTCAAAGTAGCCTCGAAACCATGCCGTACTACAAAGCCCCGCTGGAAGACTTCCGCTTTCTCTACAACGAATTCCTGGACCTGAGCCTGTGCCAGGACCTGCCCACCATGGCCGACGCCACCCCGGACGTGATCGAGGCGGTGATCAGCGAAGGGGCCAAGCTGTGCGAAGAAGTGCTGCAACCGCTCAACGAAGTCGGCGATAGGATCGGCTGCCGATTCAACGAGCACGACAACAGCGTGACCATGCCCGACGGTTTCGGCGAGGCTTACCGCCAGTTCTGCGAGGGCGGCTGGTCAGGCCTGGTGGCCGACCCCGACTACGGCGGCCAGGGCCTGCCCAGCTTCGTCGGCCTGGCCATGTCGGAAATGAAGAACGCGGCCAACGCCTCGTTCGCCGCCTACCCCGGCCTGACCCTGGGGGCCTACGAAGTCATCCACGCCTACGGCAGCGACGAGCAGAAGCAGACCTACCTGCCGAAGATGGTCAGCGGCGAATGGGGCGGCACCATGAACCTCACCGAGCCGCAGTGCGGTACCGATCTGGGCCTGATCCGCTCGCGCGCCGAACCGCAGGATGACGGCACGTATCGTATTTCCGGCACCAAGATCTGGATCTCGGCCGGCGAGCATGACATGGTCGACAACATCGTCCACCTGGTGCTGGCGCGCCTGCCCGAGGCCCCGTCCGGCACCCGCGGCATCAGCCTGTTCATCGTGCCCAAGTTCCTGGTCAACGCCGACGGCTCCCTGGGCGAGCGCAACGGCGTGAAGTGCGCCGGCATCGAAAAGAAGATGGGCATCAAGGCTTCCTCCACCTGCGAGATGGTCTACGAAAATGCAACCGGATACCTGATCGGCGAGCCCAATCGCGGCCTGGCCGCCATGTTCACCATGATGAATGCCGCCCGCCTGGTCACAGGCATCCAGGGACTGGGCATGGCCTCGGCCGCCTACCAGGCCGCCGTGACCTTCG
>RECK01000040.1 GCA_007694055.1 Wenzhouxiangella sp.
GCTTTCTCGACGACCAGGCCTGGCTGGAAAACCGCCGCATCATGGAGCTGATCCGGGGCCTGGAACGCAAGGCCGTGGCGGTGCGTGACAATCCACCGCAGCAGCTCGGCATGGGCCTGGAAATGCCCATACCCGAGCTCAACCTGGTCATGGACCGGCCCCTGTTCAGCCCGCCGCTGCGCCCGGACATTCACGCCGATGCGCTGTTGGCCGATGACCAGGCCATCGATACCGAAGCCCTGTTCGACCAGGTTCATGTCGATCGCCAGGCCCTGGAGGCCGGCATCCGCCGCGCCCTGCAGGACCGCGACCAGATCAGCCTGGCCGAGCTGCTGGAAATCGAACCACTGGAACAGGGCCTGGCCGAACTGGTGACCTACCTGGCCATCGCCGCCGAACACGATGCTGCGCTGATCGATGATCGCAGTGCCCAGACCATCGCCTGGACCCAGGCCGACGGACGCCGCCGCCAGGCGCGCGTCCCGCTGGTAGTATTCACGCGATGAACCAGCCAAGTCCCGAAAGTCGCGAAAGTCGCGAAAGTCACGATCGTCGCCTGTCGCTGCCGCTGATCGCCCTGTTCAAGGGCGTGGTCTATTCTGACCAGGGCAACGAAACCTGGCAGAACCTGCTCGACTTCCAGAATGCCATCGCCGACTACGTGGCCACCCTGGGCCTGGAATTGATTGTCGACGAAGCCGAAGGCTATGCCTTTCTGCGCCAGCGCCCGGGTGAAGAAGACGACCAGGCCGAACTGCCGCGGCTGATGGCGCGGCGTCAGCTCGGCTACCCGGTCAGCCTGCTGCTGGCGCTGCTGCGCAAGAAACTGGCCGAACACGATGCCGGCGGCGGCGATCTGCGCCTGGTCCTGTCACGCGCCGAAATCGCCGACCTGGTGCGCCTTTTTCTGCCCGACTCGGCCAACGAGGCCAAGCTGATCGACCGGGTCGGCATGGACATCAACAAGGCCGCGGAAATGGGGTTTCTGCGCAAGCTCAAGGGCCAGGATGACCAATACGAAGTGCGCCGCATACTCAAGGCCTACGTCGACGCCCAGTGGCTGAGCGAATTCGATGCCCGCCTCGGCGAGTACGCCGAACACGCCGCCAATGACTGAAGCCATGGAAGGACTGGCCCTGGATTTCGCCCCCGACGATGCCCGCGCCGGCTATCGCCTGCACCGGGTCGAGCTGTTCAACTGGGGCACCTTCGACCGCCATGTCTGGCGGCTCACGCCCGAGGGCGCCAACAGCCTGGTGACCGGCGATATCGGCTCGGGCAAGTCCACCCTGGTCGACGCCATTACCACCTTGCTGGTGCCGGCCCAGCGCATCACCTACAACAAGGCCGCCGGGGCCGAGGCCCGCGAGCGCAGCCTGCGCTCCTACGTGCTCGGCCACTACAAGTCCCAGCGCGCCGATGCCGGCCTGTCGTCCCGGCCCGTGGCCCTGCGCGATCACAACAGCTACTCGGTCATCCTCGGCCACTTCTACAACGAAGGCTTCGACCGCCATGTCACCCTGGCCCAGGTGTTCTGGATCAGCGACAGCCGCGGCCAGCCCGAGCGCTTCTATGTCACCGCCGACCGTCCGCTGTCCATAGAAGAACATTTCTCGGGCTTCGGCAGCGATCTGAAGGACCTGCGCAAGCGTCTGCGCGGGCTCGATCACGTCGACATCCACACCACCTTCCCCGCCTATGGCTCAACGCTCAGGCGCAAGCTGGGCATTGCCAGCGACCAGGCCCTTGAGCTGTTCAACCAGACCGTGTCGATGAAGTCGGTCGGCAACCTGACCGAGTTCGTGCGCGAACACATGCTGCAAGGTGCCGACACCGAGCAGCGCATCGCCGAACTGATTCGCCACTTCGACGACCTCAACCGCGCCCATGGCGCCGTGCTCAAGGCCCGCGACCAGATCGAGGCGCTCACACCCATCGTCAGCGATGCCGACGACCATGCCGAGCACAGCCGCCAGGCCAACGAACTGCGCGGCTGCCGGGACGCACTCACGCCCTGGTTTGCCGGGCTCAAGATCGAACTGCTTGACCAGCGTCTCAAGGACCTGAACCTAGAGCAGACCCGGCTGGGTGAGCGCGTCGAAACGCTCAAGCGCAAGCGTGCCGATCAGCGTGGCCAGCGCGACCAACTGCGCCAGTCCATTGCCGACAATGGCGGCGACCGGCTCGAGCGCATTCGCGAGGAAATCCAGCGCCGCCAGACCGAGAAAGCCGAACGCAAACGCCAGGCTGAGCGCTACCGCGAACTGGCTAAAGGATTGGACTTGCCGGATGCCCGCGATGTCGATGCCTTCAGCAGCAACCGCACCACCCTGGAAGGCTTGCGCGAGAAGATTGAAACCGAACAGGCCGAACACCAGAACGAACGTACCGAACAGTTCGTGGCGATGAAAGAACTGCGCGGCCAGCATGAACAAATTGCCACCGAGCTTGAGTCCCTGAAAGCCCGGCGTTCCAACCTGCCGGCGGCCATGCTGGTCCTGCGCGACAAGCTCTGCCAGGCTCTCAAGCTTGCACCTGAAGACCTGCCCTTTGCCGGCGAGCTGATCCAGGTCCGCGACGACGAGCGTGACTGGGAAGGCGCGATCGAACGCCTGCTGCACAATTTTGCTCTGTCACTGCTGGTTCCCGACCAGCACTACCGGGCCGTGGCTGACTGGGTCGATGCGACCCGCCTGCGCGGACGACTGGTCTACTACCGGGTGCGCGAGGCGCGCACGGCCAGCCACGAGAGACCGCAGCCGGAAGCGCTAAGCCGCAAGCTGGCCATCCGCACCGACAGCATCCACTACGCCTGGCTGGAGCGCGAGCTGACCCGGCGCTTCGACCACGTTTGCTGCACTGACATGGACCGGTTCCGGCGCGAGACCCGTGCCATCACCCGCTCAGGCCAGGTCAAGACCGGCGGTGTGCGTCACGAAAAGGACGACCGCCATGCCATCGACGACCGCACCCGCTTCGTGCTGGGCTGGAGCAACGAGAACAAGATCCGCGCCCTGAGCGAACAGCTCGACCAGCTCGAAAAGCGCATCCAGGATGTGGCCGCACGTATCAGCAAAATCGACCAGGCGCTCAAGATCGCCGGCGAGCGCCTGGGCGATATCAACCGCCTGGACATGTTCGAGGACTACCAGCACCTGAACTGGCAGGAGGCCGCCGCACGCATCACCGAACTGGAATCCGAAGAGCGCAAGCTGCGCGATGAATCGGACGTTCTCAAGACCCTGCGCGCCCAGCTCGACGAACTCGAGCGGGCCAGCGAGGAGACCGAGACCCAGCTCGAACAGCGCCAGAAGCAGCTCAGCACGGTCGAGGAGCGCGTCCGCAGCGCTCGCGAGGATCGTGAAGAGGCCGAAAACCTCCTCAACGAGATGCCCGCCGCCGAGCGCGAGCAATGGTTCGCTCAGCTGGCCGCAGTGCGTGACCAGGCCCTGGCCGACCAGCCGATCAACCTGAACGGGATTGACGCGCGCCAGCGCGAATTCCGGGCCTGGCTGACCGCGCGTATTGATAGCGAGGACAAGACCATCCGGCGGCTCAATGATCGCATCATCCAGGCCATGCAGAACCTCCACCATCGCTGGCCACAGGAAGCACGCGAGGCCGATGCCAGCGTGGCGGCCGCCGACGAATACCGGCGCATGCTGGCCAATCTCAAGGGCGATGACCTGCCGCGCTTCGAGCAGCGTTTCAAGACCCTGCTCAACGAGAACACCATCAACGAGATTGCCGCTTTCCAGGCCCTGCTGCTGCGCGAGCGCGAGCAGATCCGCGAGCGCATCGACACCATCAATCGTTCGCTTGAGGAAATCGACTACGAAAAGGGTCGCTACATCCGACTGCTGGCCGAAACCGCGCCCGATGCGGACGTGCGCGACTTCCAGGCCAAGCTGCGCGCCTGCACCGAGGGCACGATCACCGGTTCTGATGATGCCCAGTACTCGGAGCAGAAGTTCCTGCAGGTCCGCGACATCATCGACCGCTTCCGCGGCCGCGAAGGCAGTGCCGAGCTCGACCGCCGCTGGACCAGCAAGGTCACCGACGTGCGCAACTGGTTCGTGTTCTCGGCTTCCGAACGCTGGCGCGAGGACGATCGCGAGCACGAACACTACGCCGACTCCGGCGGAAAGTCCGGCGGCCAGAAGGAAAAGCTGGCCTACACCGTGCTCGCCGCCAGCCTGGCCTACCAGTTCGGCCTGGAATGGGGCGAAAAACGCTCCCGCTCGTTCCGCTTCGTGGTCATCGACGAGGCCTTCGGCCGCGGCTCCGACGAATCGGCCCGCTACGGCCTGGCCCTGTTCGGTCGGCTCAACCTGCAGCTGCTGATCGTCACCCCGCTGCAGAAAATCCACATCATCGAGCCGTTCGTCAACAGCGTCGGCTTCGTCCACAACCCCGAAGGCATGAAATCCATGCTCCGCAACCTCTCCATCGAGGAATACCGCGCCGAACGAGAAGCGCGCAGCGCGAGCTGATCAACCGGCCAATAGCCGGCGTTCAGCTCGACCAGGGAGCGAAATCACCGGGACTTCCTGTACCCTAAACGTCGTTCAAGCAAACGACTGATCCAATGAGCGACAAAGCCTGGACGCGACCGCAGGAGCTGACCGCGCAGGTCCGCAAGCACTGGGATTCGGGTCGCCTGCTGGCTGATCGGCTGGGCGGGGACGAGGCGTTGTTTCCGCTCAGGCTGCGCCTGCGCAAGGCCAGCTCGCGCGATCTTACCGACCATTTCGAAGCCGTCCGCGCATGGGTGGCCGAGCTGATCGAGCACTCGAAGGATCGCCGCGGCTTTGGCTACGACATCGAATGGCGCACGGTCAATCACCGCACCCGCGGCAGCAATCAATTGCCCAAGGCAATCGTCATCGCAGATGCCGACGATGCCCTGCGCCTGATCGGAAAATCTGGCCAGGCGAGACGCTTCGATCAGCTGGCCCAGGAACTGCTGGCCGAGTTTCCGCAACTGCGCGACTGGCTGATGCGACGGCCCCTGGAGGCCTTGCGACGAGAAGCGGAATGGCCGCGCCTGGTCGCCATCCTGCGCCACTTCAGGAATCACCCCAGACCTGGCATCTACCTGCGCCAGCTTGATATCCCAGGTGTGGATACCAAGTTCATCCAGGCCCGGCGCGGGCTGGTCGGCGAACTGCTCGACCAGGTCCTGCCGGAAACCGATATCGATGCTTCGGCCAGCGGCGCACGTGCTTTCAATCGCCGCTACGGCCTGGCCAGCCGTCCAAGCCTGGTGCGCTTTCGCGTTCTCGATGCCGATCTGCGCATTGCGGATTTAAGCGATTTGTCCGTGCCTGCTGAAGAATTCGCCCAGCTGGCACTGCCGGTCAGCGAGGTTTTCATCACCGAAAACGAGATCAATGGCCTGGCCTTTCCCGACCATCCTGGCGCCATCGTCATTTTCGGACTCGGCTACGGCCTTGAGCGCCTGGCCGGCATTGACTGGCTGGCGCGGGTACGGGTCTGGTACTGGGGTGACATCGACACCCACGGCTTCGCCATCCTCAACCGCCTGCGCCATCACCTGCCCCAGGCGCGCTCGTTTTTGATGGACCGCACCACCCTCGACGCCCACCGCGAATTGTGGGGTCAGGAACCCGAAGACCGCCGCTTCCGCGGCGAACTGGACCGCCTCGATGACGCCGAGCAAGCGCTGTACCAGGCCCTGCGCAACGACAGCCTGGCCCCGCGCCTGCGCCTGGAACAGGAACACGTGCGCTATGCCTGGCTTCAGGCCTTTCTGCAGCGGCTGGAAAGCAGACGCCAGTAGCCCGCGTATCGACTGCTCAAACAGCCGCCAAAAGCGCCTCGACCGTGGCCTCGTCGATCGGGGGTTGATCTGCGGATTTACCCTTGCCGTACACCTGGTCGGCCAGTCTTTGCTTGCGCTCCTGCAGCGCCAGGATCCGTTCTTCCACCGTGCCCTCGGCAACCAGCTTGTAGACGAACACCGGCTTGTCCTGGCCGATGCGATGGGCACGGTCGGTCGCCTGGTGCTCAACGGCCGGATTCCACCATGGGTCGTAGTGGATCACCGTGTCGGCCTCGGTCAGGTTCAGCCCCACGCCACCGGCCTTCAGGCTGATCAGAAAGAGATTGACTTCGCCGGAGCGGAAACGCTCTATGGCCTGATCACGCTTGCGAGTCTGGCCGGTGAGCTTGGTGTAGTCGATGCTGCGCTTGTTGACCTCTTTTTCGATCAGGCCCAGCATGGTGGTAAATTGGGAAAACAAAAGCACCCGCCGACCCTCGTCGATCAATTCCGGCAGCAGGTCGAACAACAGCTCGAACTTGGCCGACCCGGCCTGGCTCGCACCGCGTGTGCCAGCGGGCAACAGCCGCGGATCGCAGCAGACCTGGCGCAGTTTCAGCAAGGCCTCCAGCACGATGATGTGGCTGCGCGCCAGGCCACGATTGGCAATTGACTGTCGAACCTTTTTCTCCATGGTCAGGCGCACGCTTTCATACAACATGGCCTGCTTCTCGCCCAGCGCCACGCTTCGCAGCAGCTCGGTCTTGGGTGGTAACTCGGCCGCGACCAGATCCTTGGTCCTACGCAGAAGGAATGGCGCGGTTCGACGGTTCAGACGCTCCAGCTTTTCGCCATCCCCATGCTGTTCGATCGGCGTGCGGTAGTGACGCCGGAACTCCTGGTGGTCACCGAGAAAACCGGGCATCAGGAAATCAAACTGCGCCCACAGCTCGCTCAAGTGATTCTCCATCGGGGTACCGGTCAGGCACAGACGGTGCTCGGCCTTCAGATGGCGGACCACCTGGGCGGCCTGGGCCTTGGGGTTCTTGATCTGCTGGGCCTCGTCCAGGATCAGGTAGTGCCAGTTCTTCTGCAACAGAACCTTGCGGTCGCGCGGCAGCAGTGGATAGGTCGTCAGGACCAGGTTGGCCTGATCAATCCGGTCAAAGCGCTCGAAGCGCTCCGGCCCCTGCAATACCAGCACATCCAGCCTGGGCGTGAAGCGCGCTGCCTCGCGCTGCCAGTTGCTCATCAGGCTGGTCGGCGCCACGATCAGGCAGGGATGCTGCATGCGCCCGGCGCGCTTTTCCACGGCCAGGTGAGCCAGGGTCTGGATGGTTTTGCCCAGACCCATGTCGTCGGCCAGGATGCCGCCAAATCCATGGCCGCGCAGAAACTGCAGCCAGTTCACCCCGTGCTGCTGGTAATCGCGCAATTCGCCCTTGAAGGTTGTCGGCAACTTGACCGCATCAAGTCCAGAGAAATCCTGCAGACGAGCAGCCAGCTTGCGTAGCGAGGTTGCCCCCTGGATCGGGATACCCTCCAGGTCGTTCAGGCGCCCAACATCAGGCCGCGGCAACGCCAGGGTGTCACCTTCAATCCGGTCGAACAATTCGATGATGGTGGCCAGGATGGGCTCGATGCGCGCACTGGGCACCGCCACGAAGTGCCCCTGCCCGGCATTCAGGTAAAGCGTTTCCGGCAACTCGCCGGGCCGATAGTGCTGCAGCAGCTCGCTGACCAGGGGCAGCAAGGGCATGACCCAGCCGTCGAACTCCAGGTCGAAGCGCAGGCTGAACCAGTCGTTGGTTGATTCTTCGACCTCGCCGTGGATGCCGCTGGCCTGGCTCAGCGTCACCCCCTGCTGTTCCACCAGCTCGACCTGCCAGCCCGCCTGCTCCAGCAGCGGCTTTTGTTTATCAATCCATTCAAACCAGGCATCGCGCAGGGCTATATCCTGCTTCCATCCGGGCTGAATGTACTGATCATGGCGTCCGTGCAACGGCACCAGGCCGTGCGTCTGCAGTTGCTTCAGCGCCGCTTCCTCGGCCCCGACATCGCGATGGATGCGGACCAGGCCTGCCTCGTCATCGCGAACCAGCACCGCCTCTCCACCAGGGTCAACGCGCTGATCGTCGTAGGCGAAGCTCGGTCGCGCATCAGCCATTTGCGGAACACGGGGGTCAAAATCGACCTTCAGAACCGGAACCGGCTGCTCGCGAATCTCACGCCTTTCCACCGCAACCGGGGTCGGAACATCAGGCCGGTTAAGGGCCATGGTCCGGGCCACCGCCGGTGCCCGATCGGCCGGAATGGCCGGTGCCCGGGCCAGCGCGCGCAAGGTAGCCCGCTCCAGCTTCTGATCACCATCGAGCGGGCCGACCAGGCCTTGGTCGACATCGAGATAGCCCGGCGGGTCGAGATCCAGCAACTGCCCGCCCTCGACCACGCCCAGGTCGAATCGGAAAGCGTCATCTACGCGTTGCCACTGCGCACGAAGATTGCGGGCAGGTCCGTACCGAAGCGGCTGGTCACGATTGCTGGACAGGAAGCAGCGCCCCGTTTCGATCATGCGCTTGAGAGCCATGAAACCAACCGCGCCGGTCAGTCGATACCCCGAATTGAACACTTGCGAGGACTGGCTGGCCCGGATCAGACTCAGAATTTCGTCATCCTCAGCGCTCAGGTAAGCTGGACGGAGCTGGGGATTGTTCAGGGTCGTCGGAACGGTATGTCGGCCCTGGTTCCAGCTCCCATCGGTGCCGGCCCTGGCAACGACGAACTGCGTTTCAAGCACCATCGAATCAATCTGGCTGGGTGCCAACAGATAGAGCAGCGACTCCTGGCCTGACGCTCCTGTCTCTGCATTCGACCCAACCAGCGTACCCAGCCAATCGTCCACGGCATCATGCCCGTCGACCGACACACCCGACATTTTGCGCTGCCATTCAAGCATCACCGCGACCACATGCTTGCAGTCATAGCCCACCGGGCAATCACAGTAGCCCATGAGGGTGGGACCACTCGGGCTCGGCAGAATAGTGATTTCCTGCTCGTAGGTAAAACCCCGGCTGCCACGACAACTGCCGAGCAGCACCATGTGACCGTTGTCGCCCTCGATAACCTCGACCACCTCCGCCCGTCCCTCACGAAAATAGTTCAGACCACGCCGCCAGGCCCCGGAATCCACCTCGGATTCCAGCCACTCTGGCGACAGGGGGTTTGCTCGCTTCGAAGCTAGGGATTTTTTCGGCATGGGTCACTCATTCAGCGTACGGCAAGGCTACATTCTAGCGTTCCTTCAGACCAAGGTTGTCCGGCCAAGCGCTGCTTGCCCAAAGCCTCTGCGCATGATTCAAGTTGGCTCGCGATACGGCGCATAGCCATAGTACTTGGGCCGGTCGTCGAGGCGCACGTGCAACCAGGCCACGCCACCGCCGGCCGTGCTGAGCCACACCGACCGCTCTCCCAGGCGATGCGCCATGGCAGTGGCGACCTGTTTCCACAATGCCTGCTGCTGGGCCTGCGGTGCCTGTCGGACAAAGGCCGCCAGGTGGCCGTAGGCGCGGGCCGGGCCCTGCCGGCAAGGCACCACCAGCACTGCATCGCCACCAAGGTTGGGGAACGTGATCACCGCTTTCTTTCCGGCCCGGGCAAAGTGCTCGGCAAACGGGCCCGGATCAGGCACAACGTCCAGCGCCGGATCGCTGGTGATCACGAATTCGAAAGGTTGATCAAGCGTTGCCGTGGTCACCGCTGGCGTCTCCCAGCGAAAGGCAACCGGGTCCAGTTCGGCCAGGAACTGGCTGAATGACAGTCCAAAACCGGGCTGCTCACACCAGCCTGCCAACACTTCCCGCCAGGACAAGGGATGCCCCTTGTCCACACTACAGAAAAATCGACCGTCAACCGATTGCCAGTTGATTTCCATGCAACTCTTCAACTTTTCTCAGGAACGACTTTCGCCATCGACACAAACTCGATTGCGGCCCTCATGCTTTGCACGGTACAGGGCCCGATCGGCCCGGCGGATAATGTCTAGCGCGTCGTGCTCTCCGCAGTGTTCGGCAACACCGATACTGATGGTGATACTGATATCCAAACCATTACATTCGATTGACTCTTCGGCAATGGTCCGTCGAAGCTTTTCGGCAACGACGCTTGCCTGTTCCATGCTGGTATCGGTCAACAACACCATAAATTCCTCGCCTCCCCAGCGCACAGCCCGATCCTCGGTGCGCAACATGGCGCGCATCCGACGGGCCACCTCGCGCAACACTTCATCACCGATGTCATGACCGTAAGTGTCATTGACATGTTTGAAATGATCCAGGTCGGCCATAAGAATCGAAAACGTGGAATCGTGGCGATTGGCGCTGGCTGTTTCACCGGCCAGCTGCGGCTCGATACTTCGCCGGTTGCTCAAACCGGTGAGCGGGTCAGTAGCTGCACGTTCAGCCAGTTTCTGGTTGGCAATGAATGCGCTGAGCCAGGTGCGATAAAGCATCTCGGCGGCCAACACAGCAATCAGGAACATCATCAACGGATCAAACAAGGCACCAAGAACCGACAGTATTGGCTGTCCATGAATCTTCATGACCGCCAGCATGACAAGCAGCGGGAGCCCGAAAAAGACAATCAACTCTCGCGACCCGCGCAACGAAAACAAAGTAACTGCGAAAGTACAAAGGATCACGCCGCGAATCATGCGCTCGATATCGTCCGTGCCAGCCATCCAGTTCATGGAAAAAAGACCGAACATCATGGCCATCACGCTCAAGGCCAGCAGCCGAAGCATTGAAGGCGCCCCGAAGCCCGTTTTGTGAACACATGACCAGACCAGTGCCACAACAGCAACACCCGAAGGGATCGCTCGCCAGCCCACGTGCGGCCACCAGAGTTCGTGAACACCCCCTTCTTGCAAGTATTCCTGAAACTGGTAAACAGGAACAGCGACCAGCACAAGCGCTGCGGCCGCAAGCACAAACGCTCTGGCGAGCTTGCGATGGTAACGAGTCA
>RECK01000114.1 GCA_007694055.1 Wenzhouxiangella sp.
GATTGCCTCCAAACGCACGCGCATAAACCCAACCCTTCTCTTTGACGCCTGATGTTCCGCCATCAGGATTAGGGCTTGCCTATTGCTCCGAAGAGCCTGCTGTTCGTTGCAAGATTCGAATCGATCCAAAAGCTTTTCGAAAAAGTCTTGAGCCGATTTCCCCGTCTTGCGCGCGTTTTCCGAAGTACACACTGGAAACTCGCGATGAAAACCAACCCTGTCTCTTGTCAGTCTTCATGGGTCCGCCCGGGCCATCCGTTCACGCCCACAGGCGCTGTACTTCTAATTGTTTTCCTTTTCGGCTTCGTTATTGCCTCGGCACCGATATACGCCGGCAGCCATGGCCAGTTCGAGCGCATTGATGGGTCGCCGGTTCCAGCCGGGCCGGGAGAGCCAACCTTCGTCGTTGACTTTGGCAGCCTGGAGGTGGGTTTCATTCGCACCGTGGGTGTCGGCTACAGCAACATAGGCGGTGGCCCCATCAGCAACATCGTGGTCGGCGAACTGGGCGGCAATGATCCCGGGGTATTTGCCATCGTCCAGGACAACTGCACGGGTGCGGAGTTGGCACCCGGTGAGAGCTGCTCGATTTTCATGGCTTTCGAGCCGCCGGCAGCGGGTGATTACAGCGCCGAGTTTGTCTTGACCAGTTCCTCGCCGGATAGCCCGGAGTTGGTCCGCCTGGTCGGGACCGGCGTCGTTGACCAGATCTTCAGCGACCGCTTCCAGGGCATTGACTGAATGAGTATGGCTCCCCTTTTTCATTGACCCGCCATCGTCGGCTCCGTATCGAAACCAAGCTCCGAAAGCACCCGTGCTCAGGATGTTTGCTTTGCGATTGGCTCTGATAAATCGTTTGCAACCGAGCCATGCTATAAATGAATTTCTATCAAACGGGAATGGATCAATGAACAGAGTACAAGGCAAGGTGGCCGTGGTGACTGGCGGAGGGGTTGGCATTGGTCGTGCTGCGGCCATTCGTTTGGCCGAAGAGGGGGCCGCCGTGGCGGTACTTGATATTGACGACGAAGCGGGTGAAGCCGTTGCAGCCCAAATTACTGAAGCGGGTGGTCAGGCCGGGTTCTGGCATGTCGACACCACTGACGAAGGCGCAGTTTGCGATGCCTTTGCTGCAATCGCCGAGCGATTCGGCGGCCTGCAAGTGCTGGTCAACAACGCAGGTATCGCAGGTGTCAATAAACCTACCGATGAGGTCACTCGTGAGGAGTGGGAGGCGCTGTTTGATGTCAACGTTACCGGAGTGTTCCTGTGCACCAAACATGCCATAAAGCACATGCGCGCAGCAGGCCACGGGAGCATTATCAACCTTTCATCGATTTATGGTCTGATCGGTGCGGCTGATCTTCCCCCTTACCATGCTTCCAAGGGAGCGGTTCGACTCATGACCAAGAACGATGCGCTGTTTTATGCGGCTGAAGGTATTCGAGTCAACTCCATTCACCCCGCCTATATATGGACGCCACTGGTCGAGAATCTTGGCAAGGAGCATCCGGGTGGCGTGGACGCATTTCGTAAATTGCTGGATGACAAACATCCAGTTGGTCACGTTGGCGAACCGGACGATATTGCCTGGGGTGTGGTCTACCTTGCCTCCGACGAATCCAAATTCATAACCGGCAGTGAGTTGGTCATTGATGGTGGTTACACCGCCCAATAAAAATGCGGCAGCCTCCGGGCATGGTGACGGAGGCTCCCACAAGCCCAAAAAGCCTGTTGGCGCGCAAGCCTTTTGTTCAGTTGACGTTCGCGCAGATGGCCCTGACCGTCAAGGTCGCGCCGCTGCAGCTGGACGGTGCAACCACCGAGCCGTCCCAACCCGTGTTGTTGGGCTGGGTGGGTTCGTTGGTGATGATCGTGCCGTCGATACAAGCGCTCAATCGGGTTCCGCCGCCGAGCGCGCGTTTTGGTGAGGGGCAGTTTGCGAAAGCGGAGCAACTTGCGCGCCCGCCGCCAAGACTCAGCGTACAGCTTTGCGAAATGACTTCGTAACCGGAAATCCCCGGTGGGCCGGTCGGGCCGGTCGAGCCGGTAGGGCCTGTTGGGCCCGCTGGCCCTGTCGATCCCTGGGGCCCTGCCGGACCTGCTGGCCCGGGTGAGCCGGGTGAACCCTGAGGTCCTGGAGGCCCAGTAAGACCCGGTATCCCTTGTGGTCCCTGGTCGCCTTGCGGCCCCTGAGACCCTTCCGGCCCAGAATCCCCCTGAGGCCCCTGTGCGCCGGTCTCGCCTTGCGGCCCCTGGGGTCCTTGCGGCCCAGTATTACCTTGTGGTCCCTGGGGACCGGTATCACCTTGCGGCCCCTGGGTTCCTTCCGGTCCAGTATTCCCCTGTGGGCCCTGTGGGCCGATCTCGCCCTGAGGGCCTTGGGCCCCGGTCTCGCCTTGCGGCCCCTGAGGTCCTTGTGGTCCGGTCTCTCCCTGCGGTCCCTGTTCGCCGGTTGCACCCTGAGCGCCCCGGGCTCCCTGTGGTCCTTCCGGTCCGATCTCGCCTTGGGGGCCCTGCGGGCCAGCTGCACCGTCGGGTCCTGCAGGTCCCGTCTCGCCCTGTGGTCCTTCCGGTCCTTCGGGCCCCTCGACCGTGCCGGGTGGGCAATTGCCCAGGCGGCCAGTCGACAGGTTGTAGCAAACCGGCGCCTCGTCCTGCTCGCCGCTGTCTGCCAGGCCCGGCAGCAGGATCTCGCCGGACTCTGTCACTCGCAAGTGGACGGTGTTGCCTGCCGCATCAGTGATGGTCACTCCGCTGCCGGGGCCCGGACGCAGCTCGATGTCCTCGGCCTGGACGCTGGTCAGCGCAAAAAGGCAAACCAAAGGAAAAAGTCGCTTCATTGAATCGTTACTCCGGGAAATTCGTTGGGCGCTGGCGCTGGTGGAACAGGCCGATCAGGATCATGATCAGAACCAGTAGTGAACTGGATACCAGCCCCAGCGTCGGAATCGGAATCGGCGGGAGCGTGAACCAGTTGCGCACCGGCCCGGCCCGCACCGAGTTGTAGTCGGCCGGGTCGCCCGGAGCGATGCTCTGGCCGGCACTGGAGTCGATGCGGGCCACATCGACTGAGTCAATCAGCTGGCTGGCACCGAAGTCCAGCGTCAGGCCGGCGTACAGCATCGGATCGGTCGAGCGCAGTCGAAGTCGCGTGTCTGGCGTGCCGGTCAGGCCAAGACTGTTGACGATACGCTGCTCGGCGTTCGCCTCGAAGCGCACTTCGCGGCCGCTCTCGGAGGTGATGTTCAGCGCCGGCAAGTCACTGCTGCCGAGCATGTTCGATGCAGTCACCCCGCAGCCGTCGCGCCAATCAACGATGGCGTCAAGCGCCTGCGGGCCGTTATTGATCCAATCCCCGGAAAGGCTCAGGACTGCGCCGGTCAGCGCGGCGCCTGCTGTGAAGTTGATATTGCGCGCACCGGTTACTTCACCAGAAAGACTGCCGGCGATCTCCATATCGCCGCAACCGAGCTCGATCTGCCCGGAGCCGGTGAGTAAGTTCGAGCCGCTGCCGACGACCACCACGCCGGCAGCGGCCGGGTTCGCTGACAGGGCAAGTGCGACCAGAAGCGGCAGCGCCTTGAGCCCGCGAAAGCGCCTGGACCGCGCGATTGTTGATTCAGAAAACACAGTTGTTCACCCCTTGCGACAGGATCGCACTGATGGTGGAGGCTTCCCGTTGTGGGACTTTTCTTTCCTTTCTGACATTGGACGCCGTGTTTCCGGTCGAACAGTCTCACGGCTGTGCTATCTTTTTTCCAACCCCAACCGTCTTGTTGACTATGAGTGGCGATTTACCGGAACAAGGCGGCAACGGAAACAGTGCCGGGGACGGTGACATCACCCGGCTGTTGATCCAGTGGCAGGCGGGTGACGAAGACGCGGCCCAGATGTTGTCGGAGCTGATCTACAGCAATCTTCACCGCCTTGCCGCCAGTCATATGCGGCGCGAAAATCGCCAGCTGACTCTGCAGCCTACCGCGCTGGTTCACGAGGTCATGGCGCAGCTGCTTGAGAAGCCGCCGGCCTGCCTCGACCGGGATCACCTCTATGCCCTGGCCGCAAGGATGATGCGACACTTCCTGGTCAACCAGGCCGAAAGCCGCATGCGTCAGAAGCGTGGCGGTGCGGCCATTCACATAACCCTGGACGAGGGGCAGGTTGGTGCGCAAAGTGTGGATGTCGACCTGATTGCACTGAACCAGTCGCTGGAGTCCCTCGGCGAACTGGACCCGCGCAAGCGTGACATCCTCGAGCATTACTACTTTGGCGGCCTGACCTACCCGGAAATTGCCCGTGTGACAAGTCTTTCCCGGGCTACCGTTCATCGTGAACTCCGCCTGGCTCGGGCCTGGGTGGGTGCGCGCCTGGCCGCAGGTCCGGCCTGACCGTGGAGCCTGGTCGCTGGCAGCGCATACAGGCGCTTTTTGATGGCGCGCTCGAACAAGCTGAAGACAAGCGCAGGAGCTGGTTGGCCCGCGCCTGTGCCGATGATCCGTCGCTGCTTGCCGAGGTCGAGGCGCTGCTCGCGGCCGACCAGGCCGACGATGTCCTGGCCACCCGCATCAGTCGCTCGGTGGAAAGCGAGTTGCGCGTGGTCCGCCTCGAGCCCGGTCAGCAGGTGGGTGCTTACGCCATCGACAGACTGCTGGCTACAGGTGGCATGGGCTCGGTGTACCTGGCCCGGCGCAGTGACCAGACCTACGAGCAAGTGGTGGTCATCAAGATCGTCGCCCTGCCGCTCAGCGATGAACTGCACACGCGTTTTCGGCGCGAACGCCAGATTCTGGCCGATCTCAGCCATCCTTTCATTGCCCGCCTCCTGGACGGCGGCACCCTGCCTGGCGGCGAACCCTACCTGGTGCTGGAGTATGTTCGCGGCTGCGATATTGCGACCTGGTGTGAACGGCAGCGTCTGGGCCTGACCGCCCGACTTGCTCTGTTTATGCAGGTTTGCCAGGCAGTTCAGTTCGCCCATGCCAACCTGGTAGTCCACCGCGACATCAAGCCGGCCAATGTCCTGATTGATGAGGCAGGAACCCCCCACCTGCTCGATTTCGGTATCGCTTCCCTGCTCGAGGCAGGCGGCAGCAGCGAGGCCCAGGCAATGGCTGACAACCGCCTGAGCAGTGACTATGCCAGCCCCGAACAGCGTCGTGGCCAGGCGGTGACGACGGCCTCGGATGTTTACAGCCTCGGCGCCTTGCTGTATCGCCTGCTGACCAGTCAGGCACCACGCTTCGACTCGCCACACCCGCCCTCAGTGTTCAGCGCCTGTCGCAGTCTGACCCGGGATCAACCGGTCATCGTGGCCGATCTCGACGCCATAGTCGACAAGGCGCTGGCCCAGGAACCGGCGGAGCGCTATGCAACTCCCCAGGCGCTGATCGAAGATCTGGAGCGTCTTCAGTCTCTGCGCCCCATCCGTGCGCGGCCGGTCGGACGGCTGGGTCAATTCGGACGGGCAGCGCGACGCAACCCCATGCTCAGCGCCACTATCGGGCTGAGTGGACTGCTGGTCACCGGGTTCGTGGTCAGCGTGAGCATCCTGGCCATTTACCTGGACCGGGAGCGCAACCGGGCCCTGGTCGCCACGGCAACCGCCGAACAAGTGGCCGATTTTGCTTTTGGCCTGTTCGAGGGTGCCGATCCGGAAATCAGCCGCAACGAAACGCCCAGCGCGCGCCAGTTACTGGATCGGGGCACGGCGCGAATCCAGGGCTCACTGGATGGCCAGGATCCTATCCGCGCGCGCCTGTTGCACCGCATGGGCAAGGCCTACCAGGGCCTGGGGGAGTATGAGCAGGCGCGTGCGCTCCTGGCTACGGCCCTGGAACAGCTTGATGCCAATGACGAGGCCTTGCGCTGGACGCTGCTGGTCGATCTCGGTGACCTCGAGCGCATACTCGGGCTGCATGCTGGCGCCATTGAACGTCTTGAAGCCGTGATCGCCGGGCTCGCTCATCGCCAAGCGTTTCCAGCCCAGCTTGCCAGTGCCTACAACAATCTCGGCATCCTGGCCACCGAGCAGGAGCAGTATGAACGTGCCGAAACACTGGCCCGGCAGGCGCTTGCGATCAAGCTGCCTGACGACAGCCACCGCGAGGTGCTTCATGACCGGTATCGGCATAACCTGGCCCGGGCCATGGGCCGGCAAGGGCGGCACGATGAGGCCATTGCCCTGCTTGAAGAAGTGATCGCCAGCAAGCGCCTGACGCTTGGCGAGCCGCATCCATCGATCATGCGTTCGATGGAGGTAGTGGCCGGCAATCACCGGCGACGCGGCGATCTTGACGGCGCTGCTGCCGCTTACGACCTGGTGTTGGCACAAGTTCGCGACATCTATGGTGAGTTCTCCACCTACGAGGCACGCGTAAACAACCAGCTGGGCAATGTCCATCACGACCGCGGCGCTTATGCGCAAGCCGAGCAGGCCTACCAGCGCGCGCTGGTCTTTCATGATGCCCGGCCCGACGCCAGTCCGGTGACCCATGCCCACGTGGTCAACAACCTGGCCAGCCTGTACGAGGATCGCGGTGACCTGGGTCGGGCCGAACCCCTGTTCAGACGCTCCTTGAGCATGCGCCGCGAACTGGTTGATGATGACAACCTGCTCGTCCTCCATGCCCGCAGCAACCTGGCGCGAGTCTTGACCAAACAGGCTCAGCTTGCCGAGGCCGAGCAATTGCTGGACAAGGTCGCAGCCACACTGGCCCGGCATTTTCCCGACAATCAGCTACGCCAACTGCAACTGGACTGGCAATTGGCACTGATCAAGCTTGCCCGGGACGATGCAGGGCGCGGCAGTATCGAAATGCAGGACGTGGTGGATCGACTGGAGGCCGAGCATCCTGAACGGGTCGCACTGCGAGCCTCGGCGGTACTGGATGCGGCCCGATTCGACCTCCAGCTTGGCGAATTCGATCGGGCCATTGCCCGGACCGATCAAGCCCTGACGCTGTTGCGCGATCTTCGCCCTGCCGATCATCCCGATCAACTTCGTGCCAGCGTGTTGCGCGCCGAGGCCCTGGCCGCCCAGGGCGATCCTGTCGCTGCGGCCGCTGCCGTGCAGACGCACTGGCCAGCACTGGTCGAGCGCTTTTGCCCCGACTCGGCCGTTATCACCACGGCCGGTCGCCTGATGAGTGCCGAGTAGTTCCCGGGTCGACATCCAGTGAGCTTCGCTTGAGGCTTGAACGTCGGGATGTCGATATTCGGTACTGACAGGTCGGCTGACTCATTCAGCCTGGTGCGAGGGTTCCCAGCAGCTGGCTTGACTCTGGCCGGTTTCGAGGCAGTCCTTCTGCCTCAGGCGCGGGGCGCTGTGGTGAAGAGTGTCGTGCAGGAGGGTGTGATGTTGTGACAGGCGGGCTTGCGCGCTGGCCGGGTTGCCTTCGAGCAGGTCGATCCAGGCCAGGTCGACTTCCAGTTCGGCGGCCAGGGGATGGTCGGGGTCCAGCGCTTCGCGTAGCCCGTCGATGGCTGTTTGCAGTCGCAGGCGGGCGGGTTCAAGTTGGCCGGAGCGCAGCTTGGCCTCGCCCAGCGAAGCGTGAGCCAGCAGGGCGCGCAAGCTGTGCGGTGCCAGGTCTTCAAGTAGCTGATCGCTATGTTCAATGAGCCGCTCAAGTGGCTCGGCGTTATTCGGGTCCATGGCCAGGACAATCCGGTCTATCAGGATCCGGGTCAGTCGGGTATCGCCATGGTCGTCGCCTAGTGCCTGCTGCCGTGATGCGAGGGTGGCCTCGGCCAGTGCCTGTGCCTCGGCGAGGCGATTCTTTTTGGTCAGAACACGGGCCAGGTTGTGCTGGGTGCGCAAGGTGTTGGGATGCTCAGGGCCGAACTGGTCCAGGCGCAGCGCCAGTGATTGCCGGTACAGGGTCTCGGCGCGCGCCAGATCACCATGGTCTTCGTAAGCCGCGCCAAGGTTGTTGCGATACACGAACGAGATGGCGCCGGGCTCGCCATCGGGTTCATGCAGCTCAAGAATTCTTGCATACAGGGCAATGGCCTGCTGGTACTCGCCCAGGTCGTGGTGCGCGTTGGCCAGCTCGTTGTAGTCATCGACCAGAATTGGGTCGCTTTCACCAAACAGTTTCAAACGCAAGTCCAGCAGTTCGGCCAGGGTGGCGCGGGATTGCCGGTGCCGACCCAGGCTGCGCTCGAGAATCGATCGCAAGCGCAGGCTGTTGGCCAAGGCCGGATGGTCCTCGCCAAGGGTGCGTTGCTTGATGTCCAGTGACTCGTTGATATGGTCCAGTGCCACTGCGGGCTGATCCAGGCTGCGCTCCAGCAAGGCTAGATTGTGCAGAGTGGAAGCAGTGGCTGAAGAGAGCGCGTCCAGTCCGCGCCGGATCTCCAGGGCCTCTTGCAGCATGGAGCGCGCAAACTCGCCTTGACCGGACTCATTGGCCCAGATGCCCCAGGCATTTTTCAGGTTGCCGACCAGCTCGCCGGCGGGATCGGCCTGGCGTTCAAGTAATTGCTCAGCCCTGGCCAGGGCCGACTCGGCCATGTCCAGGCTGGCTTGAAAAGTCAGGGTCAGACCCTGTGAGGTCAGGGCGCGGATGAGTAACTCGGGGTCGTAGGCGCGCTCGGCGTCGCTGGCCGCCTGGCTGTAGATGTCGGCTGCCGGCTCATACAATTCCAGGGCCTCGAAGGATCGACCCAGGGCGAGCGCCAGTCGAGCTCGCAGGGTCGGGTCGTCGAATGCGGCCCGCTCGATCCGTTCGCGACCCTGATCGAGGACCGCCATGACGGTGACATCCTCGCCGCGCGCCTGCTCCGGGCGTGCCGCGCCAATCAGCTCGATCAGAAAGTCCGTGACCTGCTCGGCGTTGGCAGCAGCAAGCCGGGCTTCGATCTCGGCTCGCTGGGTGCGTTCGTTTTCGATCACGATTCTTGTCACCAGTCCTGCCAGCAGGAGCAGGGCCAGAAGGGTGGCGCCGGTTGCCAGGCGATGGCGCCACAAAAACTTGCGCAGAAAATAGCCCGGGCGATGGCCGGCTGCCAGGACCGGGACGCCGGACAGGTAGCGCTTGAGGTCATCGGCCAGGGCGGCGGCACTGGCATAGCGATCCTCCGGGCGTTCGGCACTGGCATGCCGGATCACGGCTTTCAGCTCACCGGGCAGGCGCTGATCATCTTCCCCTTCGCGCGTCAGCACGGCCTCAAGCAGGCGGCCCAGGCTGTACACATCGCTGGCGGTCGAGACCGGCTTGCCGGCAATGTGCTCAGGGCTTGAGAAATGCGGGGTGTAGAAGCGATGTTGTGTGACCGGTGCCGTTGCGAGATCGGACTGAGAGACCGGCAGCAGCTTGGCGATGCCGAAATCCAGCAGCTTGGGCTTGCCGTCTGGCCCCACCAGCACGTTCGCAGGCTTGAGGTCGCGATGGACGATCAGCTGCTGGTGGGCAAAATGAACCGCCTCGCACACGTCGATCAGCAGCTTGATGCGTTCGGGCAGCGGCAGTTGCCGTTGCCGGCACCATTCGTCGATGGATTCGCCGTCGATGAACTCCATGACCAGGTAAGGCTGGCCATCGTCGGTGGTCCCGCCATCGATCATGGCGGCAATGCGTGGGTGGTTCAGATCGGCCAGCACCTGGCGCTCAAAGCGCAGGCGCTCCAGGCTGGCCGAATCGGGAAAGCCGCGAATCAGCTTGATCGCCACCTCGCGCTGGTATTCGTCGTCGGCGCGACGGGCCAGCAATACCGCGCCCATGCCACCTCGTCCAATCTCGCGGATGATCTCCCATGGGCCGATCTTGCGCCCGACAAGCGGACTTGCTGAGTCGCCAAGGTCGCGGGCGGCGGCTTCCAGCGCGTCGGCGAAAGGATCGGCGCTGTCGGCGTCGGCGGCCAGCAGCGCCGCCACTGCCCGATAAAGCGCTGTATCGTCCTCGCAGTGCTGGCGCAACCAGGCTTCGCGTGAGTCGGCGGGCTGCTCCAGGGCTTGCTGGAACAGCGAAGACAGGCGGGCGTTCCTGGCGCGGTTCGAACTCATTTCACTCCGGTTGATTCATGTGACCTGCAAGCGGGTCTTGAGCCAGGCGCGGCCGAAGCGAAGTTCCCGTTCAATGGTTCTGAGCGACACATCCAGTTGCGTGGCCACGTCTGCGTTGTCAAAGCCGCCGAAATACGACAGCTCCAGGGCCAGGGCCGCGCGCTGATTGAATTCCTCCAGCTGATTGAGCGAATCGTCGAGCTGAATGACATCCACGGCCGGGGGCTCACTGGTTGCCACCTCGTCGCTGAGCGTCACCCGAAGCTGGTCACCGCCACGTTTCCGGCGCCCGGACGCGCGGGCATGGTCGACCAGTACCTGGCGCATGACCCGCGCGGCCAGGGCGAAGAAATGGCGGCGGTTCTCGACCTGCCAGCCGGCCTGGTCGAGCTTCATGAAGGCCTCGTTGACCAGTGCCGTGGGCTGCAGGGTGGGGGTATCCGGCGCCTGATTGAACTGGCTGCGGGCCAGTTGCCGCAGGCGGTCGTAAATGATCGGGAGCAGGGTATCGCGGGCCTCAACGCTACCCATGGACCATTCCGAGGCCAGTCGAGTGATGGCTGCGTTGTCCAGTTCCATGGCGATCGCGGCGATGCCCTTTTGCCTGAATCAGGCCTGTGATTGTAGCAAGCTGCCAGATCAGTCCAATTCCTGCACGCTCGACAGCGGCTCCGAGTCGGGCAGGCGTTCAAGTTGCGGGATCACTTCCGGCGTCGCGAGAACACCAATTTCCAGCTCGTATTGCGGGGCAAACTGGAACGGAATATG
>RECK01000168.1 GCA_007694055.1 Wenzhouxiangella sp.
TTCCGGTTTCCGGTTTCCGGGTTGTCTCCCTCTCTCCCTCTCTCCCTCTCTCCCTCTCAACCCATGCTGCCGAGCAGCGAATTCTGTCGAGCGGCTCGTTTCGTATCAGGATCCTCCACAGCCGGAACGCGCGCAATTGCTGCGCAATAATCTTCCGGGAAGTTGTGGTAGCGGGCGCCGGCGAGGACCAGGTCTCGGTACCAGTCGTAGGGTTTGCTGTTGTCGGTGCGCCAGTGGCTTGGGCTGAGGTAGGTCAGCGCGGGCTGCTCCCGGCCCTCCAGCACCAGGTCCAGCCAGAAGGTTTCGTAGCCGCGACCCACTCCTTCGAAGCGATCCAGCTCGACGTACTGGGCCCTGTTCAATCGAAAGACCGCGCCCCAGGCGACCTGGCCGGTGCCGGGTGCTGCGCGCAGGTTGGCCTTGGCCGAACGGTCGGAGCCGCGCTTGTCGAAGCATAGTCGCCAACCCGGCAGTCGGACCCTCCCAAGACATTCCACGCGTCCCAGGCGCGCCTCAAGTCGCGCTGGATGCAGGTTGGAGCCATAGGCCAGGTAGTGAAGCGCTTGTCTGGACAGAGCGTTTCAGACCAGACCGCGCGGGCGAAACAGGCGGTCGTGCAGGTTGAGGGCGTAACGGTCGGTCATCCCGGCCACGTAGTCCAGCACCTGGGTCAGCGGCTCGGCCTCGACGATGCGATAGCTGTCCGGAATTTCATCGGGGTGGGCGAGCAGATGCTCGACCAGCTGGTGAATGACCCCGCGGGCACGGGCGGCCTGGGCTTCGGCCTCCGGGCGCAGGTAGACCCGCTCGAACATGAACTCGCGGAAATGCTTCATGGCCAGCATGATGTCGGCATCCATGGCCAGCCGGCCGCGCTTGCAGGACTCCCCGATCACCGCCTCGATCATGACATTGATCCAGCTGCTGCCGCGCACCGGGCCCAGCGCCTCGACGATGTCAGCCGGGATGTCCTCGACCCCAATCACGCCGGCGCGCAGGGCGTCCTGGAGATCGTGATTGAGGTAGGCGATACGGTCGGCAAAGCGGCAGGTCCAGCCTTCGGCGGTATGCGGCGGCGGCTTGACCCGCCAGGTGTGGGCGCGGATGCCGTCGAGCACTTCCCAGCTCAGGTTGCAGGGCTCGAGCACCTCGAAGATGCGCACGCCCTGCTCCGAGTGCAACCACTCTCTGCCTTCCACGTACTCCGACAGGGCCGCCTCGCCGGTGTGTCCGAACGGCGTGTGGCCGCAGTCGTGGGCCAGGCAGATGGCCTCGGTCAACACCTCGTTGAGCCCCAGGGCCACGGCAATGGCGCGGGCCACCTGGGTGACCTGGAGGGTGTGGCTCATGCGGGTGACAAAGTGATCACCCTCGGGATTGATGAAGACCTGGGTCTTGTGCTTGAGGCGGCGAAAGGCCTTGGAGTGCAGGACGCGGTCGCGATCGCGCTCGAACTCGGTACGGTAGGGATCCGGCGCTTCCGCACGGGCACGGCCGCGCGAGTCTGCCGAACGCGTGGCCAGCGGCGACAGCAGCTGCTCGCGCGCCTCGCGCTGCGTCCGGCTGACCGGCTCAAGGGTTACCGTGTTTTCTGCTACCTGATTCATGCCAATGATTCTACAGACTGTCCCTGACAGCCGCGTTAAAACCCACGCTGACGCCGGCTTCGGTTTCGAACACCGGGCGCTTGATCAGGGTGGGAGCTTCGAGCAAAAGTGCGCTGGCCAGGGCCGGATCCATGGCCTGCCTGCGCTCGTCCTCGCTCAAGCCACGCCAGGTGGTCGAGCGCCGGTTGACCAGGGTTTCCGCGCCTACGGCTGCCAACCAGCGCTTGACAGTAACCTGGTCCAGGCCGTCTTCGCGCAGGTCATGCCACTGGTACTCGCGGCCCTGCTCGTCCAGCCAGCGCCGGGCCTTGCGGCAGGTATCACAGGACTTGATGCCGTAAACCTTCATTCCCTTTCTCCTGCTCGCAACAGCTCGTTGACCGAGGTCTTGGCCCGGGTTTTTTCGTCCACCTGCTTGACGATAATGGCCGCATACAGGCTGTGGCTGCCATCCTTGGCCGGCAGCGTACCGGCAACGACCACCGAGCCGGCCGGAACGCGCCCGGTCGTGATTTCGCCGGTGGCGCGATTGTAGATGCGCGTGGACTGACCGAGAAAGACGCCCATACCAATGACCGCGCCCTTTTCAACGATCACGCCCTCGACAACTTCGGAGCGGGCGCCGATAAAGCAGTCATCCTCGATGATGGTGGGGTTGGCCTGAAGCGGCTCGAGTACGCCACCAATACCGGCACCGCCGGAAATATGCACGTTGCGCCCGATCTGGGCACAGGAACCAACCGTGGCCCAGGTGTCGATCATGCTGCCGGCACCCACAAAGGCGCCGATATTGACGTAACTGGGCATCAGCACGACGTCGCGGCCGATGTGGGCGCCCTGACGAACGGTTGCCGTGGGCACGATGCGCGCCCCGCTGGCCGCCGGCGGGTCGACGTCATCGGCAAAACGCAGGCCAACCTTGTCGAAGTAGTGGCTGGCGCCGCCCGGCATGTCGCGATTGGGGGTGATGCGAAAATGCAGCAGGATGGCCTGCTTGAGCCAGCCGTGAACGATCCAGCCATCGGCACCGGGTTCGGCAACGCGCAAGCTGCCTTTCTCCAGCCCCTGCAAGCAGGTATCGACGGCACCGCGCAGGTTGCCGTCAACCCGGTCGGGGCTCAACTCGGCGCGCCGGTCCCAGGCTTGTTCAATGGTCAGACGCAGTTTTTCGATTTCATTGAGCATGGTCAAAAGTGTATTGGTTCGAATATCAGGTTCGATCAAGTCGCTGACGCAGCTCGGCTTCCAGGGCATGACAGTCCTCCCCGGCCAGTGCCTTGCCCGCGTCGTCGGCAATCAGGAAAACGTCCTCGACCCGCTGGCCGAAGGTGGCCACGCGGGCGTCAATCAGGCGCACACCGCGGCTGACCAGTGCTTCGGCAATGGCCGAGAGCAGACCGGGCCGGTCCGTGGCCGCCACTTCGAGTACGGTCAGCCCATCCTGTTCCTTGAGGACGATTTCGGCCCGGCCCATGAACGGCTGCAGGCGTCGCGGCACCGGCCGCGGCGGCAGCGGGCGCACGGCCTTGGCCGCGAGCTGTTCGGCCAGCGAAGCCTTCAGGCGCGCGCCATCGGATCGATTCAGGGGTTGCCCGTTGGCATCCATGACCTGGAACACATCCCAGCTGCGGGCAGTGTCGGACTGAGTGGTCACAACGCGAGCGGCCAGCACGTTCAACTGCATGCGATCGAGCTCACGGGCGACCACGGCAAACAGGCCGGCAAAGTCCTCGGCGTGGACAAAAACCTCGGAAATGCCCTTGTGCTCCAGGTTGCGCCAGCCAACCAGCGGCAAACGATCGCTGGCCAGCACCTCGCTGGTAGTCCAGACCAGCTGCTCGGCGTCCAGGCGCAAGAAGGCAGCCGGCGGCAGATCCGCCCACAAGACCTCGACATCGGAACGCTCGGCGCCCATCTCCTGCAGGGCATCGAGCGCCTGCTGACGAGTTTCGTTGACGCTGGTCTGGCGGTCTACCGGATGCTCGAGACCGCGCTTGAGCGCATCGCTGGCGGCGTTATAGAGCTCCCAGAGCAGGCTGTCCTTCCAGGAGTTCCAGAGCTTGGGACTGGTTGCGGCGATATCGGCAACGGTCAGGATGAACAGATGATCGAGGCGGCGCTGGCTGCCGACCAGACCGGCGAAGCGATTGACTACGTCGGGATCGGTAATGTCTTCGCGCTGGCTGGTCCGTGACATCAGCAAATGCTCGCGCACCATCCAGACGACCAGATCGCGATCTGCGTCGGGCATGTCGAGCTGATCGACGAAGGCCCGCGCATCTTCAGCACCAAGCTCGGAATGATCGCCGCCTCGACCCTTGGCAATATCGTGAAACAGCGCGCCGAGGTAGAGCACTTCGGGCCGCTCGATTTGATCAAACACCTCAATGGCATGGGCGAACGAATCCGGATCCTTGCCAAGGGCGAAACGGCGCAGGTTGCGAATCACGAACAGCGTGTGCTGGTCGACGGTGTAGACATGAAACAGGTCGAACTGCATGCGCCCGGTAATCTGGCCGAACGGCGGCAGCAAGGCACCCAGCACCCCGTAGCGGTTCATCCGCGCCAGCTGGCTGTAGACCAGGCGGGGACTGCGCAGCAGGGTCAGAAACATGTCGAGGATGGCCGGGTCGTTGCGGTAGTCCTCGTCGATCAGGTACAGATGCTCGCGAACCAGGCGAATGGTGGCCGCCCTGACCCCTCGAATCTCCGGATTGTCCGACAGCACCAGGAACAGGCGCATGAGCAGTTCCGGTCGATGGACGAAGGCATGGGCGTCTTTCAGCTCCAGGTAGCCGTGACGCAGGCGGAAGTCATCGTCGATATCGGCCGATGGCAGGTGCTTGCGACCGGCCAGCAGCTCTTCGTCGAAGCTCTGAAGCAGGCGTTCGTTGAGCCGCGCCATCTGCATCACCGCGCGATAGTAGCGCTGCATGAATTGCTCTACACACTGGTTGCCCTGGTCGCAACTGCCGAAGCCAAACAGCTCGGCAAGCTTGCGCTGGTAATCGAACAGCAGCCGTTCTTCGGCGCGGCCGGCCAGCTCATGCAGGGCCCAGCGCACCCGCCAGAGATAGTCACGACCCTCGACCAGGTCCTCGAGCTCACGCTCGCTCAAAAACCCATGTTCGACAAGTCCGTGCAAGGTCGAGGTGCCGAAATGGCGGTGGGTGACCCAGGCTATCATCTGCACATCTCGCAGACCGCCCGGACCTTCCTTCAAGTTGGGTTCGAGGTTGTAGATCGTGTCCTCGAACTGGGCGTGGCGCTGTTCCTGTTCGGCGCACTTGGCGGTGTAGAACTCATCGGCCGGCCACAGACCTGGCGGATCGGTGGCTTCGCACATGGCCTTGTGCAGACGTCCCGCACCGGCCAGCAGACGCGACTCCATCAGGTTGGTGGCAACACCCACGTCGTTGCGTGCCTCTTCTATGCATTCCTCGACCGTGCGCACGCTCTGACCCGGATGCAGGTCGGCATCCCACAGCACCTGGATGAAGCGTTCCAGCGGCTGGCTGTGGTCGGCACCGGTAGCGCTGCGCAGGATCAGCAGGTCGACATCCGAGTGCGGATGAAGCTCGCCGCGCGCAAAGCCGCCGACCGCGCACAGGTCCATTTCGGCCTCACCCGGGACCAGGCGCTCCCAGGCGATCAGCACCAGCTGCTCGAGCACCCAGGCCCTGGCATGAACCAGCTCGCGGATATCGGTATCTGCGGCAAAGGCTTCGAACAAGGCATCATCGGCGCCGCTGCGCGCCTCGCGCAGCCGGGTAGCCAGCACCTGGGGATCACCGGGCAGCTTGAGCAGTTCCGACAGGTCAAGACAGTGTCGCGTCGCCGGGACGGCGCTGAGGCGGTCGGTCACAGCGGATCTTCTGGCAGTCGCGTCAACACGTCATAGCCGTCTTCGGTCACGGCCAGGGTGTGCTCCCACTGCGCCGACAGGCTGCGGTCGCGGGTGATCACCGTCCAGTCGTCGGGCAACAGGCGGGTCGCGGCCTTGCCGAGATTGATCATGGGTTCGATGGTGAAGGTCATGCCCGGGCGCAGGGTCACACCATCGCCCGGCCGGCCGTAGTGCAGCACCTGCGGGGCTTCGTGGAAGACTCGTCCAATGCCGTGACCACAGTACTCTCTCACCACCGAGCAGCGCTCGCCCTCGGCATAGGTCTGGATGGCGTGGCCGATATCACCCAGGGTGATACCGGGACGAACCATCTCGATGCCCGTTTTCATGGCCTGATGCGCAACCTCGCAAATGCGTCGAGCCTTGACCGAAGGCTCACCAACGTAGAACATCTTGCTGGTATCGCCGTGCCAGCCATTCTGGATGACGGTGACGTCGATGTTGACGATGTCGCCGTTTTTCAGCACCTTGTCCCCCGGAATGCCATGACAGACCACGTGATTGACCGAGGTGCAGATCGACTTAGGAAAGCCGCGGTAATTGAGCGGCGCCGGGATGGCCTTGAGCTCGTCGACGATGTAATCGTGGCAGATCCGGTCAAGTTCACCGGTGGTCACACCGGGCTGGACATACTCGCGAATCATGCGCAGAACACTGCCGGCCTGCTGGCCGGCGACCCGCATGGCCTCGATCTCGTCGGCTGTCTTGATGTGAATTCCATGGTTCATCGGCACAATCACGCTTGCTGGTCAACGCTAAAGTCTAACGTACCGGCTTACATGGTGGCGTTCGGGACCGATTTCCACGGCGCGGTATCCATGTCTTCTGGCACGTGCATGACGCATATCCCTTCTGGCACCATGTCCGATCATCGATTAAACGATCCGAGCCGGAGTCGATCGTGAAAAAGTTACTCAAATTCGGCCTGCCGCCGCTGTTGGTCGTCCTGTCAATCATGGTCGTGATGCAGGCAGCCAGGAATCGACCGCAGCCAGAAGAGCGCGAAGTGGCCACCACTGCGATGCTGGTCGACACGATTTCGCCAGAAACCGGCGTGGCTCATTTCGAGGTCCAGGCGCAGGGGACGGTCCGTCCACGCACCCAGACCCAGCTGGCAGCCGAAGTCGGTGGTCGCATCGTGACCCTTTCCGATAACTTCGTAGCCGGCGGATTCTTCCGAGCCAACGAGATACTGGCGGAAATCGATCCCAGCGACTACGAAGCCGCCCTGCTCCAGGCTCAGGCCGACCTGGCCGCCGCTCGCGCCCGCCTTTCCGACGAGCAAGCCCGTTCCGACCAGGCCCGGCAGGACTGGAAACGGCTGCACGGCAGCGAACGTGAGCCCGGTGAACTGGTCTTGCGCCTGCCCCAGGTGGCTGGCGCCCAGGCATCCGTTCAGGCGGCCGAGGCGGCCGTGCTGCGCGCCCGCCGCAATCTCGAGCGCACCCGGATCAGCTTGCCCTACGACGGCATGGTTCGCAGTCGTCAGATCGATATTGGCCAGTTCGTGTCGCCAGGCAGCCTGCTGGGAGTGACCTTCGCCGTGGATGTGGCCGAAGTCCGCTTGCCCTTGTCGAATCAGGACCTGGCTTTCCTCGACCTGCCCCGACCAGGCCAGGACGCGAGTACACCCGCCCCGGTCCGATTGACCGGTACGGTCGCCGGCCAGCGTGGCGAGTGGCAGGGCAAACTGGTTCGCAGCGAGGGCGTGGTTGAGGAAACAACCCGACTGAATTTCGTTGTGGTTCAGGTTCAGGATCCCTACGGTCTGCTCGATCGAGAGCGCCGGCTGCCCTTGATCATGGGCACTTTCGTCCAGGCCGAAGTCCAGGGGCGCGCAGCCTCAGGCCTGATGGTTCTACCGCGCTCGGCGCTGCGCGAGGGCGACTCGGTGTACCTGGTCGACAATGACGAACGCCTGGAGATCCGGCGGGTGGAGGTGATCCGTTCGACCCCGGACCGCGTCTATGTCTACAACAACCTGGGCGCGGATGACCTGATCGTTACCACGGCCATTGCTGCACCCATTCCAGGCATGAGCCTGCGCGTGCGTGAGCAGGATCCCGTCGAGCCGGCCCTGCGCCTGCTGCCGGCCGACGAGCTGGCCAATCGTACCGGGGATCAGCCATGACACCCGAACGCAACTGGTACGGCAATATCATTGCGTGGTTCGCCTACAACCCGGTAGCAGCCAACCTGCTGATGATCTGCCTGCTGGCCGGCGGGGCCTACACGGCCATCACCATCACCAAGGAAATTCAGCCACGCATCGAGACCAACTACGTCACCGTGACCGTGCCCTACCGCGGCAGCACGCCGCGGGATGTGGAGCAGGGCGTATTGATCAAGATCGAGGAAGCGATCCAGGATCTCGAGGGCATTGACGAAATCATCGCCACGGCCCGGGAGGGCGCCGGTACGGTCACCGTGGAAGTTGCCCCGCGCCATGACGTGCTGGAGGTCATGGAGACCATCCGGGCGCGCGTGGATGCCATTGCCACCTTTCCGGCAGAAACCGAGCGGCCAATTTACGAGCGCAACACCTGGTCGCAGGAGGTGATCTGGATTTCGGTGTTCGGCGATGTCGAGGAGCGCACGCTCAAGGAAGCGGCCCGGCAGATCCGCGATGACATCACCGCCCTGCCCTCGGTCAGCCGCGCCGAGCTGACCGGAGCCCGCCCCTACGAGGTAGGCATCGAAGTCCGGGAGGAAACGCTGCGCGCCTTCAACCTGACCCTGGGCGAAGTCGCCCAGGCCATTCGTCGTTCGTCGCTGGACCTGCCCGGCGGCCGCATTCAAACCGAGGGCGGCGATATCCTGGTGCGGACCGTGGGTCAGGCTTATGTGGGCCGGGACTTCGAGGAGATCGTGATCCGCACCAACCCCGATGGCAGCCGGGTACGGGTACGCGACATCGCCAACGTTCGCGATGGCTTTATCGACCGCGAATTCTACGCTCGCCACAACGGCCAACCGGCCATTGCCATCCGGGTACTCAGCGTAGGTGAGCAGAACGCGCTGGCGGTCTCTCGCGACGTTCGGGCGTACATCGATCAGAAGCAGCAGTCGCTTCCCAGCGGCATCAGCGTGGACTGGTGGGCCGATATTTCCTACTACCTCCGGGGGCGCCTGGAGATGATGGGCAAGAACCTGCTGGCCGGGGCCTTGCTGGTGTTTCTGATTCTCACGCTTTTTCTCCGCCTCAAGCTGGCCTTCTGGGTCATGGTCGGCCTGCTGATCGCCTTCATGGGCGCACTCTGGCTGTTGCCCGTGGTCGGTGTGACAATCAACCTGATCAGCCTGTTCGGCTTCCTTGTGGTACTGGGAATCGTGGTCGACGACGCCATCATCATGGGGGAATCGGCCTACACCGAGATCCGCAGCAAGGGGCATTCGGTGGAAAACGTGGTCAACGGTGTCCACAAGGTCGCCATCCCGGCCACCTTCGGTGTGTTGACCACCATCGCCGCCTTCCTGCCCATCCTGATGGTTTCCGGCATCCAGGGCCAGTTCTTCGCCGCAATCGGATGGGTTGTGGTGCTTTGTTTGATGATGTCACTGGTTGAGTCCAAGCTCATTCTGCCGGCGCACCTGGCCCATATGCGGGTTGGCAAGTACGAGAGCGACACACCCAATCGACTGGTGCGCTTCCAGCGCGGGTTTTCCGACAACCTGTATCGTTTTGTCGACAACATCTACCTGCCCAGCCTGCAGGTACTGCTCCGTCAGCGCTATCTGGCCCTGGCCGGCTTCCTGTCCATACTGATCCTCTCGATCAGCCTGATTGCCGGCGGAGTTGTCCGCTACGTCCCCTTTCCCGACTTCGCCGGCGACTTCATGCGCGTCAACCTGGAAATGAATGAGGGCACGCCGGCCCACATCACCCACGCCAATATCGATCTGCTGACCCGCGCCCTGAGCGATGTCGATCAGCAGGTGCAGGAAAGGGAAGGATTTGCCGAGCCCATCATCCGCACCACTTTCGCCTGGTCAGGGTCGGACACGACCGGCGGCATGCTGGTGGAGCTGAACCGCGACGAATCCAACCGCATTGCCACCGCCGAAATCGAGCGCCGCTGGCGCGAACAAGTCGGCGAAATGGCGGGCGTGCGCGGTCTGCGCATAGGCGGTGCCGGCGGACCGGGTGGAGACGGACCGGACCTCAACTTCCAGCTGGTCGGTCGCGACCTGAACCAGCTCAGGGACGCGGCAGCGGCCCTGGAAAACCGCATCCGCGCCTACAACGGCACCTTCGATATTCGCAACTCCTACGAGGGCGGCCTGCGCGAGCTTCAGCTCAACATCCGCCCCGAGGCGGAGGTGCTCGGCCTGTCGCAGCAGGATCTGGCCCGCCAGGTGCGCCAGGCTTTCTTCGGCGAGGAAGTCCAGCGCATCCAGCGCGGCCAGGACGATGTGCGTGTCATGGTGCGCTACCCGCGCGAGCAAAGGCGATCCGAGGGCTACCTGGAAAACATGCGCATTCGCACGCCGGGCGGAGAAGAGGTGCCGTTTTCTGCGGTGGCCGACGTGGAACTGGGATCCAGTCCGTCCATCATTCGTCGCTTTGATCGTGAACGCTCGATCAGCGTGACTGCACGCGTCGACAAGGACCTGGTCGAGCCAGGACGGATTGCGGCCGAACTGCGCGAAACGCACCTGCCCAACATCCTGGCAAACTATCCCAACGTACGCTACCGCCTGGCAGGAGCGACCCGCAGCCAGCAGGAATTGATGCGGGAACTGCTCTGGGGCACGGCGTTCGCACTGTTCCTGATCTATGCGCTGATTGCCATTCCCCTGCGCTCCTACCTGCAGCCTTTGCTGATCATGTCAGTCATACCGTTCGGCATGATCGGCGCCGTCGTCGGCCATTGGGTACTGGGTATCCCGATCAGTCTGTTGAGCCTGTTCGGGATCATCGCGCTGGCCGGCGTGGTGGTCAACGACAGCCTGATCCTGGTCGACTTCGTCAACCGTCACCGCCGGGCGGGAGAAAAGCGCATTGATGCAGCCATCAAGGCGACGCGCGCGCGTTTCCGGGCCATTGTCCTTACCTCGATGACCACCTTCCTTGGACTGGCACCGATCATCTTCTTTGAAACCAGCCTTCAGGCCCAGATCGTGATTCCGATGGCCACCTCCCTGGCCTTCGGCATCGTCTTCGCGACCATTATCACCCTGGGCCTGATTCCGATCCTGTACCTGATTGGTGATGACTTTGTACGCTTTATCCAACGG
>RECK01000089.1 GCA_007694055.1 Wenzhouxiangella sp.
GCTGGTGGACGATATTCTGTCTTCGGGTGCGACCGTGGCCGAGGCCGCGCGCCATTTGACCCGGGCCGGCTTCGATCGCCCGACCGTGGTCGTCGTCCATGGCCTGTTCGGCGATCGCGCGCGCGAACTGCTGCGCCATGCCGGCGTCAAGCGCGTGGTCTGTACCAACTCGGTGACCGCGCCGGAATCCGATATCGGCCTGTCATCCCTGCTCGCGCCGGCGATCGCCGAATTAGCCAACCCATGAGCGATCGCGATCGGCTGTTTGCCGCCGGCGATGCACCGGCTACTCCGTTCGAATTCTCTCGCGACGTGGTGCGGGTTTTTCCCGACATGATCGAGCGCTCCGTGCCCGGCTACCGCCTGCTGCTGGAACTGACCCCGCTGATGGTTGCGCGCGCGGTCCAGCCCGACAGTCGAATCTATGACCTGGGCTGCTCGCTGGGCGCGGCCACCCTGGCCGCGCGCCGGGCCGTGCAGGCTAAAGGTGTGGAGATCATCGCCATCGACAGTGCCCCGGAAATGGTGGGGCGCTGCCGCCAGATCATGGCCGAGGACAATTCACGCATCCCGGTGGAGGTCATCGAAGGCGATGCCTGCAGCTTGCCGATCGAAAACGCCTCGGTGGTGCTGATGTATTTCACCCTGCAGTTCATCGCCCGCGAACAGCGCGATGCGCTGATGGCCCGCATCGCCGCCGGCCTGCGCCCCGGTGGTGTGCTGCTGCTGGCCGAAAAGCTGGCCTTCGAATCCCCCGAACAGCAAGACTGGCTAGACACCCACCACCACGAGTTCAAACGCGCCCAAGGCTACTCAGACCTGGAAATCGCGCGCAAGCGCCAGGCCCTGGAAAACGTGCTGGTACCCGAAACCCGGGCAGCCCACCATCAACGCCTCCGCCAGGCCGGCTTCGACCAGGTCATCGACTGGTTCCAATGCTTCAACTTCGCCGCCATGGCGGCGATCAAGAGAGACTAGTTGACCCAGCCTCAGCGCAAGCCAGAAACCCAGCCAAGCGAAACTTCAGGCAGGGCGAAGAACCCTGTCGCGCACGTAGGCCTCATCATCATCGACTGCCTTGACCACATCAGCCAGGACGCGAGTGGTTGATGATGCTCTGTTCCACACAGCCCTCGCCCCGTCGGACGCATTGTTGCCGGCAAAAGCGCCTCCGGCGGTCACGATGGCAGCAGTTGCGCGCTGCGTATCAGTCAGCTTGGTGCATAGCGTCAACGCGCTGGAGTCAAAAACCCGGCCAAGGACCGACTGTGCTCCGGCCGAACCCAGGTTGCTGAGAGTGGTGTTGACTAGTGCCGGCACCACGACATCCTTCAGCTCCTTGCCCTCGACCAGTCCCTGGGCCACGTTGAAGCTGACATCCATTTTCATCCCGACCAGCAAAAGAACGGCCTGCTGGTTTCCGGGAAGGGCCTGGGCTCCGCGCACCACCCCACCCCCCGCCGTACCGGCCATCCCGATGGCGCCGACCACGAAGGTGCCGGTGGCGTTGATTGCCGCAGCACCAAGGTTGCCCGTGTCCTGGTAAGTGCCGGTTCCACTCAGCACGGACCCGGCACCCAGCGCGCCTGCCGCGGCACCGCCAGTCAGGAATGTTGCTCCGACTACCAGTGTTCCCGCACTGATATCCCTGACAGCCCGGGCCGTGGTTTCTCCGGCCGACAGGTTTCGCACAGACCGGTCGATGCTGTCCATGGTGTCGGACTGTGCCTTTCGCTGTTTGCGCCTGAACTCTCGACAATATTCACGCGCCCGCTTGCGCATGATGATCACTTTTTCCAGTCCTTGAGCACCACTGGCAAGCAGTTGCTCGGCCGTTTCCTGGTAGAGCGCTTCGGAGTCACGGTTCTTGGCCGTGCCGAAACCATCCCAGTTGACCTCTACCGTGGTCACATTGGCTGAAAACAGGCGCCGCTCAACCTTGACTCTGGCCCGGTAGTAAATGTTGCGCGCATGCACGTACTCGCGAATCAGCATCCACAGCATGAGCTGGTCAACTTCCCAGCGCCTGCCTCGCTCATCTTCAAAGGGAACCCAGTCCATACAGTCCTCCACGCAGGGTTTGCGACAAGCGGATGGAATACTGCTACTGCTTGCCGTGGTCCAGGTCGCCCGCAAACGAGGCGACCTCAACTTGACGACGTTGCGGGCCTGGTCGCCAACTCTGTCGCCAACCCTTTATACGAGCAATCGGGAAAAATCATGACAGGCTGTGCGCCGATTGTTCCAGTGCCTCAGCTCCACCGCCATTCAGGCGATCAAAAACAGCTAAACCACCGAACACACCGAATTCAACCTTGTTGACCTTCGGTGTCTTCGGTGTCTTCGGTGGTTGCTGGGCCTTTCTTTTTACTTTCCCTCTACCCTTCTACCCTTCTACCCTTCTACCCCCCTACCCGGATTTCATCATCCCAGTCCCGCACGCCCCTTCAGATCCTTGGCCAGCTCCGCCAGGGCGCCGAGGCCGGCCATGGGCGCGGTGGTCTCGAACGGCAGGAACACGCGGTCGCCTTCCTTGGCGATGTCGGGCAGGGTCTTGAGGTAGTTCAGGCCGAGCAGGTAGCCGACCACGTCCTTGGGCTGGAGCTGGCCGCCGCCGGAGGCCATGATGGTGTTGATCGCGTTCTGCTCGCCCTGGGCTCTCAGGATGGCGGCCTGTTTTTCGCCTTCGGCGCGCTCGATCGCGGCCTGGCGCTCACCCTGGGCTTCCAGGATTTCCGACTGCCGGCGACCGTCGGCTTCGGCGATCATGGCGCGCCGGGTGCGCTCGGCCACCATCTGCTTGCGCATCGCATCCTCGACTTCGCGCGGGATGGCGATGTCCTGGACCTCGACCCGGGTGATTTTCACCCCCCACTTGTTGCCGGCCTCGTCCAGGGTTAGCTGCAGCTCGGTGTTGATGTCCTCGCGTGACTCGAACAGCTTGTCCAGCTCCATCTTGCCGACCAGGGCGCGCAAGGTGGTGTTGGTCAGTACCTCGATGGCCATGACCAGGTTCTCGACCTGGTAGACGGCGCTTTGCGGATCGATGATCTGGTAGTAGACCGCGGTATTGACCGAGACGGTGACGTTGTCCTGGGTGATCATGGCCCGCGGGGGTACATCCATGACCGTCTCGCGCAAATCGATCTTGCTCTCGGTGCGGTTCAGGCGCACCGCTTCGCCTTCGGCGCCGACCGCGAAGTACTGGCGGTTGATCGGTCGCGGCTTGTCGACGAACGGGATGATCAGGTTGATGCCGGCACCCAGGGTGCGGCTGTAGGATCCGAGGCGCTCAACGACCACCGCCTGCGAGGTTTGCACGATACGAACGCCGGTAGCCAGGAAGACCAGGACCAGGACAACCAGAAAAATGATGATTTCGAACATGACCAAAGCTCCCTTCTTGAAATGGAAAACCGAACTAGCCGATCTTGCGGACCTCGGCGGTAATACCGGAAAAACCGGTGACCATGACTTCCTCACCGATTTCGAACGCGCAATCGCCCGGGCCCTTGGCCGGAAAGCGGTCGCCGCGCAGCGCTATGGTCAGGGGATCAAGATTGACGATGCGAGCCGATTGCGGAGCCGTGCCTGACTCACCGGCGGTGCCCGGATAGCGAACCGGCGCCTTGCGCCGCCAGATCGTGACAAACAGCGGAACCAGCACGATGGAAAGACCGGCAAACCAGCCCAGTTGCGCCGCCTGTCCCAGATCCGCGCCCCAGGTGAGTATGCCGACCAGCATCGCGCACAGCCCCAGGGCCACGAGCAGGAACTGGGCGGGAATCAGCAGCAGTTCGGCAATGGCCAACACGATGCCGGCAATGATCCAGAGTTTCCATGCATCCATGATTACCGGGTCCCCATCGTATGGTCTGGCGCGCGAGTCTCGATTCTACACCGGAACGTGCCCGGACCCGCCTGCTGCAGGCGCTTGCTATGCTTGAGCGATGAGCATTTCAGACGACTTGCACCGCGCCCTGGCCACCGAGTACGAACAGGCCCTGGCCGATGACGTGACCGAGCGCCATCGTGACTGGCTGAGTCGCCATGGTGACTGGCCGCGCTGGCGGCAGGCCAGGGAGCAATTGCCGGCGGTTGATACCTGCTGGCAGCTGCAGACAGGGCGTCTGGTCGCCGGCGCTGACTGGATATCGCCTGGCCCGCTTGCGCAATTGCTGGGCGAATGGATCCCCTGGCGCAAGGGCCCGCTGCGCCTGGGCGGGGTCGATATCGACACCGAGTGGCGTTCGGATCTGAAATGGGCGCGCCTGGCCAGCCATGTTGATCTTGCCGGCGAGCGGGTGCTGGATGTCGGTGCCGGCAACGCTTACTTTGGCTGGTGCATGCTGGCCAGCGGCGCACGCTGCGTTTTCGGCTGTGATCCCACCCAGTTGTTCGTGGCCCAGCACGAGGTGATCCGGCACTTTACCGGTCCGGCAGCGAATCATCTGATTGCCGCCAGGCTTGAAGACCTGCCGCCGGCACTCGGGCATTTCGACCGCGTGTTCTCCATGGGCGTGCTCTACCATCGCCGCGATCACCTGGCCCATTTGGAAGATCTGAAGGCGCGGCTTCGCCCCGGTGGTGGCCTGGTGCTGGAAACCCTGATCCTCGACGGGCCGGATGACCGGGTGCTGGTGCCGGCCGACCGCTATGCCAACATGCGCAACGTGCATACCCTGCCCACCCTGGCCCGCCTGCAGCATTGGCTGGAACAGGCCGGCTGGGAATCAATCCAGTGCATTGATCGCACGGCCACATCCGAAGTCGAACAACGAAGAACCGAGTGGATGCCGTTTCACTCGCTGAGTGAAGCCCTGGATCCGGACCAGCCCGGGCTTACCCGCGAAGGTCATCCCGCTCCGCTGCGCGTAATCATGCTGGCGCGCAAGCCGGGTTGATCAAGAAGAAGAAGTCGTCCTGGTAAACACCGCCATCTGCGTCGCGGCACCCAGTTCCGGGTCGGGGTCACCAATGTCGGCAAAACGTACCTGGTAACCGTGGCGACTGGCCAGGCCGCGACACCACTTGCGAAACTTCACCCGGGGCCACTCGAAGCGATGGTCGGGATCGCGGAACTGACCGGGGCCGAGGCCCAGCAAGGGGTTGTAGTCGCCGTTGGGTGTGGTCACCACGATGCAGTCGAGATCGTAGGCGGCAAACACGGTGTTTTCCATGCGTGACAAGTCGCGTGGATCCAGGTGCTCGATGGTCTCCACCAGGGCGGCGGCCTGGTAGGCCTGACAGCCCGGGTGGGTGTCGGTCCAGGAACCATGCACGAGCGTCAGGCGTTCGCCCAGTTCACCGCCGTTGGCCAGGTTCTGGCGCAAGGTGGCCAGGGCCTCGCTGGAACGGTCCATGGCCAGGACGGAATCGAAGTCCGGGTCGCTGAGCAGCAAACAGGTCAGCGCACCCGATCCGCAGCCAAGATCCAGCACCTGGCGCGCGTGGCTGCTTTTCAGGGCCGAGCAGACCGCCTGCAGGCGCTGCTCGTGCAGCGCCGTCAGCATGACCATAGGCTGACCCTGATAATCCTAGAAGAAACCCAGAATGCTGCCGAGGACGATCAGGATCAGGGCCGGGGTCACCACCCGCGTCAGCCACAGCCAGCACTGGAAGGCCCAGTTCGGCATCTTCCGGTCCAGCTCGTCACGGGTAATCTTGCGCGACAGTACCCAGCCGGCGAACAGGGCGGTCAGCAGGCCGCCGACCGGCAGCATGATGTCGGCGGCTACGTACTCGATCGCACTCATGATGTCGCGCCCGCCGATCGAGACCTCCGACCAGATGTTGAAGGAAAACACCGAGGCCAGGCCCAGCGTCCAGCCCAGTAAAGCCACCACCAGGGCCGCACCCTTGCGCGACAGGTTGGTGGATTCGACCAGGTAGGCCGTGGCCGGCTCCATCAGCGAGATCGAGCTGGTCCAGGCGGCCACGGACAACAGCAGGAAAAACAGCATGCCAAAGAAAATGCCGAACGGCATGCTGGCAAAGGCCAGGGGCAGCGACTGGAAGATCAGCCCCGGGCCGCCGGCCGGAATGCCGGTCAGCTCGGGGTCGGGTGCCACGATAAAGGCCAGCACGATGGGGAAGATGGCCAGGCCGGCGATCAGGGCAACCGCGGTATCGGCCAAAGCGATGGTGACGCCGACCCTGGGAATGTTGACATCCGATGGCAGGTAGGCGCCGTAGGTCATGATGGCGCACATGCCCAGGCTGAGGGTGAAAAAGGCCTGGCCCATGGCCGTGACGATCATTGGCCCGGAGACCTGTGACCAGTCCGGCTTGAACAGGAAGGTGACGGCTTCCTGGAAATGGCCGGTGTTCATGCCGTATCCGAGCAGGATCAGCAGCAGCACGAACAGGATCGGCATCAGAATGCTGACCGCCCGTTCCAGCCCCTTCTCGACGCCGAAGGCCACCACGCTGACGGTCATGATCATGAACAGGCCATGCCAGAACGTCAGCTCGCCGGCGTTGCCGAGCAGGCTGGTAAAGGTCTCGCCCGGATCGGTGATCGGTGCGCCGGCGCCGACAAGCTCCTTTAAGTAAAGCCAGCCGTAGTGCAGGGTCCAGCCGGCAACCACCGAGTAGAACGAAAGAATCAGGAAGCCGGCGACCACCCCGATAATCCCCAGGCCCATCCAGGCCCGCGAGGAACCGGCATCGTCGGCCAGTTCCCGGATCGAGTTGATCGGACTCATGCGCCCGCGCCGCCCGATCAGGATCTCGGAAAACATCACCGGCAGGCCGACGGCGAGAATGCACAGCAGGTAGATCAGGACAAAGGCACCGCCGCCGTTTTCGGAAGTGATATAAGGAAAGCGCCAGATGTTGCCCAGCCCCACGGCCGAGCCGGTGGCGGCCAGGATGAAAGCCAGGCGTGAAGACCACATCCCATGAATGGACGAAGTTTGCATGAGTGTAACCGTCCCCGGTTATTGTTGGTTTTGAAGGGCGTCATTGTGCGCCAAGCCGCCAGCGGGTTCAAATCTTCTCTTTCTTGGAGAACTTTGAAGCCGGCGAAGGTCCAACGGGTTATCTTGTAACATTTGACCCGGAATCAGCAAAGTGGAGATCCTCCCCATGCCTAGCAAACTGATCTTGACTGCAGCCTTGTCCTTGTCGCTTGGTCTTGCCGCCGCCACCCCGGGCCTGGCCCAGATCGAGCGGCAGCATGGCGCCCATGTTCACGGCGTGGCCACCGGCAATCTCGCCCAGGATGGCCCGGACTTTCGCCTCGAGCTGGAAATTCCCGGCATCAACCTGGTCGGCTTCGAGCACGCACCGCGCACCGAGGCCCAGCAGCAAAGCCTGGATGCGGCCCTGGACCTGCTCAACCGAGGCGAGTGGCTGGTGATGGACGGGCGCGGGCAGTGTGAAATCGATCGGCTCAATGCCCACACCCATGGATTCGATGGCGAAGGCAACGGCGATTACGGCGACCAGGAGGATGGTCATGAGCACCACGACCACCATCATGGTGACCGGCACGCGCATCATGCCCATGACCATGCAAAGGAACATGAGCATCACCATGACCATGACCATGACCACAAGCATCATGATCACGGCCATCACGAGCACGAGCACGGCCATGACCATGCGCACGCCGAGCATGGCCATCACCACGACCACGAGCATGCCGAATTTCATATCGTTGCCCATATTCGGTGTCAGGCTCCGGATGCCCTGCGCTGGATCGATCTGAACCTGTTTGAAGAATTCCCCGGCAACGAGCGCATGGATATCGACTTGCTGACCGACAGGGCGATCGGACGCGCCGAGCTGACGCCGGGCCGGATCCGAATTGACCTGAGCGGACGCTGATTCGGGCTGATGACCGAGAACCTGATCCACGTTCGCGATCTGAGCTATACCTGGCCGGGTGATGCCCGGCCTGTTCTGGTGTTGCCCGAGCTCACGTTGGCGCGCGGTGAAAAGCTGTTTCTGTTCGGGCCCAGCGGCTCGGGCAAGTCCACGCTGCTGGCCCTGATCGGGGGTCTGATCCGGCCTGGCCAGGGCGTGATCGAGTTCGACGGCATCGACCTGGGCCGGCTTTCCGGGCCTCGTCGCGATCGTTTTCGCGCCGAGCACCTGGGCGTGATTTTCCAGCAGTTCAACCTGCTGCCCTGGCTGGACGTACGCGCCAACGTCATCCTGCCGTGCCGGTTTTCACGCGCTCGGGCCAAGCGTGCCGGGAACATGCAGACCGAGGCCGGACGCCTGCTCCAGGCCATGGACCTGGCCCCCGAACTCTGGAACCGTCGTGCCGATGCCTTGAGCGTTGGCCAGCAACAGCGCGTGGCCGCGGCCCGTGCCCTGATCGGCAACCCGGCGCTGGTGCTGGCCGATGAGCCAACCTCGGCGCTGGATTCCGACCGGCGCAGCCGTTTCCTGGAACTGCTGTTTGCCCAGGTCGAAGCGGCCGGCAGTACGCTGTTGTTTGTCAGTCATGACCGCGAGCTGGCGGCCCGCTTTGATCGACATCTCGATCTGGGCGAGCTCAACCGGGCCGAGGTGGTGGCATGAATCTGTTGCGCCTGGCCCTGGGTTCCCTGCTCAATCGTCGCTTCGCGGTGGTGCTCACCATTTGCACCATCGCACTGTCCATCGGTCTGCTGGTACTGGTCGAGCAGCTGCGCGCCGAAGTGCGCCAGGGTTTCTACCGCTCGGTATCCGGCACCGACCTGATCGTCGGCGCCCGCACCGCACCGGTGCAGCTGTTGCTTTACTCGGTGTTCGGCATCGGTGATGCGACCAACAACATTTCCTACCAGACCTACCGCGAACTGGCCGAGCTGCGCGAAGTCGCCTGGGCCGTGCCCATGGCGCTGGGCGACAGCCACCGCGGTTTCCGCGTGGTCGGCACCAGCCAGGACTTTTTCGAGCACTTTCGCTACGGCAATCGCCAGCCGTTGAACCTCGCCAGTGGTCAGGTGTTTGACGACTTGTTCGAGGTCGTGGTGGGTCACCAGGTGGCCAGGCAACTCGGCTACACCGTCGGTGACAAGATCGTGCTGGCCCACGGCACTGGTCGGGTCAGCCTGCAGCAGCACGACGACCACCCCTTCACCATCAGCGGCATCCTCGCGCCCACCGCAACCCCGGTCGACCAGCAGTTGTTCATCAGCCTGGCCGCCCACCAGGCTATTCATATTGGCTGGGAAACTGGCATGCAGCGCCCGGGCGCCAGCATCGATGCCGATGCCGCCCGCGCCCGTGCCGAGGAACTCAGGCCGCAAAGCATCACCTCGGTGCTGCTGGGCTTGACCAGCCGGGCGGCCGTGTTCGGGCTGCAGCGTCGGGTCAACGATTACCGTGCCGAGGCCCTGACCGCGGTCATGCCGGGCATTACCTTGCAGGAGCTGTGGCGCATTACCGGTCTGGCCGAGCAGATCCTGCGCGTGGTCGCCGGACTGGTGGTGCTGGCCGGGCTGCTCGGCATGCTCACCGTGCTGCTGACCACGCTCAACGAGCGCCGGCGCGAGATGGCGATACTGCGCGCCAACGGTGCCCGACCGTTGCAGATTGCTGGCCTGCTGGTATTCGAGGCGGGCCTGATTGCCGCAGCCGGCATTGTGGTTGGCTTGCTGCTCGCCCTGGGCGTTCAATTCCTGGCCGCGCCCTGGTTGCTGGAACACTACGGTGTCCATGTCGGCGTATCCCTCCCGGCAGCCGGCGTCTGGCAGCTCCTGGCCGGTATCTGGCTGGCCGGATTGCTGGTCGCGCTGGTTCCGGCCCTGCTGGCCTACCGCCGCACCCTGGCCGACGGCATGCAGATCCGCACTTGAACCCGGGTGATGAGCTTGCGGTCTGTACAATGAAGTTCATGAAACCAGCGATTTGTGATATGCCTAGACTTCTGATTGCCCTGATTCTGACCTCGATTGCATCGTTCGCCCTGGCCGAGCCGCGCGAACTCGAATGGCTGGAGCTCATGCCGGAAGAGGAAGTCCAGGCCTGGTTCGAGGAATCGGCCAACATCGACCATTCCGGCTTTGCCGCGCCTGAGCCGTTTCAGTCCTTTCGCACCATGCCCGAGCTGGACGGCATCAAGGCGCGTATTCCCGGTTTCGTGGTGCCCATCGAAACCGACGGCGAAGGTCGGCTGAAGGAGTTTTTCCTCGTGCCCTACTTTGGCGCCTGCATTCACGTGCCGCCGCCGCCGGCCAACCAGATCATCTACGGACGCCTGGAGCGCCCCATCCCCATGGTCAACATCTGGGATGCGTTCTGGATGGAAGGCACCCTGAACATCGAAGACGTGGCCAACGAAACCGCAGCCTCGGCCTACACCATGGACGTGTCCCGGCTGGAGCTTTACTGATCCAAAAGAGAAATGTCGCGCAGAGACGCAGAGGCGCAGGGAAAAGAAAAAAGGGAAAAAAGGGTTTTGTTCCTGGCTGAAAAGATACCAGTTGGGATTGACCTGAAACGTTCCCGCTTTTGAGGGCTTTTTAAACTCCGCGTCTCTGCGTCTCTGCGCGAGGCGCTTTTCAAGACCAACTAACGAGGAAAAAGATGAAAAGATGGTTGTTGATTTTGCTGATGATTCCGGCGCTGGCACTGGCCGAGGAGACTCGACCGCTGTCGGTGGAGGTACTCTGGGAGCTGGACCGAATCGGCTCGCCCGTGATTTCGCCGGCCGGCGGCCACGTGGTGGCACCGGTGACCAGCTACGACGTCG
>RECK01000344.1 GCA_007694055.1 Wenzhouxiangella sp.
AACTACTGACGATTATCGGTGGAGGGACGCCCAAGACATCTATCGAGGAGTATTGGTGTGGCGATATACCTTGGTTCTCTGTGGTGGACACACCATCCGCCAGTGACGTATTCGTCGTCACCACGGAGAAAACCATCACGCCTCAAGGCCTGGCCGGTAGTTCTGCACGATTGATTCCGAAAGGCACAACGATCATTTCGGCCCGAGGCACCGTAGGCAATCTTGCCATCGCGGGGCGAGAAATGGCGTTCAATCAATCTTGCTATGGCCTGCGCGGAACTGGCGGTGCAGGTGATTATTTCGTTTACCTCACCGCACAACAGATGGTCGATCAACTCAAGTCCATGGCGCATGGCTCGGTGTTCTCGACGATCACACGCCAGACATTTGAAGCGATACAGCGGCCTGTGCCGCCGTCTGATGTTCTCGCCGCATTTGAGGGGCTGGTCACAGGCTGGTTTGACGCCATTCTGGCGAATGTTGAGGAATCCCGCACCCTAGCCCAACTCCGCGACACCCTGCTGCCCAAGCTGATCTCTGGCGAAATCCGCATCCGAGAAGCGACCCAAATAGCGCGAGATATCACATGAGCAGCCTCACTCACGCTGAGAAACGCTACCTCGAAAAACTTTTCGGTATGCAGAGTGGGTTTGTGATGGACTTCACCGACGCAACTTTCGCGGAGCTTTTCAAGCGCCATCACATCACCATTCATGGGCAAAAGTATCAGACCTACGGCACTTCAAAAGCCAAAAAAATGAGAGCGTTCTGGGAACAAGAGCCCGACGCTTTGGTCGGACGCGTGCTTTCGGAAATGCTCGACTTGTATGAAGCGGATTGTGAACTGAATGACTGCGAGGCGGACACGCCGATACTTGAAAGGGCTCGAGGCATCGTCACAAGACTATTGGGCAATGCTGCGCCGACGCAGCAGCCGGCGACGGTTGACGACTTTCTGGAAAGAGAATTCACGATCCCCGACATTCAACGGCTGCCGATTGATGCATCTGCCGTACCCATTATCGAGGGCCGGCTTGCGGAAGCCCGGATCGCCCTGCAAGCCGGCGCGTATCTATCGGTCATTTTCCTCTGTGGCAGCGTGCTCGAAGCAGTCTTGCTGGGTGCTGCCCAGAAGGAACCGGCGCGTTTTAATGTGGCCACCGCAAGCCCGAAAACCCCGGATGGCACGGTCAAGCGCTTTCACGAATGGAGCCTTGCACAGCTCATTGACGTAGCCTGCGAACTAGGCGTTTTGAAACTTGATATAAAGAAGTTCAGTCACGGCCTGCGGGATTTCCGCAATTACATTCATCCGCATGAGCAGATGACCTCTGGTTTCTCGCCGGACGAACACACGGCGAAAGTGTGTTTTCAGGTACTCAAGGCTGCGTTGGCTGACACAGCAGGAATACGTGGATGACCCGAATCCCGATCAACCCCGAGCTGCTGACCTGGGCGCGTGAGCGCGCCGGCCTGGATACGCTCGCGCTGGCGGGGCGTTTTCCCAAACTCAGAGAGTGGGAATCCGGAAGTCTGCAACCCACCCTGCGGCAGCTGGAGGACTTCGCCCGCGCGGTGCATGTAGCGGTGGGTTATCTGTTCCTGCCCGCGCCACCACAAGAGCCGCTACCGATTCCCGACTTCCGCACGCTGGGAGATCGTGACCTGACTCAACCCAGCCCAAACCTTCTGGACACGATCTATCTGTGCCAGCAAAGGCAGGACTGGTTTCGCGACTATGCCCGCATGCATGCGTTACCAGCGCTGGAGTTTGTCGGAAGCGCGACGACGGACGATCCCGTCGAACAGGTGGCTGAGGCCATGCGGCGGACTCTGTCGCTAAGCATCCCGGAACGTCAACGGCTTGCAACATGGGCCGAAGCGCTACGCCTGTTTGTCAGCAACGCCGAGGAAGCCGGGGTGCTGGTGATGGCCAGCGGCGTGGTCGGCAGCAATAGTCACAGAAAGCTGAATGTGGAAGAGTTCCGGGGCTTTGCATTGGCTGATGATCGGGCGCCGTTGGTGTTCATCAACAGCGCCGACAGCAAGGCGGCCCAGATGTTTACCCTGGCCCATGAATTGGCGCACCTGTGGCTGGGCGAAAGCGGTATCTCCGACCCTGAGGCGGGACAAATACCGGCACCCGGCATCGAGCGCTGGTGCAATTCCGTGGCAGCCGAGCTGCTGATGCCGCTGGACATGCTGCGCCAGGACTACCAGCCCGGAAATTCGGTCCCAGAGGAAATTCAGCGGCTGGCGCGCAGCTTCAAGGTCAGCACGCTGGTGGCCTTGCGGCGTCTGTTCGAGGCCAAATTCATCGATCAGCAGACACTGTGGCAGAACTACCGCGACGAAGTATCTCGAATCCGCGACCTGGACCGGGGTGGAAGCGGCGGCGGCGATTTTTATCGAACGCTCGGCGCCCGCACCGGCAAGCGCTTCGCACGGGCGGTCGTTTCGAGCACGCTGGAAGGGCAGACCTTGTTTCAGGATGCGTTCCGGATGCTGGGTGTGCGAAAGAGCGCGACCTTCTATGAGACGGCGCGGCAGTTGGGGGTCATGCTGTGACCTACCTGCTCGACGCCTTCATGACACCCTACGAGATGCTGCGTCGCGAACCAGCACGGTTTGTGCTGGGTGGCGCTGTTTCATGACCTTCCTCTCCGAAATCCCGCTTGAATCCGCGCTTCTGGACCCGGCGTTGAATACTGGGAATAGAGCCCTGGAGCCGCACCACCTGTTCCCGCGTATATGGTTGGAGCCCGTCAGCCAACCTGCCTCGCCTGTCATGGTCAGTTAGGAACCCCATGAGCAAACCCTACCAGCCCCCATGCAGCTTGACTCCGGCCATCCTCAACCAGGTGGCCGGGATTGCCGAGCAGCTGGGCCGGCTGGCGGTGCGGCTGGAGTCGGACGGAGACCTGCGCCTGCGCCGCCTTAATCGCATTCGCACCATCCGCGGCTCGCTGGCTATCGAGGGCAACACGCTCAGCGAGTCGCAGATCACCGCGATTCTGGAAGGCAAGCGGGTGATCGCCCCGCCGCGGGAGATCCAGGAGGCGCGCAACGCGCTCGAGGCCTATGGGCTACTGCCGGGCTGGCAGCCGTCGCAAGAGGGCGATCTGCTGCGTGCACATGGCACGCTGATGGCCGGTCTCGTGGACGATGCCGGTCGCTGGCGCAGTGGCGGCGTGGGGGTGATGGCCGGGGAAGAAGTGATACACATGGCGCCACCGGCCAGTCAGGTGCCACGACTGATGGGCGGTTTGCTGCACTGGCTGGCGACGACCGACGCCCACCCGCTGATCGCCAGTTCGATCTTTCACTACGAATTCGAATTCATCCATCCTTTCAGCGACGGCAACGGACGCATGGGCCGTTTGTGGCAGACGCTGATCCTGTCGCGCTGGAACCCGCTGTTCGCCGATATCCCGGTCGAAAGTCTGGTTTATCAACATCAGGCAGCTTATTACGCGGCGCTGCAGACCAGCAATGAGCAGGCCGATTCGGCGCCGTTCGTGGCGTTCATGCTGGGCAGGATCATGGAAGCCATCGCGGCTTGTACCCCCCAAGTCAGCCCCCAGGTCACCCCCCAAGTCGGTCGTCTGCTGTCAGTGCTCCATGGCGAGATGAGTCGGGAGGCCCTGCAGAAGGCGCTGGACCTGCACGATCGCAAATCCTTCCGCGAACGCTATCTCAAACCGGCCCTGGCCCAGGGGCTGGTGGAAATGAGCGTGCCGGATAAACCCAGCAGCCGCTTGCAGCGTTACCGATTGACCCAGACCGGGCGCGCGGTGCTGGCCGAAATGCAGGGGCCAGCTTGAAGGCGCGCTGACTCCATTCGACGGGGCGCCTGGCGGCCGAGATTCAGGCTACCCGCTGGCCGCATAAACTGCTACGATTAAGCACAGAGCGATGTGCTTAGTGGGGGTTTTTGTTGAAAGACGTTTCCAGTCAACAGCTTACAGAGCATTTTAAGCGACTGAACCCGTGGTGGGCGAGCGGGAGAATGGACGAGGGGACGCGAAGCCTGCGGCCGCGGGCCTATCTGGGCCCGGTTCAGCGCCTGCTGCTGGACGCTCGGCTGCGTCGGGCCGTGGTGTTGCTGGGGCCGCGCCGGGTGGGCAAGACCATTCTGATTCGGCATCTGATTGCCGATTTGCTGGAACAGGGTGTCAGCGCCTCCCGGCTGGCGTATGTGGAAATGGATCACCCTTTGCTGCATGGCCAGTCGCTGGAGGGCGTGATTCAGCTGATTGAGCAAACCATCCCGGCAGCCGACTCGCCCCGCTACCTGTTCTTTGACGAGATTCAGTCGCACAAGGACTGGGAAAAACACCTCAAGCCGCTGGTGGACCACCGTCAGGACCTTCGCATTCTGGTCTCGGGCTCGGCGGCCGCTGCGCTGAAACGGCAAAGCACCGAATCCGGGGCCGGTCGTTTCACCGACTTTCTGCTGCCGCCGTTGACCTTCTCCGAATATCTGCAGCTGCGCCCGGAGCAACCAGCAATTCGCGAGATCGGCGTCAACAACTACGCACTGGAAGACATCGATGCGTTGAACCGGCAATTCGTGGACTATGTCAACTTTGGCGGCTATCCGGAGCTGGCGCTGTCGCCGGCGGTACGAGACGACCCCGAGCGCTTCGTCAAATCCGATATCGTCGACAAGGTGCTGCTGCGCGACCTGCCGCAGCTCTATGGCATCAAGGACATCCAGGAGCTGAATTCGCTGTTCACCCTGCTGGCATTCAATACCGCCGAGGAGGTGTCTTTCGAGCAGCTCTCCCAGCGCAGCGGCGTGGGCAAGCAAACCATTCAGAAGTACATCGAGTATCTCGAGGCGGCGTTTCTGGTCAAGCGCGTCTTTCGCGTTGATCAGGATGGCAAGCGGTATAAGCGGGAGCGCAGTTTCAAGATCTATCTGACCAACCCGGCCATGCACACTGGCCTGTTTGGCGCGCGCCGGGCCGATGATCATGATTTTGGCCACCTGGTGGAAACTGCGGTGTTTGCCCAGCGCTTTCATGAAGGCGCAAGGCTGAACTATGCGCGCTGGGGCAATGATGATTGCGAAGTTGACCTGGTCGATTCATCGGCCGCACTGAAACCGATCTCTGCCCTTGAAATCAAGTGGAGTGATCGGTTCGTGACTCGCCCCGGCGAGCTCAAGGGCCTGCAACGCTTCGCCCGCAAGAACCGGCTGCGACTGGTCTGGGCCACGACCCGCAGCCAATTCGGACGCAGCCTGCTCGGGGAAACCGAGCTGCGGCAGTGGCCGGCTGGCGTTCTGGCCTTCCACTATGGTTCAAGCGCCGTGCGCGGCCGTCTGGCCGATTTCGATGCCCGGGTTGAGGGTGTCGAGGCATGAGTCGCATGGTCTCGTCGTCCAGTTTCCTGTCCGAAGCCCAACTCGAAACCGCGCTGCTGGAACAGCTGGCAACGCTCGGCTACGCCTGTACGGCGGACGACACCATCGGCCCGGACGGCAAGACGCCCGAGCGCGAAGCCTATGACCAGATCGTGCTGGAGCGCCGCCTGAGCCAGGCCGTGGCCCGGCTGAATCCCACCCTCCCCGCCGAGGCCCGTGCCGATGCCATTCGTCGTCTGACCCAGACCGAACTGCCAAACCTCATCGAGGAAAATCGCCGCATCCACCGGCTGCTGGTCGAAGGCGTGGACGTGGAATATTTTGACAGGGACGGCGCGCTGACTGGGGGCAAGGTGCGGCTGATTGATTTCGACGACCCGGCCAGCAATGACTGGCTGGCGGTGCAGCAATTCACCGTCATTGCCGGCCAGCACAAGCGCCGACCGGATGTTGTGGTATTCCTCAACGGCCTGGCTGTGGCGGTGATCGAGCTCAAGGCGCCCGGCGGCGAGGGCGCGACGCTTGCCAGCGCCTTCAACCAGCTCCAGACCTACAAGCACCAGATTCCTGCCCTGTTTCACAGCAACGCGCTGCTGGTGACTTCGGATGGACTGTCGGCGCGCGTGGGCTCGTTGTCGGCCGACCAGGAGCGCTTCATGCCCTGGCGGACCACGGACGGACGCCGGATCGAGCCCAAGGGCGCGCCGGAACTGGCAACCCTGATCGAGGGCGTGTTCGAACAGGGTCGGTTGCTTGAACTGCTGCGCCATTTCACCGTGTTCGCCGAGGGCTCGAACGGCCTGATCAAGATCATCGCCGGCTACCACCAGTTTCATGCGGTCAGGAAAGCCGTCGAATCAACCATTCGCGCCAGCCACCAGGCCTCGAGCGAAGACCCGGCCGAATACGGTCGACCCAGCGTCGACAGCCAGCCGCCCGGCGATCGCAAGGCCGGCGTGATCTGGCATACGCAGGGCTCAGGCAAAAGCCTGCTGATGGCCTTTTACGCCGGCTTGCTGGTGCTTGAGCCGCGCATGGCCAACCCGACCCTGGTGGTACTGACCGACCGCAATGACCTGGACGACCAGCTCTTTGCGACCTTTGCCAGTTGCCGCGACCTGATCCGGCAAACGCCCGTGCAGGCCCGCGACCGCGAACACCTGCGCGAACTGCTGGACCGCGCCTCCGGTGGCGTGATCTTCACGACCCTGCAAAAGTTTTCCCCGGCCACGGACGAGACCGATTTCCCGGCCCTGACCCAGCGCAGCAATGTGGTGGTGATTGCCGACGAGGCCCACCGCAGCCAGTATGGCTTCAAGGCCCGTGTGGCCAGCAAGACCGGAGAGATCGCCTACGGTTTCGCCAAATATCTGCGTGATGCCCTCCCGAACGCCTCGTTCATCGGCTTTACCGGCACCCCGATCGAGGCCAGCGACGTCAACACCCCGGCCGTGTTTGGCCACTACATCGATATCTACGACATCAGCCGCGCCGTGGAAGACGGCGCGACGGTGCCGATCTACTACGAATCGCGCCTGGCCCGGATCGAGCTCGACGAGGACGAGCGACCCCGCATTGACGCCGAAATCGAGGCCCTGCTGGAAGACCACGACGAATCCAGTGCCGAACGGGCCAAGCAGAAATGGAGCACCATCGAGGCCCTGGTCGGCAGCGACAAGCGCCTGGCCATGATTGCCGAAGACCTGGTCCAGCATTTCGAGGATCGTGTGGCTGCACTCAAGGGCAAGGCGATGGTCGTGTGCATGAGCCGGCGCATCTGCGTCGCGCTCTATGACCAGCTTACCCGGCTGCGCCCGGATTGGCACAGCGAGGATGACAACGCCGGTAGCGTCAAGATCGTCATGACCGGCTCGGCCTCCGACCCACTGGAATGGCAGCAGCATATCGGCAACAAGGCCCGGCGGGATCTGCTCGCCCGGCGCGCTCGTGACCCGGATGACCCACTGCAACTGGTTCTCGTGCGCGACATGTGGCTGACCGGGTTCGACGCGCCCAGCATGCACACCATGTACATCGACAAACCGATGCGTGGCCATGGCCTGATGCAGGCCATCGCCCGGGTCAACCGCGTGTTCCGGGACAAACCAGCCGGCCTGATCGTCGACTACATCGGGATTGCACAGAACCTCAAGTCAGCTCTGGCCCAGTACTCCAAACCTGACCAGGACAAGACCGGCATCGACGAATCGGAAGCCGTGGCTGTCCTGCTCGAAAAGTACGAAATCGTGCGCGATATGTTCCACGGCTTCGAGTACCGATCAGCGCTTGAAGGCACGCCAGGAGAACGCCTGGCCATGATGGCCGCCGCGATCGAGTGGATCAGCGCCAGACGCCAGGAGTGGGCTGCGGCAGAGTCCACCCCAGAGGCAAAGAAGGCCGCCCAAAGACGATTTGCCGATGCCGTTCTGGCCCTCTCCAAGGCATTCGCGCTGGCTGCCAGCTCGGACGAGGCCCGCCAGATTCGCGAAGAGGTCGGCTTCTTTCAGGCCATCCAGGCCGCACTGAGCAAGGCGGGACGAACGAACGGTGGCACTCGACAGGACCGCGAACTCGCCATTCATCAGATCGTCAGCCGCGCAGTGGTGTCCACCGAGATTGTCGACATTCTGACGGCCGCCGGCATCCAGAGCCCGGATATCTCCATCCTGTCCGATGAGTTCCTGCTGGAAGTCCAGCAGATGGAAAAGAAGAACCTGGCACTGGAGGCCCTGCGCAAACTGCTCAACGACGGCATCCAGTCGCGCACCAGGACCAACGTGGTCGAATCACGAGCCTTCACCCAAAGACTGGAAGACGCGATTGCCCGCTACCACGCCAACGCCATCACCACAGCAGAAGTCCTGCAGGAACTGATCCAACTGGCCAAGGACCTGCGCGCGGCCAGGGCCAGGGGTGAGGAGCAGGGCATGACCGCAGAAGAGGTCGCGTTCTACGATGCCCTGGCCGAAAACGAATCTGCCGTTGAGGTCATGGGAGATGTCAAGCTGCGTGTGATCGCTCACGAATTACTGGTGAAGTTGCGCGAGAACGTAACGGTAGACTGGGCCCACCGCGAATCTGCCCGGGCCAGAATCCGGGTGCTGGTCAAACGCATCCTGCGTCGCTACGGTTATCCGCCGGACCTGGAGGATGCTGCTGTGCAGCTTGTGCTTCAGCAGGCCGAGGCCGTTTCTGCGGCCTGGGCATGAGGCGCATCAGGATTCGTGGTTTGAACTGAATTGCTGCCTGTGACGACGCCAGTCCGTGGCCGTTTGCGCCCAGACCTCGGTTTCCATGCCAAACCCCGGCACTTTGAAGCGCTCGGTGGTGTTGACCGAGCCCAGCTTCCGGGCCAGCGCCTGCGAGGCCCGGTTGTCGCTGGCGATGACATGAACAATGCGCGACCAGCCAAGCGTGTCGACGACGAAATTCATGCTGGCGACCGCGGCTTCGGTCGCAATCCCTTTGCCCCAGCAACGACGCAGCACGCTCCAACCGACCTCGGGCGCATACCACCCGTGCGGGAACCACGGCCCGACCCGACCAAGCCATTCACCGGTCTGCCGGTCTTCGATGGAAAAGAACCCGTAGCCGCGCATCGACCAGTGACCGATCAGTCCGGCCAGAGAACGCCAAATCACCGCCGGCTCGCTCACCCCACCAAGATGCTCTGTCGCCACCGGATCGGTCATCAACTCACAAAGCCCGTCGAAATCACGCTCCTCGGGCACGCGCAGAATCAGTCGTGGGGTTTCGATCACTATTTTGGATGGCACGACGTTACTTCGTTGTCAGGGCGTTTCGCATAGGTGCCAGCTTGGTCCTTGCAGCAGGGCATCCTCGGCTGGTAGGTGGAAATACGGCATTGTCGGACAGCCTGACTTCTTGGCGGCCTGCTGATCTCAACAGCTTGTGGATGATGAGGACGCTCACTGCGCCGAAATCAAGCCATCGCAACTTGCCCTGTCCGGCAAGGTCAGGCGCGTGACCGCCACCTCGCCGCTGCCAAAATCTGGCAGATCGTAGCTGAAACGTCCGGTTCTGCAATCAGAAAAAGAGACGGTCAGACTGCCACGAACTTCGTACTCGGACAGCGGCGGGGGAGTTTGAAAGTCGGCCAGCGGGGCCGGGCCGGGCACGGCCAGCAGGTCAACACTCAGCTCGGTTGCGCCGTATTCAAAAGTGGCAGTGCCGGTCAGCCACAGCGGTCGCCCCTCGTTGAAGTCGTACCAGTAGACCACCAGAACCGGCCCGGCCTCGGTGGAGGCGTCGTTGGCGACCTCCACGTTGAACCCGACACCTGGATTGGCTGGATCGAACCAGGAGCCGGTATGAAGCGGCATGATGGGAAACTCGCCATGAAAGACCACGGCACGCTGGATCAGCGGCGGGGTCAGCGGCGAGTCTGACAACACTCCGTATGGTGTTGACTTGGGACCTGTACGCAGCGCGCCGAGTTGATCGACCACTTCATCGCCCATGATGACCCGCCCGAAAACGGTGAAATCATCGTCAAGATGAGCATTGGTTCCCAGGTTGATGAAAAACTGGCTCTGGCCGGAATTGACGTTGCCTGCAGACAAGGCCATGGCTATTGTGCCATTGACGTTGGCCAGGCCATTCTGCGCCTCGCTGGTAATCGGCGGCAGGATTGGATCCCGAAAATCGAAATCACGGGTGAAACCACCAGACTGAATGACAAAATCGCGAATGACGCGATGGAATACCAGGCCATCGAAAAACCCGGCGTCTACGTAGTCGATGAAATTCTGGGTGGTGACAGGGGCATAGACCGCATCAAGCTCCAGCACAATGACGCCTCGATCGATCTCCATCCAGACTCGCGGATTTTCGGCCTGCACCGGGGCGGGCAGCAGGGCGAGCAGCAAAAAGGTGGTTAACAGGATTCTCATTGTTTCGGTTCCATTCGAGGCTGGCTTGAAAAACCAGAATGCAAAAATTCAGGGAAGACTGCGTAGAGCGCCAAGCTGGCTATTTTAATCCGTATCCGCCGCGCCGCAGGTTGCTGTCTGCAATGACTCCAACGACAAATCTCCTCTCTCGCCCTGAACGGCTTCTCGTCGCAAATAAAGAAAATGCGCATAGGGGAGCAATGCCGGCGAGCCAACGGCGAACACGCTGAGATAGGTGAAGTGCCCGTCCTTCATCAGCGGGATAAACATCACCACGGACAATGAAAACAATGCGAGTACGGCCAGACCGGCGCCCAGGTGAGCAAGCAGGCGAATCCGCTTTTCCGTTTTTCGCCCCAACAACTGGAACTGGCTGAGGGCCTG
>RECK01000190.1 GCA_007694055.1 Wenzhouxiangella sp.
CGTGGCAAGGCGTCGGCGCGCCGGTGTAGCCACCCTACATCAAGCGCCGAGAACGAAGTCCACGGACGCCGAGAGGCAAGCCCGAAGGGGGCTCCTGACGAATCCGCCTGCGGCGTTAAAGTGGCTCGACGTAGAACAACTATGCCTTCGCCACTTTGCCTTGCAGGCGAATCCGTCAGGAGCCCTGAATGAGGCAACACTTACGCAGGTACTAGTATGCCACGCATGTTTCTCACTGTGAATCGGTCACACGTCTTGAGGGTTGCATGGTTCTCTCGAACCAGCGCCATCGGGCAGCCAGGGCAATCAGCGCCGGCAGGGCCAGCATGTCGAAAAACCAGGCGGCGAAGATCCCGGTGGCGGTAAGCAGCCCGAATTCCAGGGTCGGCCCGAATCGAGACAGGGTCATGACCAGCATTACCGCGGTAAGGATGACGGTAGTCGCTGTTACCGCCCGGCCTGCCCGGCGAAAGCTGTAGACCACCGACCAGGCGCGACCGTGTCCCATCCTGCGCCGGAGTTGGTAGCCATGGTACAGGTGAATGGTGTCGTCCACCGACAGACCGAGAATGATGGCCATGATCATGGCGGTTATGGCATTCAGTGGCATGTCCAGCGCACCCAGCATGACCAGCACGAGCATCACGGGAAACAGGTTGGGCAGCATGCACAGGAGTGCTGCTGGCAATGATCTCCATAGTATTGCCAGCAGCAGCAAGATGGTAAGGCTGGCGACAATAAGGCCCTGCAGCTGGCCGGCCAGAATGCGCTGTTCATTGATGGCCAGCAGGTAGGCTTCGCCGGTGACTTCGGCGCTGACGCCGTCGACCTGGATTTCCGCCAGCACGAGATTGAGCCGTTCTAGGAAGCTTCGCATCTCTCGCGAGCTGTAGATGGAGGTGAACAGCAGGATCCGGGCCAGACGGAGCTCTCGGTCGACGTACTTTTCCAGCTCTTCTCCATCGTAGATCAGCAGGTACTGGGCAATCATGGCCTCATCGGCAGGCAGCTGACGAAAGGACGGATCCTCATCGTTGAATGCCCAGTGAATGTCTTCAAGAAGGTTGACTAGCGACATTGCCAGGTCTACCTCGGGTTGTGCATTTGCCCAATCCCGCAGGCGCTGAACCTGCCGAAGGGGCTCAGGCTGCTGGAAATGCCCCTGTGCCTGACCTGAGAGGATGATTTCCACACTGGTGTAGCCGTGGAATCCCTGGTTGAAATTATCGGTGGATAGAACGACCGGGTGCTGGGGTGAGAGGAATCCCAGCACATTGGCGTCCATGTGGATACGGTTGATGAAAGGCAGGGCGATCAGCAGAAAAAGCAGCAGCAGCACCATCACCTTGCCGATATGCTTCATCGACAACAGCGACAGGCGCACTATCGGTCGTCCAATCCTGGCCAGGCCCCGGTTTCCGCCAGGCCATTCGCCGCCATCCCAGCGCGCAAGCAGTGCCGGCACCAGCCACATGGCGCACAGGTATTGGACTATGACCGCAGCAGCTACAGACTGCCCGAACAGGCGCACCGGGTCAGGGCTGACGGACAGTGAGAGAAAGGCCGCCGCAGTGGTCAAGCTGGTAAACAGCGCTGGGCGGTGTACATCAGCATGGGCAGCGTCGACTCGCTCGGGTCCGCGGCGACCGGCACTGGCGTGAGAGGCTAGCGCGTTGAACCAGTGCACCAGCAAGGCGACCGACAGGGCCATCAACAGGGGGATCAGGATGGCGGTGACCATGGTGAAGGGAAAGCCACGGGCAATGGTGACGCACAGGGCGGTTCCCAACGCGGCGCTCATGGTCGCCACCAAGGCCAGAAGGGTCACCGGTCGGCGAAACATCCACAGCATCAGTAGAAAGCCCAACCCCAGAGAAATCGGCCCGAGCACCCGGATTTCTGACCAGACCGCCTCGGTTGCGGCGATGTTCAGGGCAATCGACCCGGTAATGCCGGCCAGGTAACTGTCCAGCTCGCGGGTTTTGATCTTCCACTTCAGTTGCTCGATCAGCGCCGCGCGCTGACGGCTGTCACCTGCGCTCTCAGGCACGATCAACAGGGCGATCATGTCTCCGTGTTTGGATACAAAGCTACGCGCAGCACCTGTACCTGCGAGCGCCTTGGCACGACGCTGGTCGGCAGACAGACCGGCCCGCCGGGATGCGTCCAGAAGAGGTTCGACGACGAACTCGCCTCCCTGGCCCCGGACTTGTTCGAGGTTGGAGAGGCTGAGAATCTGGGCGCCGGGCAAGGCCGTTTGCAGGGCTTCGATGATTTCGTCCAGCCCATCGAGAAACCGGTCCTCGAACAGATCATGCCCGGCGAACAGCACGATCAGGTTGGCGTCCTGGGGGAAACGCGCACGTATCTTCAGTTCGAAGCGGGCTTCGGCGCTGTCAGGGCCGATCATGTCATGAGTGGTGGTGCTGACAGCAAGCCTTGGCAGCGCTATCAATAGCGGCAAAACCGCCAGTGACAGCAGGCAGGCCAGCGCGATCCAGGCAGGAATCAGGCTGGGTCTTGGCAAGCAGCTTCCCCCTTTTCCGGTACGTGACAATGACCGTTGAGCGGTGATTTTACCGAACTCTGGCCAGCGGCAGGCGTGCCGCCTGGCCGAGGAGTGCATAATGACTGGCAGGCGATTCGAGGGAAAGCAAGAATGAACATGAGCAAGGTGGTGTTCGGGTTTTTCGTGCTGCTGGCGCTGACCCTGAACTTCGGATTCTTCATCGGCGAGATCGACAACCCCGACCATCATAACGTCTACGAGCTGTTCGCCGCCCTGGTCGTGGGGTTGATCGCCACGGTCATGAAGCTGGGCGAACGTTCGCAGATGAGTGCGATGCTGCTGGCATCCAGCCTGGTGGTCGATCTGCACCTGATTGCCGCGGCGCTGGTCTGGGTCATCGCCGTTCATGTTACCGACATTGGCTTGACACCTGCCGTCATGGCCACGATTGTGTCCCTGTCGGGTGGTGCCTTGCTGGCCAATCTGCTGTCGGTGGTACTGTTGACCATGGAAACCGCCGGGTTCAACCGCTGAAGCGATCGCTTCATGCGCGCCCCGGCTGCTGACCAGGTCCAGACCCAGTGAACGACTCCTTCGCCTTCCTGTTTTTCCAGCGCATGCGCATGCCGCTGATCGTGCTGATCTCCGCTTATGCCATCGCCACGGTCGGTTTCACCTTCATGCCCGGCGTGGACGAGGAGGGCAACCCCTGGCGCCTGAGCCTGTTCGAGGCCTTTTACATAGTCAGCTATACCGGCAGCACGATCGGCTTTGGCGAGGTGCCCTACCCGTTTTCGGCGGCCCAGCGCCTGTGGACGATTGTCAGCATTTACCTCACCGTAATCGCCTGGCTGTTTTCCATCGGCACCATCATCTCCTTGTTGCAGGACCCGGCGTTTCGCCGCCATCGCCAACGCGCCCGGGTCCGGCGCGGCGTGGCCGCGATCGATCAGCCGTTCTACCTGGTCTGCGGCCTGGGCGATACCGGACGCCTGCTGGTGCGCGCGCTGAGTGACCGCGATCATCCAGTCGTGGTCATCGATCATGACGCTCACAAGATCGACGCATTGGGCGTGGAGACCCACAGGGCCAGCGTGGTCGCCTCTTGCATGGATGCACGTTTGCCGGCCAACCTGGTAGAAGTCGGACTGCGTTCGCGCTGGTGCGTGGGCGTGCTGGCGGTGACCGGTGACGACAAGGCCAACCTCAAGATCGCCGTGACCACCAAGTTGCTCAACCAGCGCTGCCATGCGCGCGCCCGGGCCGATGAACGCGAAGTGGCGGAAAACATGCGCTCTTTTGCCACCGACCAGGTGGTCAACCCGGTCGAGGAATACATCCAGCGTCTGCGCCTGGCGTTTGAGCGACCAGCGGCCTTTCGACTCTATCACTGGCTGCAATCGGGGCCGGATGCGCGCCTGCCGGAAACCCGCCAGCCGCCACGCGGTCACTGGATCCTGTGCGGGTTCGGGCGACTCGGGAAGGCCGTCCACGCCTTGTTGGTCGATCTCGGCCTGGAGGTTACCGTCATCGAGGAAAATGAAACGCTCGAGGGCTTGCCGCCAGGTACCATCCAGGGCCGCGGAACCCAGGCTGATACCTTGGAGGAGGCCGGTATCAAGGGCTCGGTCGGCATCCTCGCGACCACCCGCGATGATGTCGATAACCTGTCGATCCTGATCACGGCCCGCGCACTCAACCCCGAACTGTTCCTGGGCGTTCTGGAAAACGGTTTGTCCAGTCACGAACTGTTCCGCGCTGCCGAACCGGATTTCATTGGCCAGCCCAGCCGGGTCATCGCCGGCAGCATGCTGGCTCGAATCAGCGCACCGCTGGTCGACCCTTTCATTGCGGGTATGATTGCCGCCGATGAGTCAATCTGCGGCAAGCTGATCGAGCGTCTCGAAAGCCTTGCCGACGGGCTTCCGCCGGACTTCCTGAGTTTCCGGATCAGCGAGCGCCGCGCTCCGGCCCTGGCCCGCTTGCTTGCCCAGGGTATCGAGATCACACTCGATGACCTGATCAGCGATCCGCTTCAGCCCGGTCGGCGCTGGCCGCTTGAAGTGCTGCTGCTGCGCCGGGACAACGAGAATACCCTGCTGCCGGATGGCAGCACAGCGCTGGCCCTGGGCGATCACATGCTCCTGGCCGGCCAGCCGGGTATTGGTCGGCGCCTGGCCAATGTGCTTGAAAACGACAACGCGCTGGCCCGCGCCCTGACCGGTCAGGATTTGCATCATGGCTGGCTGTGGACCCGCTTGTTCGGTCAGCAACGCCTGGAAATGGCGGTTTCGGGCAAGCAATTGCGAATGCCTGATGAGCAGGCCTCGAAACAGGAGCAAGACCTATGAGTGAAATGACCCGAGACAGCTGGTGGCAGCGCAACTGGAAGTGGTTCGTACCCGTGGGTTGCCTGGGCGTCCTGGCCCTGATTGCTGCCAGCGTGCTGATGATCGTGTTCCTGGTCATGGGCGGCATGCGCAATGCCGAAGTCACCCAGCTGGCCATCAGCACCGCACAAGCTCATCCCGGCCTGGTCCGGGCCATCGGCGAACCGATCACGCCGCGCGGCTTTATCAGCGGCAACATTTCCATCAGCGGTCCCTCGGGCGAAGCCGACCTGGCCATTCCGGTGGCCGGTTCACACGGTCGGGCAACGCTCTACGGCGAGGCCCAGCGACGCCAGGGACAGTGGCATTACCAGAGCCTGGTTGCCGAAGTCGAGGGTGATGGTCCGCGGCTGGATCTGCTGGAACCCGAGAACTGATTCGCTGATGCCTTGCCCGCCCCGGGTTTCTTCGGTGAGCTACCATGTTATCCTTGAATATCAGGGTCTTGGAAGGTTTTTTGGTGAGCCACGTTTTGACTCGAAGTTCATCCGTCCGTTTGTCCAGCGGGGCAGGCAGGCCAACTGATTGCGGTCCGGGCCATGGCCCGGACCACGGGACATGCCTGGTGAGCTGACGCTGCTGCTGCGGGCTGCCAGCGACGGCGATGAGCCGGCGCTGAACCGACTGGTGGCCCTGCTTTACGTTGATCTGCGGCGCCTGGCGCGGCGCGTGCACGGCGGCCATGGCCAGACCCTGGATACCACCAGCCTGGTTCATGAATGCTACCTGCGCTTTCTCGACCGGGGATCCATCCAGGTCAATGACCGGAGCCATTTTTTTGCCCTGGCTGCCCGGGTCATGCGCCAGCTGTTGTGCGACTATGCCCGCGAGCGTCTGGCCGACAAGCGCGGGGGCGGCGCAACCCACTTCGACCTGCGTGATGACGATGCCGTGGAGCGCAGGGAAGCCAGCGAGTGGCTGGCGGTGAACCAGGCGCTTGAGAGCCTGGCCGAAAACCGGCCGCGCCAGGCACAGGTGGTCGAGTGCCGATACTTTGCCGGGCTGACCGAGCAGGAAACGGCCGAAGCCTTGAGCCTGTCGCTGCGCAGCGTCCAGCGTGACTGGCAGGCGGCGCGCAGCTGGCTGGCCGACCGCCTGCAGTCGTGAGCGACGACTTCCTCAAGCCGGGTCAGCCGCTGAGTGGCCGCCTGTTCCGGGGGTTTCTCCAGTCTCTTGCTGATCGCCATGAACCGCAGCCGGGGGATCGTATCGGCGCCTGGCGAATCCTTGAGCAGCTGGGACGTGGCGGCAGCGGCGTGGTATTTCTGGCCGAGCGCGCCGATGGGGCCTACAGTCAGCAGGTAGCGATCAAGTGGCTGCGCAGCGACCGGCCCGTTCCCGGCGGCGCTACCTTGCTGGCACGGGAGCGCGCGCTGCTTGCCAGCCTGGATCATCCCGGCATTGCCCGTCTGGTCGACGGCGGCGAGGACAAGCATGGCCAGCTGTGGTTTGCCATGGACCATGTCCCGGGGCAATCGATTGACCTGATCGCCCGCGATCTTGACCTGCCCGGTCGGCTGGGTCTGGTGCGGCGATTGTGCCAGGCTGTCCACTACGCGCATGGCCGCGGCGTGATTCATGGCGATATCAAGCCGGCCAACGTGCGCGTTGATGAACGCGGTCATCCCCGCTTGCTGGATTTCGGAATTGCCCGACTGAAGGCCTCGGCCCTGGCATCCAGCTACGGCCTGACCCCTGAGTACGCCAGTCCGGAGCAGCGCCGTGGTGAGCCCCTGACCACGGCCAGCGATATCTGGCAGCTGGGTCGGCTGCTCGACGACCTGGTCGAACCGGAACAGCGATCGGCGGACCTGAATGCCATTATCGACCAGGCAAGGGCGGAGCACCCGGATGACCGCTACAGCTCTGCCGCTGCCCTGGCCGATGACTTGCTGGCTGTGGAGCAGCGGCGTCCGGTAGCCGCCCGAAACGGTGGCCTGATCTACCGTGTCACTTGCCTGCTGGAGCGCAATCGCCTGGCCAGCCTGGCCCTGGCCATGGCCGTGTTCCTGGTCAGCGGCTCAGGGATCTGGATGGCCTGGCAGCTGGCACAAGAGCGCGACCTGGCGCGATACCAGGCCGAGCGCGCCATGGCTGCACTGCACGAAACCGAGATGGCGCTGGCGCGAGCGGAGCGACTGCATGATTTCCTGATCGGTCTGTTCCAGGCCGGTCGGCCAGACCGCCCCCGGGATCAGCTGCCCGGCACGGCCGAAATCCTCGAGCGCGGCGCACAACAGGCGCTGGAGCCGGCCAGCGCCCCGGCCGGCGAACGCCTTGGCATGTTGCTGGCCATCGGCCAGGTTTACCGCGCCCGGAGCCAGTACGACAAAGCCAGGCCGCTGATCGAGGAGGCCGTTCGCCTGACCCAAAAGGATCATGAACGGCTGGGCCCGAAAGACCGCGCCGTCGCGCTGGCGGGCATGGCCGAACTGATGATCGTCGATGGGGATGACCTGGACCAGGCCGAAGCCATGCTGATCGACGCCGAAGCGCTGCTGCCGGCCGGCCAGCTCGATCCACTGATCCCGATTCGCATCGGCAGGACCTGGATCGAACGTCATCGCGGTCAACACGCTCGGGCCTTGGGCCTGGTCGAGCCACTGGCCGAACGCGTGCACGCTGGCGAGCCGGTGAGCCTGCACCGGCGAGCACGCTTGTTCGATGCCCTGGCCGGCTTGCAGGCAGCCGCCGGCAACCTGGAACAGGCTTCCCGGTTCAGGACCTTGTCCATTGAGGCCATGCGCCAGACCCAGGGCGAAGAGGGCCAGGGCTACGTCGTGAGCCTGGCCAACAGCGTTGGTCTTGAGATGGCGTTGGGAAACTTTGCCGAAGCCGAACGGCGCGCCCGCCGGGCGATAGCGCTTTACGACCGAATTTACCCCGAGGCCGTCGATTTCCGGGCCGTTGTGCGCGACAGCCTGGCGCGATTGAAGCTGACTACGGGCCGGGTTGAGCAGGCATTCGAACAACAGTCTCTGGCCGGAATCGAGCAGGCCGAATCGCTGGGGGCTGAACCGGAGCGCTGGCCGCTGTTGTTCAGTCGTCGGGCAAGCTTTCAAGCCCGTATGGGGCAGCTGGATCCGGCCGTTGAAAACATGCAGCGGGCCCATGAGTTGCTGGACGAACATGGCGGCCTGGGTCCGCGCCTGGCCGACACCATGGACATGCTATTGGCCTGGGTCCTGTGTCTTGATGGACAAGGCTCGGTCGGAGCCGATCTGCTCGACGGGGTTGATCCGTCCGCATCCATCCTGGGCAATCAGCGTACCCGGGCACAGTGGCATGAAGCCCGGGCTGCCTGCCATCATGCGCTGGGCCAGCAGGAGCAAGCCCTGGCAGCCATCAACCAGGCCCTCGAGCAGACGACCGCGCCGGGCCAGGTTCTGGATCGGTTCGACCGGCGCTTGCTGAAGGCCAGGATACTGACCGCGAAAGGGCAGCCGTCGCAGGCCCAGGCGCTGCGCCAGCAGGCTCGGGAAGATTGGCTGGCGCTGGGCCTGGCCCATCATCCGGTCCTTGAGCGAGTGTCCCCGTAAGCTGTTTTCGCCAGAAAATCTGGCGGCGTCCCTCCCCATCTTCCGTTCCCCCCGGTAAGACCATAGACGATTGATAAGGAGTCGAATCATGTCCAACTGGAACGTGCAGATGGCGGTTTGTGCAACTTTCGCAGCGCTGCTGCTTTTCCCCGCCCACGCCGCTGCCGATCAGCAGGCCTTTATCTGGACGGCGGATGATCCCGAGCTCGAATGGGGACCCTGCCCTGACTACTTTCCCGAAGGCTGCGGGATTGCCGTGCTGCAAGGCAACCCGACCCAGCCCAACGCCGATGTCTTTTTGCGCTTGCCGGCAGGTGCCGAGGTTCCCTTGCACTGGCACAGCTCGGCAGAGCGCATGGTCCTGATCACAGGTGAGTTCAGCGTCGATTACGATGGCCAGGACCCGGTTGTCATGAGGGCAGGCACCTACGCCTACGGACCGGCCGGTCTCGCCCATACCGCGCACTGCCGCGACCAGGGCCAATGCATCCTGTTCATCGCCTTCGAGGACCCGGTAGATGCCATTCCGGGGCGGCGCCATGAGCACTGAAAATCACACCATGGGAAACTCGGTCCTGCTCTGGCTGGCGGCGGCTTTGGGGCTGGCACTGGGCGCGGCTGCCTGGGCCCAGCATGAGCACCATCATGATGCGGTTGCCGTGGATGTCGACTCCGAAGTCGGCGATGTGCAGTTCGATGCCGATTGCCAGCCGGCGCAGCGTTCCGAGCTGGATCGTGCCCTGGCCTTGATGCATCACATGATGTACGTGCAGGCGCGCGCCAGCTTTGCCGAAATAAAGTCTGCCGATCCGGACTGCGCCATGGCCTGGTGGGGAGTGGCCACCAGCCTGTTCCAGCCGCTGTGGGGTACGCGTCCCGACGCGGCCGAGCTCGAGCGTGGCCGCAGCGCCATTGAGCGCGCCGGCGGCGCGGTGAATAACGCGCGCGAAGCGGCCTTGATCAAGGCCACGGCCGGGTTCTTCGACGGACCGGACGACCGCGCCTTTCGGGAGCGGATGGATGCCTGGATCGAGGGCATGGCGACCGCCTACCGGGAATTTCCCGATGATGCCGATGTGGCCAGCCTGCATGCGCTGTCATTGCTGACCCAGGCCCAGTGGGCCGAGGCGGCCGAACGTGATCGATTGCTTGATCGGGCTGAAGTCATACTGCGCGATGTCTGGCGTGAGCGTCCACAGCACCCCGGCGCGATTCACTACAGCATCCATGCCACCGACGTGGACGGGCGCGCCGAGAATGCCCTGGACATGGTCGAGTCCTATGGCCGGATTGCTCCGCATACCGCCCATGCCCTGCATATGCCCTCGCACATCTATGTGCGCCTGGGCGACTGGGAACAGGTGATCGACTGGAACGTACGCTCGGCCGATGCCGCGCTCGACCAGCCGGCCAACGGAGCGGTGTCGCATCATTACGTCCACGCCATCGACTACCTGATCTATGCCTATCTGCAGCAGGGTCGGGACAGGCTGGCCGAGCGTGTTTACCGCGAGACCCTGGCCAAGGGCCCTCATCAGGCCAGCTTCGTCAGCGCCTTTCACTTCGCCGCCATGCCGGCGCGCCTGGCCCTGGAGCAGCGTGACTGGTCGCGGGCCGCCGCCCTTGCGGTGCGTGATCCAGATTACCTGCCCTGGGACCAATCGCAATGGGCCGAAGCCATGAGCTGGTTTGCCATCGGCATGGGACGGCTGAAGATCGGGCAGCTCGATGAAGCCGAACAGGCGCTGACACGCCTGTCCCGACTGAGCGATGAGGCTGAAGCCCTGGGTGAGACGACCATGGCACGCTTTATCGAGGTGGATCGATTGATCCTGGCCGGCTGGTTTGCCCAGCTTTCCGGTCAGCCGAAAGCGGGCGAATCCCTGCTGCGCCAGGCCGTGGACCTGGAAGCCTCGGTCGAAAAACATCCGGTCACCCCGGGTGCGCTGTACCCGCCGCGCGAAGCCCTGGGAGACCTGTTGCTTGTCCAGAACAGCCCGGAGCAGGCCCTGGATGCCTACCGCGAGGCCGACGAAATCTGGCCGCGCCGACACAACACCTACGTCGGTGCACTTCGAGCCGCGCTGGCGGCGGGCGATTCAGAGGCTGTGCTAGTGTACCCCGTCATTAATCCTGTAACATTCAGCGAGTCGGAAAGCGCTTAGC
>RECK01000087.1 GCA_007694055.1 Wenzhouxiangella sp.
ACGCGAACATGCGCATTGGCACAACCCTGACCAGTTACATTCTTCGCAAGCAGCGCGATATCGAAGGTGCCAGCGGCACTTTTACCGGCTTGCTCAATGATATTGCAGTGGCCTGCAAGAAGATCGCCGACCTGGTCAACAAGGGCGACCTGGTCAACGTGCTGGGAACTGTCGATGTAACCAATGTTCAAGGCGAACAGCAGAAGAAGCTCGACGTGATTTCCAATCAGTTGATGATCGAGGCGCTGGCGGGCAATGGCCATATTGCAGCCCTGGCCTCGGAGGAGATGGAGAACATTTACAACCTCCCCGAAAACGCGCACCGCGGGCGCTATTTGCTGCTATGCGATCCGCTGGACGGCTCTTCCAATGTTGACGTCAATGTATCGGTGGGCACGATTTTCTCGATTCTGAAGGCACCCGAAGACTTGGCCGAGCCTGGTATCGATGACTTTCTCAAGCCCGGCACGGAGCAGGTCGCTGCCGGTTACTGCCTGTACGGGCCCTCGACCATGCTGGTGTTGACTACCGGAGATGGCGTCAGCGCCTTTACCCTGGATCGAGATTTCGGCGAGTTCCTGCTGACCAAGGAAAATATTTCCATATCTGCCGATACGGCGGAATTTGCCATCAATGCGTCGAATCAGCGCTTCTGGGAGCCCCCGGTAGCCCGCTACATCGAAGAGTGCCTGCAAGGGACCGACGGGCCGCGCGGCAAGAACTTCAACATGCGCTGGGTTGCCTCCATGGTTGCCGAGGTGCATCGCATCCTGACCCGCGGAGGCATTTTCATGTACCCCGGCGACAGTCGGCTCAAGGCCTCGGGCAAGGCCGGCAAGCTGCGCCTGATGTACGAAGCCAATCCCATGGCCTTCATCGTCGAGCAGGCCGGCGGGGCAGCCATGGCCGAAGACAAGCGAATCATGGAAATTCAGCCGGAAACGCTGCATCAGCGCGTTCCGGTGATGCTCGGTTCGCGCAACGAGGTAGAACGTGTGGCCGCGTATTTCGGTAATTGATTGCTGATGGCGCTGGACAGCACATTGCCATGGCTGAACCGCCCGGTCTCTGCAGGAGCGGTTCGGCAGTGATTGGATACGATATCCAGCCGGGCTGGCGCGAGGCGATTTTCGTCCTGGTGCTGCTTGTCTATCTTTGCTGGCTGCTGTTTGGCCGCGGCACTTACCTTTCCGAAACCGGGCCCATGCGCTCGGTGCTCGGGCGCCTGGTTGCCATCGGTCTGTTCCTGGGCTTCATCGCCGCCGTCTTGCTGATTTATCGATGAGTCAGACCGCTGCCCGGCTTGCAGTAGTCCAGGTCAGTACAGTCTTCAGGCGGTTTCCAGTTCCTGCTCCAAGCGGCTCTGTACCGCCTGTGGTGATCCGGTTTTGCGCGCCAGCAGGGCGTACAGCACGGGAATGAAAAAGAGCGTCAGTACGGCCGAAAAGCTGACCCCGAACAGGACCACGACACCGATCACCTGACGGGTTTCCGCGCCGGCGCCTGAGGAAAGAATCAGCGGGATCGTGCCCGCCGCCGTGGTAATGCCTGTCATCACGATAGGTCGCAGGCGCACGCTGGCACCCTCGATCACGGCTTCATCGAAGCTCATGCCACTGTCGCGCAGCTGGTTGATGAACTCGACGATCAGAATGCCGTTCTTGGCGGCCAGTCCGACCAGCATGACCAGGCCGATCTGGCTGTAGACGTTCAAGGTACTGCCGGTCAGCCATAGTCCCAGCAAGCCGCCGCCAACAGCCAGCGGCACGCCCAGCATGATGACAAAGGGATGCACCCAGTTTTCAAACTGCGCTGCCAGTACCAGGAAGACAACGGCAACACCGAGCAGGAAAACGAAGATGATCGAGGTGCCGGCGGTCTTGAAATCCCGACTCAAGCCCTTGTAGTCGATGATGGCAGTCTCGGGCAGATGCTCGCGTGCAAGCCCCTCCAGGTGGGCCAGTGCGGCGCCCAGCGTCAGGTCATCGGCCAGCCCGGCCTGGATAGTGATGGCCCGGACCCGGTTGTATCGGTTCAGGCTGGTGGAATCGGCCACGTTTTCGATCTGGACCAGGTTTGACAGTGGGATGAGCTGGCCGGAACGGCTTGAGCGCACGTACAGATTCTCGATAGCGGCCGGAGACCGTTGTCTGTCGCGCTCGCCTTCAATGATGACATCGTATTCCTGGCCATCTTCGATGTAGGTGGTGACCCGGCGCGATCCCAGCATGGTTTCCAGGGTTCGTCCGATGGCGCTGACGGTCACACCCAGATCGGCAGCGCGGTTGTAGTCAATGTTGATCTGCAACTGCGGCTGGGTTTCCTTGTAGTCCCAGTCAATGCCGGTCAGTCCCGGGTTGTCGCGTTCGATTTCGGCCAGCAGGATGTCGCGCCACTGGGCAAGTTCGGCATAGTCGGCACCTCCGATCACAAACTCCACCGGGTTGCGAATACCGCCGCCGAAGCCCTGGCGCATGACCGTGTTGATCTGCACCCCGCCCAGGTCACGGGTACGTTCGCGGATATCGGCCATGATCTCGGTCGCTGGTCGGCGCTGGCTCCAGTCGTTGAGAACAACGATGGCGATGCCGGAATTGAACAGCGCCAGGTTGTTGAAATCGCGTGGCGCTCGCACCAGCAGGCGATTGATCTCGCCGCCTTCGACCAGCGGCATGATGCGGCGCTCGATTTCATTCATGTAGTCCTCCATGTAACTGAAGGAGGCGCCCTGCGGGCCGTTGACCAGCACGAAGAATGCGCCGCGATCCTCGCGCGGCGCGTATTCATCCGGAATGACGGTCAGCAGCCAGGCCGAGGCGGCAACCAGCACGGCGAACACGGGCAGGGCGAACAGCCGATGTCTGATTACGGCGGCGAGCAGCCGCTTGTACAGGCGCTGCCCGCCGGCAACGGCCCGGTCGAGCCGGCGGGCCAGGGCATTGTCGTTGTCGCGCGGCTTGAGCAGGCGCGAGGCAAGCATTGCCGAAACGGTGAGGGCGACGAAGCTGGAGAATGCCACGGCCGCGGCCATGGTCAGGGCGAACTCCGAGAACAAGCGCCCGATGTCACCTTGCAGAAAGGCAATCGGCACAAAGACCGAAATCAGGACCAGGGTGGTGGAGATGATGGCGAAGGCCACCTGGCGGGTTCCGCGGTAGGCTGCAACCAGTGCGCTTTCGCCGTACTCATCCATGCGTCGGCGGGCATTCTCAAGCACGATGATGCCGTCATCCACCACCAGCCCGATGGCCAGGACCAGGGCCAGCAGGGTCAGCAGGTTGACGCTGAAGCCGAACAGGCTCAAGGCAATGAAGGTCGATATCAGCGCCACCGGAACGGCCACTGCCGGCACCAGGATGGCCCGGATGGAACCGAGGAACACGAAAATGGTGAGTATGACCAGGCAGATGGCAATAAACAGCGTGCGGTAGACCTCCCGTACCGCGCCCTCGATGAACACGGACGAGTCAAAGCTGGGCAACAAGGCCAGCCCGTCGGGCAGTTCCTGGTTGAGTCGTTCTACCTCGGCGCGGACCAGTCGGGCCACTTCCAACGTGTTGGCGGTGGATTGCCGGATGATGCCGAGGCCGATCATGGGTTCACCGTTGCCACGGAACAAGGTGCGATCCTCGACCGTGCCGCGCTCGACCCGGGCAATGTCGCCCAGGCGAACCAGGTAACCGTCATCACCGCGAAACAGGACCAGGCGGGCGAAATCCTCGGCCTGGTTGAATTGACGCGCAACGCGTACGCTGAACTGACGTGTGCGCGACTCGATTCGCCCCGCCGGCAGCTCGACGTTTTCCGCCCGCAGGGCGCTTTCGACGTCGCTTACGGTCAGGCCGCGCGCGGCCAGGGCATCGCGATCCAGCCAGACTCGCATGGCGAAGCTCTGGGCACCGCCGACTCGAACCTGGGCAACCCCGTCGATCACGGAGAACCGATCGACCAGGAATCGCTCGGCGTAGTCAGTCAGTTCGGGTGTGCTCCAGCCTTCGCCGGCGAGGTTCCACCAGACGATGACATCGGCGTTGGCATCCACTCGGCTCACTTCGGGCGGATCGGCCTCATCGGGCAGCAGGCGCAGTACCCTGGCGACGCGATCACGCACATCGTTGGCGGCTGCGTCCACATCCCGGCGCAGCGAGAAGCGAATCGATATGCTCGACTGGCCATCGCGGCTCTGCGACTCGATGAACTCGATACCCTCGATGCCGGCAATGGATTCCTCGATCCGTTCGGTGATCTGGGTATCGACCACGCTGGCCGATGCGCCGGGATAGCGGGTCTCGATCGACACTACCGGCGGGTCGATGTCCGGATACTCGCGCAGCGGCAGCAGTTGGAAGGACACCAGGCCGAAAATGACCAGTAGCAGGGCGCCAACCGATGCCAGAACCGGCCGCGTGACGGCCAGGTCTGAAAGAATCATGATTCGCCGGTTCCAGCCAGGATCGCGGCCAGTGACTGGCCGCGCTCGAGTTCCGCACGCACCCTGACTCGATCTCCGTCGGAAAGTCGAAAGCCGCCGTGAATGACGACACTTTCACCTTCACTCAGACCCGAACGAATCTCCACGAAACCCGGGTAGCGGGCACCCAGTTCAACGTCGCGCCGACGCACGCGGGTATCTTCTTCAACGTCGGCAACGAAAACATAGTGATCGCGGCCGCGGCTGAGCACGGCTTCTTCCGGAATGGTCAGACCCTGGCGCGAGCCTGTTTTCAGAACCACGTTCATCAACATGCCCGGTCGCAGCGCCAGTCGCTCGTTCGGGATCTCGGCACGCACCCGGAAAGATCGGGTGACCGGATCGACCTGGTTGCTGAGACCGATGACATGCCCGGTAAACCTCTCGTCCGGAAAGGCACTCGACCGCGCCTCGATGTCGAGTCCGGGCTCGACCAGGGCGAGGAAGCGCTCTGGCACCGAGAAGTCCAGTTTCATCACCGAGTCGTCAAGAATGGTCGTAACGATGGTGCCCGGGGTGAGCAGGGAACCAACCGACACGTTGCGCAAGCCCAGAACACCATCGAAAGGAGCGACGATCAGGCGGTCGCTGAGCCGCGCCTCAACGCCTTGCAGGCGGGCCAGCGCCGTGTTGAGTTCGCGCTGACGCTGATCGAGGACGGCGCGTGATTCCTGCCCGCGCCCGGCGAGATCCTGGACCCGCTGATATTGCCGCCGCGCCTCTTCGACACTGGCCTCTGCCGAGGCCAGTTCGGCGAGTTGTTCGCGGTTGGTCAATGCAACGAGCACATCGCCGGCCGTGACGCGCTCTCCATCGCTGAATCTGATCTCGGAAATGATTTCAGTAATCGATGAAGTCAGATCCGCCGATTCATTGGCGCGCAGGGTGCCCAGAGCCTCTATTGGGTCAGCCAGCTCGACGGAAACGGCCCGTGCCACGATCACGTCCAGTGCCTGCGCGGTGCTTGACTGGAGCACCAGGAAGATGCCCAACACAATGATTCTGCGGTAATTCATCCCAAAGATCCATTCACGCTCGCGCGCAATTATCTGCGCTGCGCATGAGCTTTGGGTGATTGTGCCGGCTGGTCAGGGCAGTCCGCCCGGGATCGGTGGCGGTGGAGCAGTGACTATTCACCGGGTCCAGTCCGCCTGATTTGCCCTGGGTGTTTCGTTCAGCGAGTTTTGCGACGGTTGAACATTGAAACCACGCGCAGGATCTGGCGACAACTGATCTGGCCGATCAGCTTTCCGTTTTCATCGACTACCGGGCGGCGTCGATGGCCCTTGGCGACCATGTCGTTGGCAACATCGACCACGTTATCGTGCAGCTGGCAGGTTTGCACGCCGCGGGTCATGAAGTCACTGACCCGGCCAACGTCGGCAGTGTCATTGTAGGTGGCGGCGATCACGGCCCGAAGGCAATCCATCTCCGAGAGGATGCCCACCAATTCTTCTTTTTCCGTGACCACGCAGACGCCGGTCAGTCGGTTGTCGGTAATCAGGTCAATCGCGTCGAACAGGCGATCATCGGCCAGTGCCTTGGCCGGGTTTTTGTGAATGTAATCGCTCAAATCAACCGAACGCAGCATGACAGACTCCTTCCATTTTCTCTGGAACAAACGGCTGGACATGCCAATCGTTCCGAATCCGCGCGGCCCGGCGCGGCGCTAGATGACAAGTATAACCGCCAATATCCAGCCCGCCCAGCTGTCCTGGTGATCAGTTGCCGTCGACGAAAACGTTCTTGGTTTCGGTGAAGAACGCCAGCGACCATTCACCGCCTTCGCGTCCCAGCCCGGAGTCCTTCATGCCCCCGAACGGTGTCCTCAGGTCACGGACCAGCCAGTTGTTGATCCAGACGATGCCCGTCTGCAGGCGGGCCGCGACTCGGTGGGCGCGGCGCAATTGGCCAGTCCATACGGTAGCCGAGAGACCGTAATCGACCGCGTTGGCCAGGGCGATTGCCTCGTCTTCATCGGCGAAGCCTTGCACGGTCACGACCGGACCGAAGATCTCTTCGCGGTGCAGGCGGCAGTCAGCCGGAAGTCCAGTGATTACCGTGGGAGCGACAAAATAGCCCTGGTTGCAGCGACCGGGAGGTTGCACTGCCTGGCCGCCACACAGAATCTGTCCTCCCTGGTCGCGGGCATGCTCGATGAAAGACAGTACTTTGCGCTGGTGGGCGCGCGAAATGAGCGCGCCCTGATCGGTATCGCCAGCTGTCGGGTCGCCGACACGCAGTGCAGCGACCAGATCGGCGAGTCGGGAAACCAGCTGATCGTGGATTGATTCGTGCACGAGTAAGCGTGAACTGCAAAGACAGACCTGGCCCTGATTGGTAAACCCGGCTCGGACCAGGCCTGGCAGGGTGCTTTCCAGATCGGCGTCATCGAAAACCAGCGCGGGATTCTTTCCCCCCAGTTCCAGTGATGTCTTGATCAGGCGCGGCGCCACAGAAGTTGCAATGCGTCTGCCAGTTGTCGTGCCCCCGGTGAAAGAAATGGCGCGAATGTCCGGGTGGTCGACCAGGGCCTGGCCGCAGCTGTTGCCGCTGCCGTGGACCAGGTTGAACACGCCGGGCGGAATGCCAGCCTCACGAGCCAGCTCGCACAGGGCATCGGCGGTCAGCGGGGTGAGTTCGGACGGCTTGGCCACCACCGTGTTTCCGGTTACCAGGGCCGGGGCAAGCTTCCAGGTCAGCAGGTAAAGCGGCAGGTTCCAGGGCGTTATCAGCGCGACCACCCCCAACGCTTCGCGACGCGTGTAGTTGAAGCCGACCGGGCCCATATCGTGACAAGTACTGGTCCAGTGCGTCATGGCACCTGCAAAGAATTGCAGGTTGGCCTGTGCCCTGGCCATGTCAACATCCAGCGCCAGCTGCAGCGGCTTGCCGGTGTCCGTGGACTCGAGTCTGGCCAGTTCCAAAGCGTTGGCCTGAATCAAGCCTGCCAGTCGTTGCAGACACTCGGCCCGGGCGGCGATCGGCAAACCGGACCATTCGGGAAAAGCCCGAGCGGCAGCTGCGACGGCCTCGTTCACATCGACAGCAGTCGAGTCCGGAATTCGGGCCAGCAGATTGCCGGTAGCCGGTTCGACGTCGTCAAGGTAAATGCCGGATGCCGGCGGCTTGCGCTGGCCGTCAATGAAATTGGCCAGGGTCTTCACAAGGATTTCAGGCGCCCGCCATCGACGGCCAGGCTTACCCCGGTAACGTAGGAGGCCGCCGGCGAGGCCAGGAAGGCCACCGCGTTGGCGATCTCGGTGGCTTCGCCAAAGCGACCCATGGGCACCGAGGCTCGCATGTCAGTGGCGACATCATCTTCGCTGTGCCCGGACTTTTCGGCGCGGCCGCGAATCAGGGCGGCCAGCCGATCGGTGGCAGTGAAACCGGGCAGAACATTGTTGACGGTAAAGCCTTCCGGCGCCAGCTCGGCAGAGAGGGTTTTGGCCCAGGCGGCCACGGCGGCGCGCACCGTGTTCGATACGCCCAGGCCCGGGATCGGCTCATACACGGAGGTTGAAATGATATTGACGATGCGACCATAGCCGGCCGCGCGCATGCCCGGCAGGGCGGCCTGGGCCAGATGCTGGTTGCACAGCAGGTGGGCGCGCATGCCGGCCAGAAACTCCTCACCATCGGCCGCGGCAATCGGGCCAGGCGGCGGACCACCGCTATTGTTGACCAGGATTTCCACCGGTGTCGCTTCGAGCCAGCTGCGGAACCGATCTCTGACTTCGTCAGGATTCGAGAAATCAGCAGTTACTATCTGATGTTGCTGGCTTTTGTGGCGAGAAAGGTTCTCGGATACCTGTTCGAGACGCTCCCGGTCGCGGGCCACGATGGTGACTGTTGCACCCATGCTGGCCAGGAGTTCGGCGCAGGCCCTGCCGATTCCCCGGCTGGCCCCGCACACCAGGGCATGTTTGCCTGTCAGGTTGATATTCATGCTGCCTCCCGGATCTTCAGAACGGCGCACTGCCCGGGGTGCGCGGGTAGGGGATGACGTCACGGATATTGCCGAGGCCGGTGACGTAGTTGAGCAGACGTTCGAAGCCCAGGCCGAATCCGGCATGCGGAACGCTGCCGTAGCGACGCAGATCGATAAACCACTTGTAGGTTTCGGCGTCCAGTCCGTGCTCGGCCATCCGTCGGGTCAGTACATCCAGGCGCTCCTCGCGCTGGCTGCCGCCGATGATCTCGCCAATTCCCGGCGCCAATACATCCATCGCGGCGACCGTCTTTTCGCCCTCGTTCAGACGCATGTAGAAGGCCTTGATCTCGGTCGGGTAGTTCATCACCACGACCGGGGCCTTGCAGTGCTTCTCGGTCAGGTAACGCTCGTGCTCGGTCTGCAGATCCACACCCCATTCGGGCTTGTAGTCGAACTTCTGCCCGCTGGCCTGGAGAATCTTCACCGCCTCGCCATAATCCATGCGCACGAACCGGCTATCGACCAGCGTCTCCAGACGGCTGATCGCCTGCGGCTCGATCCGCTCGGCAAAAAACGCCATGTCTTCGCCGCAGCGCTCGAGCACGCGTGCGAATACGAACTTCAGGAAATCCTCGGCCAGGGTCGCCAGGTCGTTCAGATCGGCAAACGCGACCTCTGGCTCGACCATCCAGAATTCGGCCAGATGTCTGGTGGTGTTGGAGTTTTCGGCACGGAAAGTCGGGCCGAAAGTGTAGACCTTGCTCATGGCCAGGCAGAAGGCCTCGACATTGAGCTGCCCGGAAACGGTCAAAAAGGTTTCGCGGCCAAAAAAGTCCTTGCTGAAATCAGGCTCGCCTGACTCGGTCCGCGGCAGGTTCATCATGTCCAGGGTCGAGACCCGGAACATCTGACCGGCGCCCTCGGCATCCGAGGCGGTGATGATGGGGGTGTTGATCCAGTAATAGCCCTCCTGGTCGAAGAACTCATGGATGGCACGGGCCGCCGCATGACGGACCCGGGTTACGGCCCCAAAGGTGTTGGTTCTGGGCCTCAGGTGCGCGACCGTGCGCAGGAATTCGAAGGAATGCTGCTTGGGCTGGATGGGATAGGTGTCCGGGTCGTCGACCAGGCCCAGGACCTCGATGGTTTCGGCCTGAATTTCGAGGCTCTGGCCGCGGCCCTTGGACTCCACAACCAGGCCCGTGCAGCTCAGCGAGGCTCCGCTGGTCAGGCGCAGGATTTCGTCCTCGTAGTTCGGCAGGTCCTTTCCGGCCACCAGCTGCAGATTGCCAAAGCTGGAGCCGTCGTTTAGGTGAATGAAGGAAAAGCCGGCCTTGGAATCGCGCCGGGTTCGTACCCAGCCCTGGACCGTGATTTTCGTACCTGCCGTGATCTCACCGCCGAGCACCTGGCGTACACTTGCTGTCTGCATGAGCTTTGTGAATCCTTGGAAATCATTGAATAGCGAAAGCGAAGACGCAATAATACTGGACATGAGCACACAAACTGAATCTGATACCGCAAACCCGGGTGTTGAGCTGACCGAGCCGGCCGCAGCCAGGGTACGGGAGTTCATGGCTCGCGACGGCGGTCTTGGTCTGCGCGTCGATGTGCGCCGTACCGGCTGTTCCGGCTGGGCCTACGATGTCGGGATCGCGCGGGCAGCCGAGGCCAGTGACCGGGTTTTCGAAAGCCAGGGTCTCAAGGTTCTGGTCGCGGAAAAAGCCATGGCCATGGTGGCCGGCACCACCGTGGACTTCGTCCATGAGGGCCTGACCCGTGAATTCCGTTTCCGCAACCCCAACGTTGTCGGTGAATGTGGCTGCGGCGAAAGCTTCACCGTAGGCTGATCAGCCCAACCCTTTTCCCTTCCTGATTAGCGTCGTGTCTCAGTGTCCGGACCGTCCTGGCTTCGAGGTCGGCCTGGCTTTTTGGTTATATCCGGATCCCGCAAACACCTGATTGCCCGAAAAGCACTGAGTACGCAGAGCCGGGCATGGGCTTTGTTTGTGCAGAGAGCTGGCGGCAGCTGCACAAGACTTTATGCTTTGATGTAAACGCGGTTTTGCCTGTCTGGAGCCGGGAGCGCTTTTGCTTGCTGCCAGCTGGTGCAAAAGAGATTGGAAGGGGTGGAAGATGCACCGGGTGGTATCCGGCCGCTCAGGGCCTGGC